>CAZZZU010000121.1:0-11566 GCA_964658805.1 uncultured Steroidobacteraceae bacterium
CGGGCTGCGTTGTATGCAGCATGCTCGCTCAGATCGGACACCCCAAAGCATTGGTGGGCAGCGCGTGTCTCGTGTGAGTTTCTGGAAACCCTAGGCATCCAAGATGGCAGTTTCTGATCCTGCACGGGAGGCGCCCAGGGTCTGCAGATGACGTCTACAGACCCATCCTTTTCAAACGTCCACAGTACATAGGTTTTGTAGACTTCGAAGACTGGACTTGTATAGTCAATCCTGATCAGGACTGGTACGAGTTCAGAGAAACGACTCACCTATAAATGGCGTTGGCGTGAAGGTTTGTTGGCTGTGGTGAACCCGCACTACACCAGTCAGCGATGCCTCAATTGCCACTGTGACAACGAGCGCATCGACCCTCGCGAGAGATGTTCGCGCGTGTCGACACCGCACAGGCAGATTGGCTGTGCGTAAAAACTTTAGTGGCGGGACACGCATGGTGCTTTTGCGCCCAGTGGCCCGGGAGAGCCACTGAAACCAGTAACCAGGAACCAGTGATTAAAGGTCAGCGCATGGAAAGGACAGGGCTTGCATTGACGAAGTTTACGCTCACCAAGATGGCACGTTTCACGTGGAACTACCAAGCAGCACACCGTGGCTATATCTGAACGGCTGTCCCATTGCTTAAAGCCAGGCCGATCGGCTCTACAGGGGGTCTCGCTGCTCTAGCAATAGACCCGAGAGGCGAGACAGGCGTGGAGCATCATAACTGCCTAGACACACTGAAACACGCCATCCTGAAGTGCGAAGTGCTTGCCCGGCTCACCGAAGGCCGCGAAGGTGGGCTGGAGCGTGGTAACGACCAGTTGTACCGGATGGGCAGACAGCTCGTTAATCAAGGCTGCCAAATGCACCGCATCCAGCTCAGCGGCTGGGTCATCGAGCAACAGTGTGGGTTGCACCACGGCAGTACTCGGAAAGAGGCGCAACTGAGCGATCAATAACCCGGCGGCCAAGAGCTTTTGCTGTCCGCGAGATACGTGATCTCTGGCTGTCACGCCATCGAATTGTATGGAAAGCTCGCCGCGATGCGGCCCTGCCTGGGTAACGCCGGCGTCCATGTCTGAAGCCAGATTTCGGGCGAGTACCTCGGCGAAAGTACAATCCTTACTCCACCCTGCCTTATAGGCGAGAGTGAGGTCTCCTCCCACCAGTCGATGCGCAATTTGCGCGGCCACTTCTTGAATACGAAGGACATACTCATGCCGGGCGTCGGTGATGAGATCGCCGTATTGCAGTAGTTCGACGTCCCAGGCCACGACCGCGTCGCGCCCGGCACGTGATCGGAGCGCAGCATTTCTCTGTTTCAGGACTTGGTTGTAGCGCTGCCAATGGGCGACGAATGTTTGTTTCACGTGGAACGCGCCCCAGTCCAAAAATCGTCGCCTTTGGTTCGGTCCTTCTTCGATTAGCCGATGAACCTCAGGGTCGATAATCTGAACCGGGAGATTAAGCGCAAGTTCGGCACGTGAACTGGGCTCGCTACCCGCTATTTGAACGCGTGTGCCGACCGCGGAGCCTTCGATTCCCATGCCGACCTTGCGGCCGCCATGCTCGAGCTCACCAAACACGACGAAACTGTCCGCTCCCCGGCGAACCACCGATTGCGGCCGCCTGGCACGGAACGATCGGCCCCGACCTAGTACATAGATGGCCTCCAGGGCCGACGTCTTCCCCGAGGCGTTTGGTCCGCTGATTAAGGTGAAGGCCGGATGGAACTCGAGATCCGCCGCTTGCAAGCAGCGAAAATTCGTTACTTGCAACCGACGCAGCGTCACCTACAGCCGCATAGGCATCACGACGTAACGCGTGCCGGCTACGCCAGGAGATCGGATCAAACAGCTGCTGTTGCTGTCCGTCATGCCCAGTTCGACTTCCTGACCGTCGATTGCCGCTAGGGCATCCAATAGGTAGTTCACGTTGAACCCGACTTCGAGATCGTTGCCCTCGTAGGCGACTTCAATCTCTTCCTCGGCTTCCTCCTGCTCTGGATTGTGGGCCTGTACGATGATGGCGTTGCGTTTCACCGAAACCCGAATACCCCGATATTTCTCATTGGACAAAATGGCCGTGCGCTGCAGGGCCTGCCGAAGCAAGTCTCGATCCGCTTTGATCGAAAACGCCGGAGCCGCGGGAATAACACGGGTATATTCCGGAAATCGACCGTCAATCAGCTTTGAAGTGAAGCGAATATCGCCAATCTGGGCACGAACGTGATTAGAGCCTATCGCGACTTCGGCATCACCCTCATCCGTCAAAATCCGCTGCAGTTCCAAGACACCCTTGCGTGGGACGATGACTTGCTGCGACGTTTTGGCTTTAGCCGCCAGTTCCGTCTCGCACAGCGCCAAACGGTGCCCATCGGTCGCCACCGCACGAAGCGCCTGACCGTCGATTTCGAGCAGCATGCCGTTCAGGTAGTAGCGCACGTCCTGTTGCGCCATCGAGAAATGCGTCTTCGCGAGCAATCGCAACAGATCCTTACGAGGGATTTTCACCGTCTGCTGCGCATTGATGTCATCGATCACCGGAAAATCGGACGCTGGCAGGGTGGTCAACGTAAAGCGGCTGCGCCCCGCCTTGAGAATCACCTTTTCACCATCCATGGTCAGCGAGACCGAAACCTTCTCGGGTAATGCTCGCAGGATGTCCAACATTTTCCGGCCTGGAACCGTGATGTCGCCCGCTTCCTGCACCGAAACTTCCGTCGCAGCGACCAATTCGACTTCGAGGTCGGTTGCGGTGATCGACAGCTGACCCTGTCGCACGCTCAACAACACATTTGCCAGCACAGGCATGGTTTGACGTCGTTCCACGACGCCGATTACGGCCTGCAACGGCGCCAACAATTTCTCACGTTCTGCGGTCAATTTCATGAATGGTCCGTGTGTAGATTCTTAATCTTTAATCTTATTTTAGAGATTATTACTATGATTATAGAGGACCGCATCATTCCGGTATAAAGCTGAAAATGTCTTTAATTTCAATAAACTGCAAGTGCTCAAACTCTCTTGATGTCATGGTAGCGATACCCGTCGCAAGCTGTCATCGAATTGTGGATAACTTTATCCACATTGTTATCCACACGTTTCAGAGGGCTATCCCGCCAGGGTTCTCAACAGGTTCATATAATCTTCCGCCATACGCCGCTCGGCCTCGCGTAATTCCTTGATTCGTCTGCAAGCATGCAACACGGTGGTGTGGTCCCGACCGCCGAACGCATCGCCGATCTCCGGCAGGCTGTGATTCGTCAATTCTTTAGCGAGCGCCATGGCCACTTGACGCGGCCGCGCAATCGATCGGTTACGTCGCTTCGACAACAGATCTGCAATTCGGATCTTGAAGTATTCGGCCACTGTCTTCTGAATATTCTCAACGGTCACCAATTTTTCTTGAAGCGCCAGCAGGTCGCGTAGTGCTTCCTTGGTGAATTCCAATGTGATGGGACGCCCGGTGAAATGCGAGGTCGCGCAAACACGCCGCAGCGCGCCTTCCAGTTCGCGCACGTTCGAGCGAATGCGCTTGGCAATGAAAAAAGCGACTTCCTCCGGCAAGTCCACCTGCGCCATCGCCGCCTTGCTCATGAGGATGGCAACGCAGGTCTCGAGTTCCGGCGGTTCGATCGCCACCGTCAAGCCCCAACCGAAGCGCGATTTCAAGCGCTCTTCAAGCCCGTCGACTTCTTTCGGATAGCGGTCGCAGGTCAGGATCACCTGTTGTTGACTTTCGAGCAGCGCGTTAAAGGTATGAAAAAACTCTTCCTGCGATCGATCTTTCTTGGCGAAAAACTGGATGTCATCGATCATCAGGCAGTCGAGTGATCGATACGCCGTTTTGAAATCATTGATGGTGTTGTGCTGCAGCGCCTTCACCATGTCACCGACGAAACGTTCGCTGTGCACGTATGCCAGGCGTGCATTGGAGTTGGTTTGCTTCAGGTTGTTGGCGACGGCGTGCATGAGGTGCGTCTTGCCGAGTCCCACACCGCCGTAGATGAACAGCGGGTTGTACGCCTTGCCAGGATTTCCCGATACCTGCACGGCGGCGGCCCGCGCCAGCTGATTGCTCTTGCCCTCAACGAAACTGTCGAAGGTAAAGTCCGCGTTGATCGGGCTGCCCAGCACGGAGGGCGCTGCCCGACGCGCGCGAGCAGCTGCCGCAGTGGCGTCATAATGGCCATTGAACACAGTTCCAACCGGTCCAGACGAACTCGCCGTGCGGCTGTTGGCATGTGCGCCTGCAGCGTCATTATCGGTGCCGTTGCCATCGTGGCCGACCGCAGCCGCGCCCGTCGCGACGGGCCGCGATCCAACATCCAGCACGACTTCCGGTGCTGCACCGTCCGCGAACGCACCAATCAGTTCCCGGATGCGCGCGAGCGAATTTTGTCCAAGCCACTCAACGACGTACCGATTGGGCGCAAGGAGCTTGAGTTCACCATTGACTTCGATCGCCTGCAGAGGCCGCACCCACAGATTGAATTGCTGTTCCGGCAATTCGCCCTCTAGGACGCGAAGACAGCGACTCCACAGCGACTCCGGCAAGAGCGCTCTCCTCATGGGTTAGGGCAGGGGCAAAATCGGAAAGGGCGCAAAGTCTATCCCCAACAGGCCAGTGCGTCTATTGACACATCAGGGTGCTCTCAGTACCCTTGCCCTCCCTCGTAAATCGGCCCAGCTTGTTGATTTACCCTGTATTTTATTTGGGTTACCGCCATGAAAAGAACTTTCAATCCGAGCAATCTGCATCGCGCCCGTACGCACGGTTTCCGCGCGCGTATGGCGACCAAGAGTGGTCGTGCATTGCTCGCGCGCCGGCGTGCGAAAGGCCGCAAGCTGCTCTGCCCATAGCGCGTAGCGCGAAAGGCTGTCTACACGATTAGTGCTTTCAAGTTCGAGCCGCGTCAGCGCCTGCATCAGCCGCGCGAATTTCAGAATGTCAAAAAGCGCGGGCGCCGATTCGGCGATAACTACTTCAGTCTTTCGGCACTGCCCAACGATCAGTCGTACCCACGCTTAGGGTTGAGCATCGCGACGCGCGTATTCGGTACGGCCGTTGCACGCAACCGCATCAAGCGGCTGACGCGCGAATCTTTCCGTCTGCATCAGCATGAGCTGCCGGCAGTCGATGTCACGGTTTACGCACGTGACGCAGCAGGCTCGGCTAAGCTAACCGATTTGCGCGAGAGCCTCGAGAAACACTGGAAGTCGATCAAGCAAAAATGCTGACGTTGCGCAAAATGTTTCTCGCGCTGATTCGCGTTTATCAGCTCGTGTTGAGCCCCATGCTCGGCCCGCGCTGCCGTTTTCATCCGACTTGTTCCTGCTACGCGCACACAGCGATCGAGCGCTATGGCGTGCTGCGCGGGATCTGGCTCGGCGTCTGCCGCATCGCGCGTTGCCATCCATTCAACGCCGGCGGTTACGACCCCGTGCCCGATAAGAGAGTGATCAATGCCTAATGTTCGTATTGCGCTGTGGGGACTCCTCGCAGGCATTCTGTTCCTGTGTTACGAGACCTGGCAGCGCGATTACACGCCGCCGCCCGGCGTCAATGCAGTGGCCGAACGCGCGCCCGACGGCACCACCAACGGTCATGCACTCGGCGACGCAGTGCCGAACGGTGCCGCTACGGGTACGACCGCATCCACAGCCTCGACGACAGCCCCGACGACGGCCGTCGCAGCGCCTGTGGCAGGCGCTGCGCCAACATTGCCCAGTGCCGACGTCGAGGCGGCCAAGACTGCCACGTCGACCAAGTCGGCCGGTGCACTGTTACATGTCAGCACAGATGTGCTCGACGTCGAAATCAATCTAAAGGGCGGCGAGCTCGATCAGGCCGATCTCCTGCTCTATCCCTTGCACAAGGACAAACCCAATGTGCCGGTGCGCTTGCTGAGCCGCGAAGCGGGCCCAACTCTTTACGTCATTCAAAGCGGACTCGCCGGTGGCAGCGGCGAGGCGGCGCCCTCGCACCTGGCGCAGTGGCATGCAGACGAATCGACCTATGTCCTCGGTGCAGGGGAGAACGAACTGCGCGTTCCGTTGACCTGGACGGATGGTGCGGGGCTCAAGGTCACGAAGACCTTTGTGTTCACGCGCGGCCTCTACACCATCAATCTGAAGTACGACGTCGTGAACGACGGTGCAACGCCCCGCTCGCTGGCACCGTATTCGCAGTTGTTGCGGCACTGGGAGCATGCCTCGCGATCCTATTTCGATGTCGAGACGTATTCGTTCAAAGGTCCCGCGGTGTACGACGGCGCAAAATCGCGTGACATCAACGTCGAGAAAGAAGACGAGGCGAAATTCAATGCCAGCATCACCGGCGGATGGCTCGCATCGTTGCAGCATCAATTCGTCGCAGCCATCGTGCCGCCGCCCGCGCAGCCATATCAGTATCAGGTGCAGGTCAAGGGACAGGAATATCTGTTGAGCGCCATGGGGCCGGCGGTGAGCATACCGCCGGGTGGCAAAGCTGATTTCTCGGAGCAGGTATTCGTCGGGCCGAAGCTGCAGGCGCAACTGGCGCTGACCGGCAGCAACCTGTCGCGGACGGTGGATTTCGGCATCCTCACCGTGATTGCGCAACCCTTGTTCGCGTTGCTCAATTGGGTTCATAAGTACGTCGGCAACTGGGGCTGGGCCATCATCATTGTCACGGCGCTGATC
The DNA here is from genome assembly GCA_964658805.1 of uncultured Steroidobacteraceae bacterium. Classification (GTDB taxonomy): domain Bacteria; phylum Pseudomonadota; class Gammaproteobacteria; order Steroidobacterales; family Steroidobacteraceae; genus Bog-1198. The sequence goes on from CAZZZU010000121.1 coordinate 6,684, forward strand.
AAGCTGCTGTTTTTCCCGCTGAGCCAGGCAAGCGGGCGATCGATGGCGAAGATGCGCGCGGTGCAGCCGCGCCTCAAACAGATTCAGGAGAACTACAAGGACGATCGCGAAAAGCTCGGCCGCGCGATGATGGATCTGTACAAGAAGGAGAAGATCAACCCGCTGGCCGGGTGTTTGCCGATGGTGGTGCAAATTCCGGTATTCATCTCTTTCTATCGCGTGCTGCTCGAGAGCGTCGAAATGCGCCAGGCACCCTTCATGCTCTGGATCAACGACCTGTCAGCGCGTGATCCGTTCTTCGTGCTGCCTCTGGTGATGGGCGGAGCCATGTTCGCGCAGTTCAAACTGAATCCCGCGCCACCCGATCCCACGCAGGCCAAGATCATGCAGTTCATGCCGCTGGTGATGACCGGCATGATGTCCTTTTTTCCGTCTGGGCTCGTGCTCTACTGGCTGACCAATACGCTCCTGACCATCCTGCAGCAGTGGCAGGTCAACCGCTTGGTCGAAGCGGAGACGGCCAAGCCGCGCGCTTGAGCAGCGAGGGGACTGCGGGGACCGCAGGCGACACGATCGCCGCGGTGGCGAGCGCGACGGGCCGGGGTGCCTTGACCGTCATCCGTATTTCCGGCCCGGCGGCGGCGCGCATCGCCGCGGGTATCATGGGGATGTTGCCGATGCCGCGCGTCGCGACCCTGGCAGCCTTTCGCGATGCCGACGGCGTGGTGCTGGATCAGGGCATCGTCTTGCATTTTCCGGCGCCGGCTTCTTTCACCGGCGAAAACGTTCTCGAGTTGCATGGTCATGGGGGTGCGGTCGTGGCCGACCTGCTGATGCAGCGGCTGCTGCAGCTCGGGTGTCGCCAGGCGCGGCCGGGAGAATTCAGCGAGCGCGCCTTTTTGAACGGCAAGCTCGACCTCGCGCAGGCCGAAGGCATCGCTGCGCTCATCGATGCCGGCAGTGCGGCAGCTGCGCGCGCCGCAGTGCGGTCGATGCAGGGAGAATTTTCCACCGCGATCCATTCGCTGCGGGACGAGATCACCGGCCTGCGGACCTACGTGGAAGCCGCAATCGATTTCCCAGACGAGGAAATCGATGCAACTTCCGGCGCCACCCTCGGTGCGCGACTCGACGCTATTTTTGCCACGTTCGCGCGCATCACGGCAGCTGCGCGCCACGGCACCGTGCTGCGGGAAGGATTGAACGTGGTACTCGCCGGCAAGCCGAACGCGGGCAAGTCCAGTTTGCTCAACCGGCTCGTTGGTGCTGAAGTTGCCATCGTCACCGCAGTGCCAGGCACTACACGGGATGTCCTGCGCCACGGTGTGGCGATGCACGGCGTGCCGGTTCAGATGATCGATACGGCCGGTTTGCGCGCCGCCGACGACGTCATCGAGACCGAGGGAGTGCGTCGCGCCCATGCGGAGGTGGCGTGCGCCGATCATGTGCTCGTGGTGCTTGACGCCGAGGCGCTGGAGCTGCCGTCGCTCGGGGGTGTGGGCGCCGGGATCCCAGCGGGCGTACCGACTACCTGGGTGTTGAACAAGATTGATCTTTTGCCTGGTTCGGACCCAACCACGGCACTATGCGCCCTGACTTCGTTGGGGGTCCCGCCGGATGCCGCAATCGTGGCCGTCAGCGCCAGGACAGGTGCCGGTCTCGACGCGCTGCGTACGCGCCTCGCCTTCGCGGCCGGCGTTCAGAGTGCCGATACCGGAGCATTTGCCGCACGGCGGCGGCACCTGGACGCCCTGTCCCGGGCGCAGCAGCAGGTCGAGCGCGCGGCGGTCACGCTGCGTGAAACGCGCGCAGTCGAGCTGTTTGCGGAAGACCTGCGCCTCGCGCATGGTGCTCTCGGTGAAATTACCGGTGAGTTCGGCAGCGATGCCCTGTTGGGCGAGATCTTTGCCTCGTTTTGTATTGGCAAATAGGAGTCGTGCGATCATGGCCCATTGCGACAACAGGACTTAACGATTGAGCAGTGACGCCATTCCCGAAGCCATACAGGCCGACGCCGCAGGTCAGGTCGCGCAGCTGGCGAAGCACTATGAAGACGCGCAGGCGGCGGGCCGCCTGTTGCTGTTGGTCGATCCCAAAAAAATCCGCGCCACCGAGTTTTGTAATCGCGACCAGCGCTCACTGCTCCTGCACGATGCGTCATTCATTCGGCTGACCAAGAGCATCGCCGCGAATGGACAGGAAACACCCATCCGGGTGCGGCCGCTCACGGATGCGGCACCGTTCGAATTCGAAATCGTCTCAGGTCACCGCCGTCATGCAGCGTGCCTGGCCCTCGACGCGTCGACCAACAAAGGTTTCCCGATACTCGCCATCGTCGATGCCGCGGTGGCGGAGCGGCGCGATCTGGTGCTCAAGATGTACCGCGAGAACGCCGATCGTGAAGACCTCTCGCCCTACGAGACGGGCATGATGTTCCGGCAGTGGTTGATGGCCGGCATCTTTGAGACCCAGGAAGCCATCAGTGTGATGACGCAGCAGTCGAAGCAGAACGTCAGCCGCTATGTTGCGCTGGCGTCGCTGCCCGATTTCATCCTGGAAGCTTTTCGAGACCCGCGCCGGCTGTCGTTGCGGTGGGTGTCGGACCTGGTGCGACTGGTGGCGGCGGACGAGCCTGCCATCCGGGCGCGCGCCGGGGAGTTGGCCCAGCGCCGACCGGCTCCTGCAGCCGATACTGTTTTCTTCGAATTGCTCGGCGCCTCAGCCAAAGCCGGGCGCATGGCGCGGGAAGTGCAGGTAGTACGGGAAGCGAACCGCGTACTGTTCGAGCTGGGCGCGCAGCGCAATCGGTTCGACATCAAGATCGCCGAGAAACTCGACCCGGAGTCCACCGCTGCCCTGCGCGGTGACCTGCAAACGTGGTTACGCGACTGGCTGCTGGCGAGGCGCCCGCCGACGCACGAATAGTCTCACGCGCGGGACCCGCGTTCGGCGCCATCAACCCAGCGGACTGGTCAGCTCTCGATACAGCCAGGCGCGTGCCTTGAGCCAGTCGCGCTGTACGGTGCGCAGCGACACGCCGAGCGCCCGGGCCGTATCCTCTTCACCGTAGCCGCCGAAGAAACGGCACTCGACCACGTCGGCGAGGCGCGGCATTTCGCGCTGCAACCTTTCCATCGCATCGTTCAACGCCAGCAATCCTTCATCCGAATCGACCGACAGTTCTCCCACCTGCGACAACGTCACATGCGTGCCGCCGCCACCGCGCTTATCCGCAATGCGTGATTGGGCGTAGTTGATGAGGGCGTGGCGCATGGCGAGCGCCGCGGCGCGAAGGAAGTGAGTCTCATCGACAAAGCTGCGAGACTGCCCGAGGCGCAGGTACGCCTCATGCACGAGCGCAGTGGTCTGCATCGTGTGTCCGGCGCGCAGACGCATGCGGGTGCGCTGCGCGATGCGCCGCAGATCCTGATAGAAAGCGGGCAGCAACTCGGACGCGATGCGCCGAATTTCCGCAGGCGCCGGACTCGAATGCAGCCGGACCAGCGCATCATCCGGCAGCGCGTTCGTTTGTTCTTCCAAGCAGCGGATTCTAGACAGAAGCCGGCTTTCTTAGCAGAGTTTTTGCGGCGCGCCCCTATGGAAAACGGCGTTTGTTGAATGCCAGCACCGGTTTGTCGCCTTTTTGCATGATGATGATGCCCGGCTCCCCGGGGGTGTTGGGCGGCGGTTTCAGGATAGCCAAACGGATACGATCCGCCGTTGCGGTCTCCGGTACCTCTGTGGCTGCGGTGGCGCCCTGCCGGCCATTCAGCATCTTGAGCAGGTTGCCGGGATTGAGCATTTGGGCCTGCGCGCCCAGGCGTTGCAGATCGCCAAGGGCGCTGCTGCTCCAACCCGGCGGCAGGTTTTGCTGATACCACGCGACGACCGTGTCGAACGAGTCCGTGGTACCGACGGCGGCGCTGGTGCCGTAGGTTTCCTGATGTGTCTTGTCCGGGTAGCTGACGCTGCTGGCCAGCCCTGTGATATGGCTCGTGTAATGCGGTAGCCCCGTCCTGTCGTAGCGCAGGTCCTTGGCCGACAGATTCTGGCCGCGCGGATCTTCAGGTGCCGAGTCGTCTTTGGCATCCCCGACGCCGAGTTGGCCGCCTTTGCTCATCTTCGTGACGCCGGCGACCATATCGCCATCGCTGTCCGAGCCCGCCGCGTCCGTTACTGAGCCGGTGTCGAAATGGTTGTCGCGGCCACCGCCCGCGGCGTGCGCGGCGTCGCCGTCGAGCCCGCCGCCGGTGCCCGGTCCCGCGTGGGAGCTGGCGTTGCCGCCGCCACCGACGCCGCCGTCCGTGGGCAGCGCGCCGCCGGGACCGCCGCCGCCGCCGAGGCTGCCGTCGCCACCGCCACCGCCGCCGCTGCCGCCGCCCGCAGCTTGAACCTCACCGTCGCCGGTGCTGGTGCCGCCACCACCGCCACCGCCTGGCCCCCCACTTCGCTTGGTCGGGCTGCCCTTGCCGCCTTCGCCCACGCCGCCGCCGAGCGGCGCGCCATTGCCGGCGCTCGGACAGGGCGGAGCAGTTGGGGGGGCGAGCCGACGACCCAACCAGAAACCGAGCGCGAACATGAGGATCACGGCAAGCAGCCACCATAACCAGCGGTACTTCTTTTCCTGCGGCGGATGGTCGACCACGGTGCCGCATTGCATGCAGTAGCTGTTCATGCCGCACAAGAACCGGTTCCAACGAGGCTTCCCGCCAAGCATGTGGCTGGCGGTTTTTAGTGACCCCTACGGTTATTGTGAGAATGAAAATCAGCCCCCGACGAAACAGGAGTGAGAAATGAATTGCCCGAACTGCCAGCAAACTCTGCCGGCGAATGCGCATTTTTGTGGCGCGTGTGGAACGCAACTCGGCCAGTCCGCCGCCATG
>CAZZZU010000122.1:0-11519 GCA_964658805.1 uncultured Steroidobacteraceae bacterium
GGCGCCGACCTGTCTGGCTGCGCGCGCAGGGGCTGCCTCCGCAGGGGCTGCGAATCCAGCCTGCCCCGGCGATGACACCGGTCTTAAATTGCCAGGCGGTTTTTGCGCCACGATCTTCGCGGACGGTATCGGTCACGCCCGCCACCTGGTCGTGAGCACCGAAGGCGTCGTCTATGCAAATACCTGGTCAGGCCGCTACTACCACGACGACGCGCCGCACGACGGCGGTTTCCTGGTAGCGATGCATGACACCTCAGGCAGCGGCAAGGCCGATATCGTGCGACGCTTTGGCGAAACGCCGGCGAGCGGCGGTCACGGCGGCACGGGCATGGCGCTGTTCGCAGGCAGCCTGTATGCCGAATCCGATGACAAGATCGTAAAATACCATTTGGGCGCGAACGTCATCCCGCCGCCGGGCCCGCCCGAAACGGTGGTCTTCGGCCTGCCATTGAACGGCGATCATCCCATGCATCCGATGGCCATTGATGCCGGTGGCAACCTGTACGTGGATTCAGGCTCCGCCAGCAACTCCTGCCAGGCTCAGGATCGGACGCTCGACTCGCCCGGACTCAGGCCCTGTCAGGAACTCGAGACGCGCGGCGGCGTGTGGCGATTCGACGCTGCTAAAACCGAACAGGCTTTTTCACCCGCGCAACGTTACGCCACAGGGATTCGGAACGCAGAAGGTTATGCGCTCGACGCCGCCGGCAGCCGCGTGTTCGTGACCCAGCACGGCCGCGATCAATTGCACAGCACCTTTCCCAACGTCATCAAAGCGGCAGAGCAGGAGGCCACGCTGCCGGCCGAAGAATTGCTGCTGCTGGAGAAAGATGGCGATTATGGCTGGCCTTACTGTTACTTCGATCCCTTTCAAAAGAAACTCGTGCTCGCCCCGGAGTACGGTGGTGACGGCCGGCGGAGCGGTGAATGCGCAACGAAGTTGCGCCCAGTCGCCGTGTTCCCCGCGCATTGGGCGCCGAACGCTGCGGTTTACTACGACCGGCAGCAATTTCCGGCGCGCTACCGCAATGGCGTGTTCATCGCCTTCCACGGATCATGGAATCGCGCGCCGTATGCGCAGGCTGGATACAACGTCGTATTCCAAAGCGTATCCGGCGGCGGCGCGCGCTGCGAGATATTCGCTACGGGCTTTGCCGGTTCGACTGTATCGCCGTCCAAAGCCGCGCATCGGCCCTCCGGCCTCGCCGTTGGTCCCGACGGCGCCCTGTACGTCGCCGACGACGTTCAGGGGCGCATCTATAAGATCACCTATCGCGGCGGCACCGCTCCGCCAGGTCGCCCGATCGCGTGCCCGAACGCAAACGCAAACGCGAACGTCATCCGCAAATCGAATTAGAGGGACGCGCCTGCAGTGGGCGCGCTAACCGTCAATAATTCTTCGAAGAAGCCGCCAATGCGACGCGCCCGATCGATGAAGTGGATCTCGAGAATCCAGTGGCGCGGCTTGCCGTGCGCATCCGGCTCACGCAGGGCCGTGGCATTGCCACTGCGAATCGATAATTGCTTCGGCGTGCGCGCCGATGTTTCGTGCGGAAACTGACCGATCAGATGTCCGGCTGTCGGCGCGCCAAATTCCCACCCGTAAGGCGCCGCGAGGCCCGCAACGAAATCGTAGAGCGCGCCGGCCGTCAGATCAGGGGTGGCGTCGTACAGCGCCTTGCCCTGCGCAAATGCCGCGCCGAGATCGTGCACCAGGCGATGTTTGTGGGGATCGCTGCCGACCACGTAGGTTCTGCCGAAATCGGCCTCCCAGGCGTCGAACACCGGGCCGAAATCCAGATAGACGATATCGTCGGCTTCGATACATCGGTCCTCTGTCTCGTCATGATAGGTGAGCAATGTGTTGGACCCTGCGCGCGCGATGCGCTTGTGCCAATGACGCCGCAAGCCGAAGCGCGTCCGCGCCAGCGCATGAATTTCGCGGGTCAGTACGCTTTCCAGCTTGCCCGGCGCGATCAAGCCCTCGGCCACCACCAGGTCGAACAACGCTGCGGCTTTGTCCTGCGCGGCAAGCAATGCGGCGGCGGTGGCGCCGCTATCGGACGTCATCATGCTATCAATGCCTCATCGAGCAACTCGATCCAATGTTTGACTCGCGTCTCGGTGCCCGACTGCAGGTGCTGAATGCAACCAATGTTGGCAGAGACGATCACCTGGTCGGTCGTCGCGTTCAAATTCTGAAGCTTGCGGTCACGGAGCAGCGTTGCGATTTGCGGCTGCAACACCGAGTAGGTGCCCGCGGAGCCGCAGCACAGATGGCTTTCGGTGGCTGCAATCCGCACGTCGAAGCCGAGGAGCCGCAAGTTGTGCTCGACCACGTTGCGCAGCTTCTGACCGTGTTGCAGGGTACAGGGTGGATGGAAAACGGCGGCAGGCGCTGCTGCAGGATTCACTTTACCGGCAAGCAATCCAACGAGTTCGGGCAGGTATTCACTCAAGTCGCGCGTCATGCCACTGAGGCGTGCGGCGCGCTCGGCATAGTGTGCATCCTTCGATAAAGAGTAGCCGTATTCTTTGATGGCGAAGTCGCAAGCCGTAGCGGACGAGACGATCGCCTCGACTCCTGCCGTCAGCAGCGGTGTCCACGCGTCGACATTGACCCGCATGTGATCCAAGGCACCATCGTGGTCATTCAGATGGGCGCGCAGGGCCCCGCAACATCCGCCACTGCGCAACGGCACGATTTCAATTCCGGCGGCATCGAACACCCGCGCTGCGGCCCGATCGATGTTCGGCAGCATCGATGGCTGCACGCAGCCCTGCGCCAGCAGTATCCTGCGCGCATGTGAGCGCGTAGGCTGCGCGCCGACCGCCTGCTGCGTGCCCTCCGGCACCTTTGCCTTCAACGCATCCGGCAGGAGTGGGCGCACCGCCTTGCCGAGGCGCATCGCCACGTCAAAAAGCGGCGACGTCAGCCCCTCCTTCAATGACCAACGTGCGGTCTGCTCGGCTATCGGTCGCTCCACCCGCTCCTCGACCAGTTTGCGGCCGATCTCGACCAGGTGCCCGTATTGCACGCCGCTCGGGCAGGTGGTTTCGCAGTTCAAACAGGTCAGGCATCGATCCAGATGGATCTGTGTCGCGCGGGTCGGCGCCGCGCCTTCGAGCACCTGCTTGATCAGATAGATGCGACCACGGGGACCGTCGAGTTCATTGCCCAACACCTGGTAGGTAGGACACGTGGCATTGCAAAAACCACAATGCACGCAGTTGAGCACGATGGCTGCCGCTTCAGCACCTTCCGCGGTATCAATGAACTCCGGACTCAGCTGTGTTTGCATCAGTTCATAACCCGGGATAGAAGCGGCCAGGATTGAGGATACCGGCTGGATCGAAGGCGTGTTTAAGATCGCGATGGATGCGCAGCAGCGCGTCGCTGAGCGGCGCGAACACGCCCGCGCTCCGGTCGGCGCCGTGCATCAGCACCGCATGACCCCCGCGCGCGCGCGCGGCCGCGCGCACGTCAGCAGCCGCAGCGGTCGTCCGCAGCCAACGCAGCGCGCCATGCCATTCGATCATCTGCTCACCGGCCAGCTCTACAGGCGCGCTGACGGCGGACACAGACAAGCGCCATAACGCGAGGCCCTGCGCTTCATCGGCAACGCTGATCCCGAAGAACGGGTGTGTTTGATCCCGAATGGACAGCCACCAACGTTCCGCGGCGGCCGGCTCGAGCAAATCAGCGTCGAGGCTTGCGCAAGCTTCCTCGACGGCCGCGCGGGCGCCGGCAAGCCGCAGATATAGTTTTTCCTGATGCCAGACCGTGGCATTAATGGGCAAAGGCCGCGAGGCCCAGCGCTTGAACTGCGCGAGCGTGCGCAGCGCGTCCCAGTCGAACACGAGCGTGGCGGTGGCGCGCGGCTGCGGCAGTACCTTGAGTGACACCTCGCAGATCACCCCAAGGATGCCCATTGAGCCGGTGACGAGTCTTGAAACATCGTAGCCTGCAACGTTCTTGGAAACCTGACCCCCAAAAGTCAGAAGCTCGCCGCGACCGGTCAACAAACGCACGCCGAGTACATGATCGCGCACTGACCCCGCGGTGGCGCGAGCCGGCCCCGACAAACCCGCAGCCACCATTCCACCCACGGTACCGCCCGGTGCGAACCGCGGCGGCTCGAAGGGCAGATACTGCCCTTGCGTCGTCAGCAACGCCTCGAGGTCACTCAATGAAGTACCTGCCCACGTGGTAACCACGAGTTCGGTGGGCTCATAAGAGACGACGCCCGCCAGCGCCCGCACGTCGAGCTGCGCACCGCGCGGTGTTTCGCCGTAGAAACGCTTGGTGGCGCCCCCGCGTATTTCCAGTGGTTCGCCTTGCGTGCGCGCTACGTTGACCTGCTCGACGAAGCGCGCGAGGACGGGTTCGATCGAAGCCATATCAGAAGCGCGGCAAGTCTGGAAACGGCAGGTTGCCTCGGTGCACGTGCATTTTGCCGTACTCGGCACAGCGTTGCAGTGTGGGGATCATCTTGCCGGGATTGAGATAGCCGGTCGGATCGAAGGCGTACTTCACGGCGAGAAATTGTGCCCGCTCCTGCGGCGAGAACTGCACGCACATCGAATTGAGCTTTTCCACGCCCACGCCGTGCTCGCCCGTCACCGTGCCGCCCATGCGGATGCTGGTCTCGAGGATGTCGGCACCGAACAATTCGCAGCGATGCATCTGCTCCGGATCTGCCGAGTCGAACATGATCAACGGGTGCAGATTGCCGTCGCCGGCATGGAAAACATTCACACATCGCAGCTTGTATTTCACCTGCATCGCTTCAATCGCGCGGAGCATGTCCGCCAGTCGTTTGCGGGGAATGGTGGAATCCATGCACATGTAATCCGGGCTGATGCTGCCCGAGGCCGGAAAGGCATTCTTGCGGCCGCTCCAAAATTTGAGACGCTGTAGTTCGTCGCGGCTCACGTCCAAACGCGTTGCGCCCGCGGCGCTTAAGACCTGCTCCATATACGCAATCTCTTCCGCCACTTCAGCCGGCGTGCCGTCGCTTTCGCACAGCAGAATCGCGGCCGCATCGATGTCGTAGCCTGCGTGGACGAAATCCTCCACCGCCACGGTCATGGCCTGGTCCATCATTTCCAGACCCGCCGGTATGATCCCCGCTGCGATGACGTTGGCGACTGCCGTGCCGGCCGACTCGATGTCATTGAAGCTGGCCATGATGCAGCGTGCGAGCTGTGGCTTCGGAATGAGCTTGACCGTCACCTCGACGATCACCGCCAGCATCCCTTCGCTGCCGACAATGACGGACAACAGATCGAGTCCGGCAGCGTCGAGCGACTCGGCGCCAAACTCGACCGCCTGTCCATCCGCCAGGTAACCGCGAACCCGCAGCACGTTGTGTAGCGTGAGTCCGTACTTGAGGCAGTGCACACCGCCGGAATTTTCCGCAACGTTGCCGCCGATGGTGCAGGCGATCTGGCTGCTCGGATCGGGCGCGTAGTACAGCCCGTACGGCGCTGCGGCCTCGCTGATGGCGAGGTTACGCACACCGCATTGGACCACCGCCGTGCAGGCTTCCGGATCTACCTTCAAGATGCGGTTGAACTTGGCGAGCGAGAGCGTCACGCCGGCAGCGTGCGGCAAAGCGCCGCCCGAAAGGCCTGTACCGCCGCCGCGCGCGACCACCGGCACACCGAGCCTGTGACAGGTCGTCAGCGTGGCCGCAACTTGCGCTTCCGTCTCCGGCAGCACCACGACCAAGGGCGACGTACGGTAAGCGGTAAGACCATCGCATTCATACGGCACGGTATCTTCATTGCGATGCAAGATAAGGGCGTCGGGCAGGACCGCCCGCAGTGACGCGACGACCTGAGACTGCCGCGATTCCCGCGTGTTATGTAGCGAATCGCTTCGCAATGAGACGTTCATTGTGGATATTATGCACGACGTGCAGTGAGGCGCGGCACAGGGGGAGTGGATGTTTCACCAGTTGCTGACACCGGTCGGGGACAGCCTATTGCTGTCATTCCTGGTTGCGATCTTGCCGATCGCCACCGTGCTCATCATGCTCGGCATCTTGCGCAGGCCGGCCTGGCAAGCTGCCTTGGTCGGCCTTGCCGTCGGTCTTGCCATCGCCATTGGCGTCTGGAAAGTCCCATCCGGCATCGTACTGGCAGCTGCCGCGAACGGCGCGATCTTCGGCCTGTTCCCGGTGATGTGGATCGTGATCGCGGCGCTGTTTACCTACAACATTGCAGTGGTATCCGGGCGTTTCGATGCGTTTCGCTCATGGGTCGTCACCAGCCTGCCCAATGACCGGCGTATCGTCCTCGTCGTGATCGGCTTCTGCTTCGGCGCGTTGCTCGAGGGCGTCGCTGGCTTTGGTGCGCCCGTGGCGATCACCGGTTCGCTACTCATCCTGTGCGGCTTTCCCGCCCTCGACGCGCTGGTATTCGTGCTGATCTTCGATACCACCCCGGTCGCCTTCGGCGCGCTCGGTGCTCCGGTGACCGTGCTTGGCGCAGTGACAGGCCTGCCGGCCGCGACATTGGGGCAAATGATCGGGCGCCAGTTGCCCATCATGGCGGCCTCCCTGCCGTTCTACGTGATGGCGCTCTACGGTGGCTGGCCCTCGGTGAAGAAACTGTGGCCGATGCTCGCGGTGTCGGGTTTGAGTTTTGGCGTGGCGCAGTTCTTTGCATCCAATTATCTCGATTACACCTTGACCGATGTGTTCGCGGCGCTGGGGTCTCTGGTTCTGACGTTGCTGTTCTTGCAGGTCTGGAAGCCGGAGCCTGACCCTAAATACACCATCGAGCACAAGCCGCTGCAACAGGCGCTCATATCGCCCTGGCAAGGCTGGGTGCCGTGGGTGGTACTCACCTTGACGGTGGTGGTGTGGACGCACTTCAAGGTGTCTGCCATCGGCGCGCAAAACATTGCATGGCCGGGCCTGGATAAGCTGGTCGCGATCACCTTGTATCAAAACAAACCGTACGCCGCCCTGTATGCCTTCCAGCCTTTGGGAACCGGGACGGCCATTTTGGTCGCCTCGCTGATTACCGCGCTGTTGGTGCGCATCTCGTTTGCCGATCTGATTCGTTGCTTCATCCTGAGCCTGCAGCAGATTTGGCAGGCGGTGCTGACGGTCATGCTGATCGTGGGGCTCGCGTATGTCATGAATTACTCTGGTCTCGCTTACACGCTCGGCCTGGCCGTGGCTTCCACCGGCAAGCTGTTCGTTTTGTTCTCGCCGTTCCTCGGCTGGATTGCGGTGTTCCTGTCGGGCAGCGACACCTCGGGCAATGCGCTGTTCGGCAACTTGCAGGTGGTCGCTGCGCGCCAATTGGGTCTCGATCCGACGCTGTTCGCCGCCACCAACTCGTCGGGCGGCGTGCTCGGCAAGATGATCTCACCGCAGAACATCGCCACGGGCGTGTCCACCACTGGTATGAAAGGTCAGGAAGGCGCAGTGCTCGCGCGCACCTTCAAGCACAGCGTCATCCTGACGCTGGTGCTGGTCGTGATCGTGCTGATTCAGCAGTACCTGATCCCAGGCATCATCCCGCAACTGCCGCCAGGCAAATAGCGCCGGTCAGGCGTCCGCACACTGCGCGCGGAGCGCCGGGATGAGGTCGGCGACCGTGTCGATGACCACGTCGGCGCCGGCCGCTTGCAGCGCGTGCCGTGCATGCGCGACGCGCTGCTCCCGATCGCCGCTCGACAGCGCCGCGAGTGCTGCTTCACTCAAGCCGACGCCATTGCCGGACGCCGCGACACCGATGGTCAGGCATCCCGCTGCGCGGCCTTCCAGGATCCCTACCGGCGTATCGTCGACTTTCACCACCCGACTCAACGGCCAGACGCCGAGTTCGGCGCAGGCTTTATAAATCATCAAAGGCGTGGGCCGTCCGGCGGGAGTCTCGCCCGAACACACCAGATGGTCGGGAGTGTAGCCTTGCTTGGCCGCCTCCTCGAGCGCCGGCAACATCATGTCGCGCGTATACCCGGTCGAAGAGGCAACGCGGACGCCCTCGGACCGCAACGCTGCGATGGACTCGCGCGCGCCGGCAATGAGCTGTGCTGCGCGGACTGCCTGCGCCCGCATGACCGGCTCCAGGTCGTGCGCCAGTTCGAGAACATCGGCTTCGAGTTTGAGCTCGCCTCGTGCGGCGACCCAGCGCGGCCGCACCTGCGGATTCTCCAGGATGGCCCTGACGTGATCGGCTTTCGCCTTGCCCATGTCACTGCGCGCTTCCGCATCCGTCAGCGCCACACCATGTTTCGCGAACACCTCACGCAGCGCTGCCACCGGCGCGCAACAACCGAAGTCGACGAGCGTGCCGGCCCAATCCAGAATCACGAGATCAAACCGTTTGCGTATGCTCATAACCCACCCCTACCCTTGAAAGAGATCGGCCACCACTTCTTCACCGACCGCAAAACCCGTTGACGCGCCGGTGCCGCCGGTGATCACCACCAGACGTACGCCCGGCGCGGGCGTATCAATGAACAGCGTCCGGCCCGGCGCAGAAGCGTAGGTCCCCGTCCAGCGTTCCAATACCCGGGGCGCCTTGGCCCCGAGCGCGGCAGCATATTCATCCAGAATCAAATCGTCGATCGCAGTCGTCGCAAATGGCGGTGGCGTATCCGCGTAATGATGGCTGTCGCCCACGATCAGGCTGCCGTCCGCCCCTTGCGCGACGATGAGATGGATGCCGTGTGCAAAATATTCGGGTTGCTCGGCATGCAGCCGTGCCCGTAAGGCATCGGCTTGCGGCAACGCGCCGTACCCTGGATACCGGATCAAGCCTAAGTCGGACATGACGGTTGCAGGCAGTCGGAAGCCGGGATCAGCCAGCTTCAGCATCTGTAATTTGCAGCGAGTGACGTCGTAATGCGCCATGCGTTCCGGAAACAGGCTTGCACAATCATCACCGGGACAGACCACCGCGGCACCGGCGCCGAGCGTACCGCGCGATGTCAGCACACGCGGCGGCTCGACCTCGAGCACGGCAGTACTTCGCAGGAAAGTGACACCCCGATTTTCGAGCCACCGCGCAACCTTCGGAATCGCCTCGCGCGACTCCACACGACAGTCGACGGAACTCGTAAGAACGGCCTGCAGATCGTCAGCACCCAGGTGTGCACAGCGCGCACGGGCCGCGGCGGGCCTCAATATTTCACAGCCTTCGCCCATCTCGGTCTGCAGGAACGCTTCGAAGAGCGCCGCCGCCTCCTGACGTCGTGCCAGCAGCCACAGGCCGTGCTGCAGAATCGGAATGTCCGCTTCGCTCGCAATCTGTTGCCAGATGGCACACGACTTTCGCGCACGCTCCCAGGACGCGCCGCGCTCCTGGCCCGTCACGGTCACAAAACCGAAATTACGCACCGAGGCCCCGTTGGCACGCGCATCCCGATCGATGACGATGACACGCAGGCCGCGCAGCACTGCCGCGCGAGCGCAGGCTAGACCGATGATTCCTGCGCCGACCACCGCAAGGTCAAAGGCGCCGGCAATGGCAGTTCTGGCGGCGATGGGACGGTCACTTCTTCATTAAGCGAAGCAGATGACAGAGTAATGGCAAGCGCCGCGACGCGCAAAAATAATTCCGTCCGTGGTCAGCAGCCGCTACGCTCGCACCGTGCGTCATTATCTTGAAAAGGCCGGCCCAGTTTTCTTCACGACGTTCGCCGGTCTGGCCGGTTTTGCGGCCTACTTTTCGATGTACGCGTTCCGTAAGCCTTTCTCGGTTGCGTTGTATGACGCGGTCCCCGGTTGGCAGATCGCGTTCGACTACAAGACCGCACTGGTACTGGCGCAAGTGGCCGGGTATGCGCTTTCCAAGATGATCGGCGTCAAGTACATCGCGGAAATGAATCCGGCCCGGCGCTGCAACGCTATTCTCGTGCTGATTGCACTCGCCTGGGTTGCGTTGCTGCTGTTCGCGGTCGTGCCGGCGCCGTGGAACATTCTGACGATGTTCTTGAACGGCATGCCCTTGGGCATGATCTGGGGTTTGGTGTTCGGTTTCATGGAAGGTCGGCGTACCTCCGAGGTCCTCGGTGCAATCCTGTGCGCAAGTTTCATCGTCTCATCGGGGGCGGTGAAATCCGTCGGCAAGCTGCTGATGGATACCTGGCATGTGAGTCCGCTGTGGATGCCCGCAGCCACCGGCTTCCTGTTTTTTCCGCTGCTCGGCGTTGCGGTTTGGGCGCTCGCGCAACTGCCGCCGCCGAATGCAGCCGACGAGCTGCTGCGGGTGCGGCGTGCGCCCATGAATGGCGCAGCCCGCGCCCGTTTTCTCAAGCGTTACGGCAGCGGCATCGCAATGCTCGTGGCGTGCTACGTGCTGACCACCGCACTGCGCGACTTCCGTGACAACTTCGCAGCGGAGATTTGGAACGCGCTGGGTTTCGCCAATGCGGCTGCGGTGTACACGGCGAGCGAATTGCCGGTGGCCGTTTTTGCGCTGGTCTCGTTGGGTATCGTCATCGTGATCCGCGACAACAGCCGTGCCTTGTTCGTGATCCACGCGATCGTCATCAGCGGACTGGTGCTGCTCGCGCTGTCGACGGCAGCCTTCGGCGCGGGCCTGCTGTCGCCCATAGTCTGGATGGTGCTGAGTGGCGCCGGCCTGTACGCCGCGTATGTGCCGTTCAACGCCATGCTGTTCGACCGGCTCGTGGCGTTCAGCGGCACCGTGGCCAATGCCGGGTTTTTGATCTATATCGCCGATGCCTGTGGCTACGTCGGCAGTTGTGCACTGCTGTTGTGGCGCAACTTTGGCTGGACCTCGCTCAACTGGCTGGCGGTCTACAAATTAGCTGTGTACGGCGGCAGCATGCTCGGTATCGCCTTCATGGTGCTGTCGGGGATCTTTTTCCTGCGTCTCTCGGCTCATGCCGTCGATTTCCGTGGCGACGCTCCGCAGGTCCCCGCCCCTTGAGTTACTTCGCCGCCAGCGTTACGCAGGATGCATTCGGCTGAATGCGGGTTGCAGAAGACGACGTTTCGATCACGACCGCATCGCCCTGCGTAAATTCGCAGAGGCGGCCCGCTTGGATCGAGGTAAGCGTCTGGCCGTTCTGCAGATAGGTAATCGACAAACGCAAGGGGGTGCCGGTGGAGGCACGGTACATGTTGTTACCGGCCATCGCGCCGCCGAGTACGCTCACCAGACCGCCTATCGTCTGCAAGGTCTTTTTATTGTCCGCGGCGGCCTCTTCCACGTTTGCTGGTGAGAGCGTCAAAATTTGCACGACCTGGGAAGCGGGTTGCGGGTGCGTGACACACCCGCAAAGGGCGGCACTGGCAACGGCACTGCCGATCAAACAACCACTGACTTTCATGATGGCGTCCATAAAACCACGCGACGTGCGCAAGAACCGCGACGCGGGTCATGGAACTCGAGACCATGGAAGAAAGACGACACGGATTGCGGGGTGTGTCAGCTGACCGGTGCATATCGTAAAGTGCCCCGGGCAGGAATCGAACCTGCGACCTAGCGCTTAGGAGGCACTCGCTCTATCCACTGAGCTACCG
>CAZZZU010000123.1:0-11342 GCA_964658805.1 uncultured Steroidobacteraceae bacterium
CCTTCCATGTCGTGCCGGATGTTCGCGAGCACCTCGGGAGAGCGCTTCTTCAGGAGCGTGAACCAGACTGCACCGACGCCCATATAGGCGAAAAACAAATAGGGCAGGACGTTGTAAGGGTACTCAGGGACGGGGTATACGCTGCCGATCACGACGAAACACATCAAGGCCGCGCCCACCACGCCCAGGATGACGTGGCGGGGTCGGGCCTCGCCGCTGCGCTTCAGATCCAGCGGCGCGACGATACAGAGGGCGAGATACACCACCACGAAGCCGAAGCTGGCGAAGGTGCCCGCGTAGCCAAACGCGTCGAGGAAGCCGGCCGGCAACAGGGCCATGCTGACGAGGGCGACGAGCAGGCCGCACAACACGACCGCACGATGCGGGGTTCGGTGCGCGTCGTGCACGAAGCCCATCGAGCGATGCAGGAATCGATAACGGCCCATTGAAAAGAGCAGCCGGGCCGCGGCATTGACGCTGGCGAGTGCGCAGGCAAAAACGCTGCTGATGGCCGCGAAGTAGACAATCGCGGCCGACCAGCCGAGCCCCGCGCGTGTCGCCACGTCGCCGAACGGCGCCGAACTCTTGCCGAGCGTCACCGTATCGTCCCCCATGCCGAACACCATGAGGTAGGCCATCGCGGTGAAGAAAATTCCGGAAAAAGCGGCACACCCCATGACGGCCAAGGGAATGTTGCGTTTCGGGTTCGCGGATTCCTTGGCCAGCGTCGCGGCGCTTTCGAAACCGACGAAGCTGAAAATGACGAACGGCAGTGCCGAGAACACGCCACCGAAATGAAACGTCGAGATCGCCAGTTGCGGCGGATCGAGCACCGTACCCTGGGTGTAGACGAAAACGCAGGTGATCACGCAAATGATGCCGATGGAAATGACTTCCATGACGAGGCCCACGCGGGAAGAGAGCTTGACGTCCCGATATGCGGCGAATGTGATGATGCCGATGAACACCGCCAGCAATGTGCATTTCGCCGCGCCTCCCACGGCCAGATGAAACACGGCGAGGAAATCGGTGAGAAATATGACGAACGATTGCGAGACCGCGATCGCCGTGAACAGGTAAGCGCTGATCATGGCCCAGCCGGCCAAGGCGCCCACCCAGGGCCCAAAGGTTCGGCCGACATAAATGAAGTACGACCCGGCCTCCGGATGGCGTACCGCCAGTACGCCGACACAGGCCGCGACGATGATCACACCGAGCGTGCCCAACAGATAAGACAGCCAGGAGCCGATGCCGGCCAGTCCCACGACGACCGTGACGTTGAGCGCCGGCGTCAGGGTGGGACCGATGGCCGCGAGCGACTGGCCAACCACTTCCATGAACGCCAACGTGCCCGATCTCAGCTGTGCTGCCGGTCTGCTTTCGTCGGTCTCGTCAGGTATTGTTGCGCTCATCCCTCATGTACAACATGACGGATCGCTGCCCTCGATGCAACCCGTGCGAGACTGCCCATGGATAAACGATCGCGAAAATGGATCTGCTGCCTGGCGTTGAGTGCGTGGCCGGCGGCCGACTGGGTGCAGGCGGCGGAGCGCACGCTGGCCGTCACGATCTACAACGGCGATCTGGCGCTGGTGCAGGACCGGCGCGACATCGAGGTGAAGGCCGGTCGGCAGCGTCTCGAGTTCAAGGATGTGTCCGCGCAGATCAGGCCGGAAACCGTGTCGCTGGCCGGCACCGATTTCAGCATCATCGAGCAGAACTTCGATTTTGATTTGCTGACGCCTGCCAAGCTCATGGAGAAAGCGGTGGGTCAGCGCATCACCATCGTGCGCGTCAATCCTGCCACGGGCGCCGAGACTCGCGAACAGGCCGAGGTGCTCGCCACCAACGGCGGCGTGGTGCTGAAGATCGGTGAACGCATCGAAGTACTGCGCGACGACGGTCTGCCGGTACGCGTGATCTTCGACAAGGTGCCGGACAACCTGCGCGCCCGCCCGACCCTTTCCGTCACCGTCAATGCGACCCGCGCCGGCACGCGCCCGACCACGTTGAGCTACCTCACCTCGGGGCTTGGGTGGAAGGCCGACTATGTGGCGCTCTACCACGAGGCCGAAGCGAAAATCGACGTACAAGGATGGGTGACACTTACCAACTCGAGCGGCACGACCTACGCCGATGCGCAGACGCTGCTGGTCGCGGGCTCACCCACCCAGGTCGACAACGAGTCCGTCCGGATGGATGTTTTTCGTTCATCGCGCGGTCGCGCCACCCTGCAGCAGGCGGGTACCGAGAGCGGCAGCCGCGAACGTCTCGGCGATTACTATTTGTACCCGCTGGCCGCACGCACCACCATTGCCGATCAGCAAACCAAGCAGGTGAGTTTTCTCGACGTGCATGGTGTGCCGGCAGAACACGGCTATGAGTTCCGCAATCGTTGGCTGGGGACGAGCGATACGCCGTTGAGCGCCAAGACCGTCTACAGTTTCAGCACCGGTGCGCATTTGGGGTTGGGTGATCAGCTGCCCGCTGGCACGCTGCGCTTTTACCTGCGCGACAAGCAGGGCGATCCCCAATTCATCGGCGAGAGCCGCATCGACCACACGCCCATGGGGTCGACGCTGTCGCTCGCCACCGGCGATGCGTTCGACGTCAAGGTGCGCGCTGTGGTCGACAAGCGGACGCGCCTGTCGACGTCCGACTGGCAGAGCGACATGCACTACGAGGTCAGCAATGCGCTGCCGCAGGAGATCACGGTCACGCTGCAGCAGGCTGGCCTCTGGGGCGATGCGCGCATCAAGACGGAAAGTCTGAAGAGCACGCGGCGCAGCGCGGAAGTCGCCGAATGGCGCGTCAAGGTTCCGGCCAATGGCAAGGTCACCGTGACGGCCTCGTTCGAAACGCGTTATTGACCCGCGTGCGCTGGCACCTGGTCCTGGCGGGACTCTGGGGTGTGTCAGCGCAGCTGCCGCTGCGCGCGGCAGAGATACTCGCTGACCCGCCGTCGGCGTTGTCCGTGACGGTGTACCGCGCACCGCTGCGCAACGCGGGCTTGATGGACTTGAATGCCCTCGAGGGCTTTGCGTTGATAAGCGAAAGCCGCCTCGTGCATCTCCCGGCCGGCTTGAGCCGCCTGCGCTTCGAGGGCGTGGCGGACGGCATCGAAGCGGTCAGTGCCATCGTGACTGGGTTGCCGGCGGGCGTCCTCGAAAAGAATCGCGACGCGAAGTTGTTGAGTCCCGCGGCCCTCGTCGCAGCCGCGCTCGGTCACGCGGTCGAGCTCGAGCGAACCGACCGCAAAACCGGTCGTACCCAGCGCCTACCTGCCACCATCCTGTCGGATGCCGACGGCGGGGTGGTATTCGCAACACGCGACGGCGTGGAAGCGTTGCGCTGCTCAGGGTTGCCGGAGAGTTTTGTGTTCGACTCCGTCGAAGGACTGGCGGCACGCCCGACCTTGTCGGTGCTCGTGAACAGCGACCAGCCCGTGACGCGCACCGTGACCTTGTCTTATCTGGCGCGCGGCTTCGACTGGGGTGCCGCCTACACGGCCAGTTTGAGCGCTGATGGCCGAAGCATGAATCTGGGAGCCTGGGTCACGCTCGCCAACGGCAACGGTGGCGGCTTTCCGGCGGCCCGCGTGCAGGTGGTCGCCGGACGGTTGAACCGCGCGCGCAGCGCGGTGCTCCCCATCGAGCTGGGAAGTCGCATCGTGGCGCAATGCTGGCCGCGGGGCAGCACCAGTGAGGCGTCGCCCGTCCTCGTGAAGGCGGCGCAGCGCCGCTCGGTCGACAGCCTGATGCGCGCCGAGGCCGCCATGCCGATGGCGGCGTTGGCATCCGTTGCCCAGATGAAGACCGAAGTCCAGCAGGAGCAACTCGGCGATCTCAAGCTGTATCGTGTGCCGGATCGCACCACGCTCGCGAGCCGGCAGTCCAAGCAGGTGCGGTTGCTCGACCGCAGCGGGATCCCCGTCACGCCGGTGTACGCGAGCGAAGTGTCGCAGCAGGAAGATGAGGGAGGCCGGCCTGCACGACGCTTGCTGCGTACCATCAACGACACGGCGCACCACCTGGGTCTGCCGCTGCCTGCCGGTGCCGTGCAGGTCTTTGGCCAGCGTCGCGGCCAGGCCTTGCTCGAAAGTGAAACGCAACTGCGGGATGTCACGACGGCCGAGGAGCTGGAGCTCGACCTGGGCGAGAGCCCCGACGTGCAGGTCACGGTGCGTAAAGAGCCGAAACCTGCGCGGGATCGGGACGCCATGCGCGTGACGGTGAGCAACGCGCGTGCGCAGGCCATTGCATTCGAACTGCGCCTGGCTCTGCCGCAAGGTGGCCGGGTATTACGCGCGGACCATCCGCAAGCGACCAGGAACGGCCGTCCGCTGTTCAAGATGACGGTGCCCGCCAACGGCACCGCGACCGTACGCTACGAGCTGCACTATCCGGTATGAGTGCCGAGTGACATCGGTCACTGCTGCATCGGGGAGGGTTTCGTTACACTCGCGATATGTCACGCACCCCTGCCGTTTAGTCCCGCGCAACGATGGCCCGAGGCCGCCAATCACGGATCAAGAACGCGCACGCCGAAAACCAGCTGTTCACGGTGCGCAGCATCGTGGCCGGCGTGCTCGCCATGTGCATGTTGCTGACGGTGGCCGGACGTCTCTTTTATCTGCAGGTGACGAAGTACGAGTACTACTCGACCCTCTCGCAGGGCAACAAGATCCGCACCGAGCCGATTCCGCCGAGCCGGGGCCTGATACTCGACCGTAATGGCGTCGTGCTGGCCGACAACCAGCCGGCATTCAACATCGAATTGGTGCGTGAACTGGTGGGCGATCGCGCGTCGCTGGACGCAACGCTCGGGCAGCTGCAGGAGATTGGCATACTCCGGCCCGAGGAAGTGTCCGGCATTCGTCGCACCATTCTCTCGCACAAGGTGTACGAAAGCGTCCCGGTGAAGCTGCAATTGAGCGAGGAGGAGATGGCGCGCTTCGCGATCCATCGCTACCAGTTCCAGGGCGTCGATATCCGGCCGCGGCTGGCGCGCCACTATCCGCTCAAAGCGCTGGCCGTGCATGCCATCGGCTACGTCAGCGCCATCAACGACGAGGATCTGAAGCGCATCGACAGCGCCGAGTATGCGGGCACCAGCCTGATCGGCAAGCTCGGGGTCGAGGCTGCCTACGAAACCCAGTTGCACGGCAAACCCGGCTTTCGTGAGTTGTTGGTGAATGCGGCCGGCCGACCGGTGGATCGGCAGGGAGACTACGCACCGGAGCTCAATTCACGCCCGCCGGTGGCAGGCGAAGATTTGATTCTCGGTATCGACGCACGCATTCAAAAAGTGGCTGAAGATGCGCTCACCGGCAAGCGTGGCGCGGTGGTCGCCATGGATCCCAAGACCGGCGACGTCATTGCGCTCGCCAGCATGCCGGGTTTCGACCCGAATGGTTTCGTCCGCGGCCTGACCGGCCCGCAATACGGCCTGCTGCGTGACGACATGGACATTCCGCTGTTGAACCGCGCACTGCGCGGCGCCTATCCACCGGGTTCGACGGTCAAGCCGCTGTACGCGCTGGCGGCGCAGAAATATGGTGCGTTCACGCCCGAGCAGATGGAGTTCTGCGGCGGCCAGTTCATCCTGCCCGGCAATCCGCGCCCCTATCGTGACGACAAGAAGCACGGCTCGATCAACATGCGGACAGCCATCTCGGTGTCTTGTGACGTGTATTTCTATCGGGTCGCGGAGCGCCTCGGCATCGACAAGATGGCGCCTTTCATGACCTCCTTCGGTTACGGGGTGCTCACCGGCATCGATATTCCCGGTGAGAAGCCGGGACTCATGGGGTCACCGCAATGGAAGAAACGCGCCTTCAAGCGCGCAGCCGATCAGGTCTGGTTTCCCGGCGAGACCATCAGCATGGGGATCGGTCAGGGCCCGATCACCGTGACGCCGTTACAGCAGGCGCATTTCGCAGCCGAGATCGCGGAAAGCGGCAAGCTCGTCGTCGTGCCGCGGTTGGTGTCGGCGGTACGCCCGGCGGGCTCCAACGAAATCATTCACAAGAATCCGCAGTTCGACAAGCCGGTGGGTATCGGCACGGACGAGCAGTGGGCGGTGGTGCACGATGGCATGATCGGCGCGACCTCGCCCATCGCGAACGCGACCGCCTATAACGCCTTCAAGGGCACGCCTTACAAAGTGGCCGGCAAGACCGGCACGGCGCAGGTGTTCACCCTCAAGGAAAACCAGAAATACAAATCGAGCGAGGTCGAGGAGCGCCACCGCGACCATGCCTGGTTCATCGCGTATGCACCCGCGGCGGATCCGAAGATCGCGGTGGCCGTACTGGTCGAGAACGGCGGCTTCGGCGGCGGCGCGGCGGCGCCGATCGCGCGCAAGGTGCTGGATGCCTATCTGCTCGGTCCGGACCTCGTCGTCACGCCCGAGGTCAAAACTTCGCGGTGAAGTGCACGCCCCAGTTACGGGGCTCGCCGAGTTGCACATAGAGCTTGTTCGGAAAGTCCGGCGGCTCGTCGCCGAAGTAGAAGCCGCGCACCGTGTAGTCTTTGTCGAGCAGGTTGCGTCCCCATAAGTACACTTCGTAGTGCTGCGTCTCCCAGCCGACTTTGGCGTTGACGAGGCCGTATGCATGCGAGCGGGTTGGGTTCGGCGGCAAATCATAGAAGAACGATCCCATGCCGGTGACGTCGAGGCGCAAATACGGTCCGCGCGGATCACGCCAGGTGGCGTTGGCTGCCGCCTGCCAACCCGGCGCGTGCGGCAGCGCCTGATCCGGCAGCACCACACCGTCCTGGACGAAGCCGTGGTAGCGCGTTTCCAGCAGTCCGACTGAGCCGCCCAGCACCCAGGCGGAGGTCGCAGTCCACGACAGGCTGCTCTCGAGTCCGTAATTGCGGCCGGAGAGCGCGTTGCCTGTGTAGTACACGAAGGTGTCCGGATTGCTGGGATCGGACTGCTCACTGGTGAGCAGCTGTTCGTGATGCCGGGCCATGTAGAACAGGGCGGTGTCCAGACGCACCCGCGCCGCCCGCCATTCAGCCTTGTGGCCCACCTCGTAGTTCATGTCCCATTCCGGGTTGAACACGAGTTGATCCGCGGCGAGTCCCTGACTCAAATTGAATCCGCCGGCCTTGTAGCCGCGGGCCACCAGCGCATACACGTGCTGGCCCGCGGCGAATCCATAGTCGAGTGACAGTTGTCCACCCCAGAGACCGTTCGATGGGTCGAACCGGTTCGCGGTTGCGGGCACATCGAGATGCGTGGTGAGATCGGTGTAGCGCGTCGTGCGCCGCTCACCGCGCAGACCCGCAGTCCAGTGCAGGCCAGCCGTGAGATCACCGTCGAGTTGGCCGTAGAGCGCAACGTTGCGCGCGCGGTAGCGGCTCGAGATCACATCCAGCGTCGTGGCGTCCGAACCAGGATCTGCCGGATCGGCGTACATGCCGAAGCTGGTGTCGGTGAGCGACTCGCGCAGCTCCATGCCGTAGACGCCGAATGACCAGTGCACGCCGCCCGTGTTCCGGTCGGCCACCCGGGTCTCGAGGCTGCGCGTCGAGCGCCTGCGCATCTGATAGTCGGTGTAGTCGTACTCGTAGGGCGCCCACAGGTTGGGATTACCCCAATCGCCATCGAAGCCGTAACGGATGACCGAGTCCGCGTACGTCAAGATGGTGGTGAGCGTGGCCGCCTCGAGTCCGGACCAGGTCGTGCGCACCGCGAGGCCGCTGGAATGTTGCACATCGACGCCGGGGTGATCGGACTGCGTCGTGCGGCTGTTGTCGATGGCGAAGGCATCGTAGCCGTTGTCCATCTGTGCACGCAGCAGCGTGAGGTCGACCTGCAGCGCGTCACTCGGTTGGTAGCGCCAGCGGGCGCGCACCGTCAATTCCTCGCGATTGGCGGTGTTGCTGCGGCCGAGATAGGCATCGTGATAGAAGCCGTCGCTGCTCGAGCGCTGCACCGCGAGCCTGAAGGAGGAGTCGAGGGCGCTCACCGGGCCGGTGAGCACGGCGCCATACGAGCGCTCGTTGTAATCGCCGACGTCGATATCGGCGCGGCCTCCGAATTCGTCTTGTGGCGCCGCGCTCTTGACGTAGATCAAGCCGGCCAGCGCGTTTGCGCCGTAGAGCGTGCCCTGGGGCCCGCGCAGCACTTCGATGTGATCGACATCGTAAAGCGTCGCTGCGGAGCCTAAGCCGCTGAAGTCGATGTCGTCGATCAGGAAACCCACGGACGGATTGGGTGCACCCTGATACTGCTGAATTTCGCCGATGCCGCGGATCTGAAAGTAACGGGGGCGGGACGTGTCACCGGCCCAATTCAGGTTGGGCACGAGCGCGAGCACATCCTCGAGGTGCTGCTGCCCCGCGTCATGCAGATCCCGGGCGGACAATACCGCCACGCTCCCCGGCAATTCGTCGGCCGGCGTGGCCTGAAGGGTCGCCGTGACGATGACTTCGTCGAGCGGTGGAGCTGGCGCCGCAGTCTCAGCGCCCCAGGCAGAAGTGCCCCCGGCAGCGTTGCCTGCAAGCAGGCACGCGAAAACGACAGCAATTGTTCGACCCATGCTCCCTCCGCCGGTACTAACCGGATCAGGTTCAATGGGTTCGCAGCGTCACTCGCCGCATCTCAGGCCCAAGGGCCACCCCAGCTATTTAAAAAAGAAACTTAAGAAATCGGATGCAGCGCCAGTGCCGCGCGTACTGCGCCAATCAAAGACCCAATCACCAGAATGACCACCGGCAGGAAACTCATGCCGTAACCTACCTCACGTTTAGCCGGATCCTTGAGGTAGGTATAAGAATACAGCTCGCGGCCCAGCAGATACACCACTCCCAAAGAGGCGGCGACGCCCTGGCCGAAATAATGGCCAAAGATATACATTCCCGGCAGCAGCGCCACCAGCATTTCCAGGGTGTTCATCTGCACCCGCAGGTAGCGTTCGAACATCTCGTTACCCGTCGTGGCCGGCGCCTTGACCCCAAAACGGCCGCGTGCGACACCTACCTTGAAGCCGAATACGATGACCTGTACAACTGCGAGCGCTGTCACGATATCGACATAAGGCATGAACACTTCCCCTTTTGTTAATTCTAGCACTGCGCATCGGATTGTATTTCGTCACGCTATGAGCACCATGACCCTACCTCGAAAAGCCACGCGCAACGGGACCCGCGGCTATGCGCATCTGATCGAGATTCAGGTGCCCGTGGCGCGGGTCTGGCGGGCTTTGACCGATCCGGCGCTGATGAAGATCTGGTCCGGACAGATGGGCGAGATCGATCCGCGCCCGGGGGGCCGCTATTGTCTCGGTCAGCGTGGCGGCGGCGCCCGCGAGGCACACATCGACATCTTCGAGCCGGGGCGGCGTTTGCGGCTGATCTACCTGAATTCACCCGGCTGGCCCGCAGGCGACAGTGCCGCGGTCGATGACTTCATTTTGGACATGCCGCCGGGTCAGCCCAAGACGCAGCTGCGACTGCTCGGTTCCGGCATCCCGGAAGCCTCGGCATGGGACCGTCCCTACGTGCAACTGCGCATGAGCTGGGAACGCTACCTGGCGCGCATCAAGGTGACGCTCGAAAGTCCGCCGAAACCCAAGGAGCCGGTCAAGGTCGTGCCGAAAGATCCGCCTTTGCCTGGCCTCGATTACTGATGTTGGGCTTCTTCATCCGGGCCGTCATCGTGGCACTCGGCCTGTGGCTCGCCACGGCGTGGGTACCGGGCGTGTACATCGACTCTCCGGCGACGCTCCTGCTGGCAGGCATACTGCTCGGCGTGGTCAATTCCATCGTCCGGCCCATCGCCATCCTGCTGACCTTGCCGATGACCATCGTGACCCTCGGCTTGTTCCTGCTGGTGATCAATGCGGGCATGGTGGGCCTGGTCGCCTGGATATTGCCCGGCATGCGCGTGGCAGGGTTCGGCGCGGCGTTCTGGACCGCCATCATCGTGAGTCTGGTGAGCATCGTCGGCTCGTGGTTCGTCGGCGGCAAGGGCAAGTTCGAGACATACGTCAAACGTAGGTAGCGCGCCGCGCGGGCAGCGTCAGCAGGCCGACACCGACGATGATAATCAGCATGCCGATGACCTGCAGCGAGGACAGCGTCTCGTGCAGAAACCACCAGCCGATGAAGGCCGCAATCGCGGGATTCACATAGGAGTAGGTGCCAAGCACGGTGGGGCGCGTGTTCAGGCTGAGCCAGCCATACGCCGTGTAAGCGAGGCAGGAACTGGCAAAGGTGAGGTAGAACCACGCAACCCAGCCGCGCGGACTCGGATCCCATGCGGCGAGATCGCCATGCACGATGCCGAAACACATCAGCATCAGACCACCCATGAGCATCTGCGCGGCCATGAACACGAGCGGGCTCAGGCGCGTGTCGATGCTGCGGTAATAAACGGTCCCCACCGCCCAGGAGAAGCAAGCCAGCAGCACCGCACCCTGTGCCATGGCGCTCTCCGTCGACAGATGTCCCTTCGGAATCAGCATCAGCACGGTGCCGGTGAAGCCGATCGACAGGCCGAGAATCGCGCCGCGTGACAGTGGGTGACCGCGAGGCCCGAACACCCCCATGCCTGCGATCCAGAACGCACTGGTGCCGTTCAGCAGAGCGCTTTGATTGCTCTGGATGTGCGTCAGCGCCCAGACATTCAGGCCGCTGCTGACGAACACCATGAAGAATCCGGTGATGATGATGTGACGCCACTCGAGCCGCCCCTCGGGCCACTCGGCGCGGTAGAAAAAATGCGCGACCAACAGCAGCACGACGCCGGCCGTGGCGAAGCGCGTGCCGGCGAACAGCGCCGCAGGCAGCTCCAGCATCGCGAGCCGCGTGAACATGAAGCTCGAACCCCACACGAGATAGACCGTGCCGAGTGCCAGCAGCAACTTGACGGGATGCCTCTGCACGCCGACGTCAGGGCGGCGGGTCCGCCGCGTGGCGCGGGGTACCCGCACGGTAGATCCAGTAGCAGATCCCGATCAGTACCAGCGCCGCCCAGTATTTCGCAAACGGTATCTCGTGGCCGATGACCAGCACGTCGGCATTGCTCCATGCCCAGATGCAGATGGCGATGAAAATTCCCACGAGCGCTTCGCCCGTGATGAGGCCGGCCGCGAACAGCATGCCGTTCTGCTTGCGCTCCTCGAGGTTGCCGCCGGCGCCGCGTCGGGCGTGCCAGCGGTCGACGAACTCGGCCACCAGACCGCCGGCGAGCAGCGGTGTCGATACGTCGAGCGGCAGGTAGATACCCACGGCCACCGCGAGCACGGGTGCGCTCCAGCGCGAACCGATGCGTTTCAGGTATAGGTCGAGCACGATGATGAGCACGCCGATGATCAGGCCGACGAT
>CAZZZU010000124.1:0-11274 GCA_964658805.1 uncultured Steroidobacteraceae bacterium
AAGGAGCTCGGCATTCTGACGGTGGCGGTGGTCACCCGGCCATTCGAGATGGAAGGCAACAAGCGCTCGCGCGTGGCCGACCAGGGCATGCTCGAGTTGTCGAAGTACTGTGATTCGCTCATCACGATACCGAATCAGAAATTGTTGACGGTGCTCGGTGCCTCGACCACGCTGCTGGACGCCTTCAAATCAGCCAATGCCGTGTTGCAGGGCGCGGTGCAGGGTATCGCGGAATTGATCACCCGCCCGGGTCTGATCAACGTTGACTTTGCGGACGTGCGTACGGTCATGTCGGAAACCGGCATGGCGATGATGGGATCAGGGGCGGCAGCCGGCGAGGATCGCGCGCGTGAGGCAGCCGAAGCGGCGGTATCGAGTCCTTTGCTCGAGGACATCAACCTGGCCGGCGCACAGGGCATCCTCGTGAACGTGACGGCAGGTATGGATCTGTCGATCGGTGAGTTCCAGGAAGTGGGCAACGTCATCAAGCAGTTCGCCTCGGACGACGCCACCGTGGTGGTGGGCACTGTGATCGATCCGGACATGTCGAATCAGATCCGGGTGACGGTGGTGGCAACCGGTCTTGGCAAGCCGGTGGCACGGGCGCATCCGGTCACGCCGACTGCACAGGCGCTGGCCGCCGCTGCAGCGCTGATCCAGCCGCAAAGTCACATGCGGGTGGTGCGGCCGAAAGCGCCCGTGGCGCCGACCGACTACGCCGTGCTCGACAAGCCGACGGTGCAACGCCAGCGCGCTGTAGGCGATGGCCTGCATGGCGGCATGGAGCAGGAGGATTTGTTGGATATTCCGGCATTCTTGCGCCGTCAGGCCGATTGAGGTGCGGGAATTGACCGCCATGTAGAGAGTGAACATTCCAGTTGGCGCCCACGGCGGGTTACTCCGTCGCGGGCGCCGGTTTTGACGCGCGCGTCGCACGCGAATTTTTGATGCTGCGCGCTGTCCAAAGTGCAGTTCAGGCACAAGGGTGCGCTGTGGTACCTTTGCCACATACATAGCAGCGGTTTATGTCATGTTGAATCAACGAACTCTGATGAATTCCATCCGCGCCACCGGGGTGGGATTGCACACGGGCAAGAAAGTGCTGATGACCCTGAAGCCCGCCGCGCCCGATACGGGCATCGTCTTTCGCCGCAGCGATCTGGATATTCCCGTCGACATTCCGGCGCATGCCGCCAATGTCACCGACACCATGATGGGAACCACGCTGCAGCAGGGTGAGGTCAAGGTTTCCACCGTCGAGCATTTGCTGTCCGCGCTGGCCGGTCTCGGCATCGACAACGCGCTCATCGAGGTCAGTGCCAGCGAGGTGCCCATCATGGACGGCAGCGCCGGGCCGTTCGTTTTTCTATTGCAATCGGCAGGTATCGAAGAGCAAAGAGCGCCGAAGCGCTTCGTGCGAATCCTGGAAAGCGTTCTGGTCACGGACGGCGACAAGTGGGCGCGCTTCGATCCCTACGACGGTTTCAAGGTGAATTTCGAAATCGAATTCAATCACCCGACGTTCAAGACGCATTCGCAGCGCGCCTCCATGGATTTCTCGACGACCTCGTTCCTGCGGGAAGTGAGCCGTGCGCGCACGTTCGGATTCATGCGCGATCTGGAAAGCCTGCGCTCACGTAATCTGGCGCTCGGCGGCAATCTCGACAATGCCATCGTGCTCGATGACTATCGCGTCTTGAACGAAGACGGCTTGCGCTACGAAGACGAATTCGTGAAGCACAAGATTCTCGATGCGATCGGTGACCTGTACCTCTTGGGGCACAGCCTGATCGGCGAGTTCAGCGGATTCAAATCGGGGCACGGGCTCAATAACAAATTGTTGCGTGCGTTGGTCGCGCAGCGCACGGCGTGGCAGGAGGTCACGTTCGAAAGTCTGAAGGAAGCGCCGATCTCGTACGTCGCTGCCATGGCGGCCACCGCTGCGCGCGCGTAAAGCAGCACGTTAGCTTGGCGGCACCACTCTGACTCGCACGGCGGCGATGCGCAGGCCGCTCGCCGTCTCGGCCGCCGGAAGCAGGACGTCGCTCAGGTAGCGCATCCGGGTCGCCCAGGCGCCGCCCGTGACACCAATCGTGAGAATTTCATCCGCAATCCCCGCGGTGACGACATAGCCCGCGAGTTTAGGGGGCAGTGCAGCACGCACCTGATCCAAGAGTTTTGCGCGTTCCGCCGATGCCGAGCGCAGCACTGAAAGTCGTGCGCCACCTTTCTGCAGCAAGTCGCTGAGACTCTTGGGATTAGCCATCCGAATGCCTGGTCATATCGTTCGCTCGAGTGTGAAACGGCGGCAGAAGTCCTTGTTTACGGTCTCTATTGTGCATAGTCTTGCGTGCACCGCACCGGCTCTGGCTGCCCGTGGGTTTGACATAAGTCCTTAGGAAGATCAACTGGCATGAACGTCATATTTGTCGGCCGCAAGTCCGGCCGAGTGAAACAATTTGACCTTCGTCATCCAGTCATCATCGGCGCTGCGCTTCTGTTGGTCCTCGGCATCATGGGCACGGCGTTCTCCGTGGGCGTGGGCTTGGGGGCGAAGCACATGAGCGCCGGTCCCATCGATCAACTGGGCAACTGGTCCGCGGAGCTTCTGCAGCAGAAAGCGCAGATCGAGGATACCAAACGGATTCTGCAAGAGAAGACCAATGCCCTGGCGATGCGCGTGGGGCAGATGAATGCCAATGTGATTCGCCTGGATGCGCTCGGCAAGCGTCTGACGCGCATGGCGAACCTTGACGATGGCGAATTCGATTTCGGCCACGCGCCGGCGATGGGTGGCGCGGATAATGGTGCCGATGGTCAGCCGGCACAGATTCCGAACCTGACGGCGATGGTCGACAATCTGCAATCGCGCCTCTCGTCGCGCGAGCAGCAGCTGTCGGTGCTCGAGAACATGATTCTGACGCGTGAGCTCAACAAGCAGGTCTACCCGGAAGGGCGGCCGGTGTCCGAGGGCTTTATCTCATCATACTTTGGTCAGCGCGCCGATCCCTTCACCGGCTACACGGCGGTGCACAAGGGGCTTGATTTCGCCGCGTCCGAGGGCACTAAGGTATCAGCGGTGGCGGCCGGCCTCGTGACCTATGCGGGCGAGCGCGCCGGTTTTGGCATCATGGTGGAAATCAATCACGGTAATGGTCTGGCGACGCGCTATTGTCACAACGAGAAAGTTTTGGTGAAACCGGGCGACATGGTGCGCAAAGGCCAGGAAGTGTCGTTTGTCGGCTCGACCGGCCGCTCCACCGGCCCGCATCTGCACTTCGAAGTGTTGAAAAACGGCCAACAGGTCGACCCGCTGCGCTTCATCGGCGAAGAGCGCTAGCAAGCATACCAGCCCGTTTTCACGCGGCTGAATTTCGAAACGATTTCCAGGCGTGCGGGTCTATCCGTACAATACCCAGTTTTCCTGAAGGAACCTCCGCGTGTGGAAGCTTCTGACGCAAGTATTCGGCAGCCGTAATCAGCGCATCGTCAAAGAGCTGAGTCGGGCGGTTGCGGCCGTCAATGGCCACGAGGCGGCCTATGGCGCACTCGCCGACGAGCAGTTTCCCGAGAAGACGCGCGAACTGAAAGCCCGTTTTGCTGCCGGCACGGCGCTCGACGACCTGATTCCGGAGGCCTTCGCGCTGGTGCGCGAAGCCTCGAAGCGCAAGCTTGGCATGCGCCACTTCGACGTGCAGCTGATCGGCGGCCTCGCGCTCAATGGCGGCAAAATCGCCGAGATGCGCACCGGCGAGGGCAAAACCCTGATGGCCACCCTGCCGGCATACCTCAACGCACTCAGCGGCGAAGGCGTGCACGTGGTCACCGTGAACGAATATCTCGCGCAGCGCGACTCGGACTGGATGCGTCCGGTATTCGCGTTCCTGGGCCTCGAGGTCGGCGTCATCAAAAATGCGCAGTCGCAGGAAGAGAAGCGCGCTGCCTATGCCTGCGACATCACCTACGGCACCAACAACGAATTCGGCTTCGATTACCTGCGCGACAATCTCGCCTTCCGGCTGGAAGATCGGGTGCAGCGCAAATTGTCGTTCGCGATCGTCGACGAAGTGGACTCGATCCTGATCGACGAAGCCCGCACGCCGTTGATCATCTCCGGCCCGGCGGAGGAGAGCACTGAGCTCTACCTCAAGATCAATACGCTGATTCCGCGCCTGGACCGTCAGAAAGAGGAGACCGGCCCCGGCGACTATGCGGTCGATGAGAAAGCCAAGCAGGCGACGCTCACCGAAGACGGCCACCAGAAAGTGGAAGAACTGATGGCGGAGATCGGCTTGCTGCGCGAGGGCGAGAGCCTGTACGACGCGACCAATATCCGTCTGATGCATCACCTCAATGCGGCGCTGCGCGCGCATGCCTTGTACAAACGCGATGTCGAGTACATCGTGCGCCAGGGCGAGGTCATCATCGTCGATGAATTCACCGGCCGCACCATGCAGGGACGGCGCTGGTCGGACGGACTGCATCAGGCCGTGGAGGCGAAGGAAGGCGTCAAGGTTCGCGAGGAGAACCAGACGGTGGCGTCCATCACTTTCCAAAACTATTTCCGCCTGTACTCGAAGCTCTCCGGCATGACCGGCACGGCCGACACCGAGGCCTTCGAGTTCCAGCAGATTTACGGACTCGAAGTGGTGGTGATTCCGACGCACAAGCCGATGGTGCGCAAGGACAAGGCCGATCTCGTGTTCCTGTCGGAACAGGACAAGTTCAAGGCCATTCTCGAAGACATCCAGGAATGCGTGAAGCGCGGTCAGCCGGCGCTCGTCGGCACCACCTCGATCGAAACGTCGGAGCGGCTTGCGAGCCTGCTGCAGGGTGCGAACATTCCGCACGAGGTGTTGAACGCCAAGCAGCACGAGCGCGAGGCGCACATCGTCGCGGAGGCCGGCCGGCCCGGCGCCGTGACCATCGCCACCAACATGGCCGGCCGCGGCACCGACATCGTGCTGGGCGGCAGTCCTGCGGTACAGATCGAGGCGCTCGAGACGCCGGACGAGGACGCGATCCGTCAGATTCGTGAGGAATGGCGCCGCCGCCACGAGCAGGTGCTGGAGGCCGGCGGTCTGCACATCATCGGCACGGAACGACACGAATCGCGGCGTATCGACAACCAGCTGCGCGGCCGTTCGGGACGCCAGGGTGATCCCGGCTCGAGCCGCTTCTATCTGTCGCTCGAAGACAATCTGATGCGGATCTTCGGTGACCCGACCCGCATGAAGGCGCTGATGACGCGCGTCGGCATGAAGGCAGGCGAAGCCATCGAAAGCGGCATGCTGACGCGCCAGATCGAGCGCGCCCAACGTCGCGTCGAGCAGCACAACTTCGACGCCCGCAAGCAGCTGCTCGAATACGACGACGTCGCCAACGATCAGCGCCGCGTGATTTATCAGCAGCGCACCGATCTCATGGGCGCCGAAGACGTGTCGGAGGCCATCAAGGGCGCACGCGAGGATGTGGTCGCCCAGCTGGCGGATCAATATATCCCCGCCGGAGTGCCCGAGGAGCAGTGGGACCCGAAGGGCCTGAGCGACAGCATCGAACGCGACTTCGGCCAGCCGTTACCGATCGAGCAATGGCTGGCGGAAGAAACCACGGGCGACGCGTCGGGCGTGCGCGCCAAGACTTTAAGCGCGCTCGAGATCGCGTACCGCGCCAAGGAAGAATCGGTGGGTGTGCAGGTGATGCGCTACATCGAAAAAGAAGTCACGTTGCGCACGCTCGATCAGCACTGGCGCGAACACCTGGCGGCGATGGATTACATGCGCCAGGGCATCTTCCTGCGCAGCTACGCGCAGAAGAATCCGAAGCAGGAGTACAAGCGCGAGGCGTTCGAACTGTTCACCGGCATGCTGGAGCGCATCAAGTTCGATACTGTCACCACGGTCTCGAAAATCCAGGTGCGCAGCCAGGCGGAGATCGAGCAGGAAGAGCTGCAACGTCAGCAGCGCCTGGCGCGGGCGCTGCAGATGCAGCATGCCGAGGCCGTCTCGCCCATCAGCGTGATGCCGGAGGAGGCGCCGATGGAGGTCGATTCGGCGCCGCTCGAACCGCTCAGCAACGTGTCGGGCATCGGCTCACGCGGCGAAGCTGCGGCGCCTTATGTGCGCGAGGTTGCCAAGGTTGGGCGCAACGAACCGTGTCCCTGCGGCTCGGGCCGCAAGTACAAGCACTGCCACGGGACGTTGCAGCAAGCCAACGGCTAAGTTGCGGGGATGGCGATCAAGCCGTGGCCCTTTCTCGCGAGCGCACCGGTACTTCGCGAGCAATTTGCTTCGCATTCGCGAGTTCAGCCGTGCGAAGTTCGTAAATCGCCTGTAGATTGAGCCAGGACTGGGCATCCCCACCAAAATAGCGTGCCAAGCGCAGCGCCGTATCTGCGGTGATGCCACGTCTCTCCCGCACCACATCATTGATGCGCGGCGGCGACACATGCAACGCTTTTGCAAGCGCATTCGATGTCATATCAAGAGGGATCAAATAATCCTCCCGTAACACCTCTCCGGGATGAACCGGTCGCATGCCGTTTTTGATGTTCAAGACTCGTACTCCTTCAATCGTAGTGTTTCGTGATCTCTACTTCCTCAGGACCTGATCGGTCCATTTGAAGCAGACTCGGAACTGATCGTTGATGCGAATACTGTGTTGCCCTTTTCGGTCGCCTACCAACTCTTCCAGGCGGTTGCCTGGGGGCGAACGTAAGATTTCAAGCGTCACAGCGGCCTCGAGCTGGGTCAGCTTTCGGGTAGCCACTTTGGCGATTCCACTGAAGCGTGCTGACCTACCGGTCTCGAAAAGCTTCTGTGTGTCTTTGCACTTGAAGCCTTTGATCATTTGGTTGTAATCTATAACGCATAACGTTATGCGTCAATAGAGTGCATCTCAGTTCGTGTTCTTTTGTAAGGCGGCGAGCCACCCCCTCGGTGCCAGTCGAGCGGATTAGGAGAGAGGTTAGACGATGGCGAGAGTTACGGAGCTGTCGGAACGGCTTTGAGATTCGCATCAAAGAAGTCACGAATCATTGCATAGGCGTGTCGGCCATCGTGCTGGCGCGTCAAGCCATGTTTTGCGCCCGGGTACACCATCGTCTCGAACGGCTTGCCGAGATCCTGCAGCTTGCGATACAGCTTGGTGGAATGCAGGAACAGCACGTTGTCGTCGGCCATGCCGTGTATCATGAGCAGCTTGCCTTTGAGGTCCTTGGCATAGGGCAGCACTGAACTCGCGGTATAGCCCTCGGCGTTGTCTTGCGGCTTGTCGAGGTAACGCTCGGTGTAATGCGTGTCATAAAGCGTCCAGTCGGTGACCGGCGCGCCCGACACGCCGGCCCGGAATACTTCCGGCGCCTTGAACATCAGCATCAAGGTCATATAGCCGCCATAGCTCCAACCCCAGACGCCGATGCGGGCCGGATCGACGTAGGATTGTGACCCCAGCCAGCGCGCGCCTTGTACCTGGTCCTCCACTTCGACGACGCCCAGCTTGTCGTGAATGGGCGCCTGGAATGCAGTACCGCGAAACGCGCTGCCGCGGTTGTCGAGTTGAAACACGACATAGCCGGCGCGCGTCAGGATTTGCGTGAACGAGGCGCCCATCCAGGTGTCGGTCACGCGCTGCACGCTGGGACCCCCGTAGACGTCGATGATGGCGGGGTAGCGCTTGCCGGCATCGAAGTGGGCCGGCTTGAACATCCGATAGTGCAGGGTCTGGCCGTCTGCTGCTGCCAGGGTGCCGTACTCGGGTATGGAATTGTCACCGAGGTAAGGCGCATCGGGATGCGATGCGTCGAGCTTGTTCTCGACCAGATAGGCTTTTACCTTGCCGTCGATACCCCGCAGCGACAGCTGCGGCGGTTGGCTGCTGCTCGAGAAATTATCCACGTAGAAACCCGCATCGGGCGGAAGTGTCACTTCGTGCACGCCGGGTTCTGTGCTGATCCGGTGCACGGCATGGGCGTCGGATGAGTCGAGCGAGGTGCTGTACAGATGCCGCTCGGTGGGGCTCTTTTCGGTAGCGGTGAAGTAAATCAGGCGCTTCTTCTCGTCGATGGCCTTGACGGCGCGCGCGGTGAAGTCGTTGACCATCCAGGTACCGGCCGTCAGCTGCCGTTCCAGGTGACCACTGAGATCATAGAGATACAGGTGGCGGTAGCCGTCGCGGCTCGAGGCCCAGACAAACTCTTTTCGATTCTTGAGAAAGGAGAGTTCATTGTGCAATTCGACCCAGGTGTCGCTGGTCTCGGTGAGCACCACGCGGCTTGCCCCGGTGGCGATGTCCGCGAACAGCAAGTCCAGCCGGCGCTGATCGCGGCTTTGCCGCTGAATGGCGAGCGTCTTGCCGTCGGGCAGCCAGTCGACGCGGGCCAGATAGATGTCCTTGTCCTGACCCAGGTCGATCCAGTTGATGGCGCCGCTCTCGACATCGGCCACGCCGAGTTGCACCTGGACGTTTGGCTGGCCCGCGGCGGGGTAGCGCTGCGAGAAGGTCGTGACATTGTCCGCGGCGATCTCGAAACGCTCGGTGGGTTTGACCGGGGACTCATCCACGCGCGCAAACGCGATGTGCTTGTCGTCAGGTGACCACCAGTAGCCCGTACTGCGATCCATTTCCTCCTGCGCGACGAACTCGGCCATGCCGTTCTTGATGACGCCGCCGCCGTCAGTGGTGATGGTGCTGAGCTCGCCGCTTGCGATCGCATAGACGTAGAGATTCTGGGCCTTGATGAAGGCCACAAAGCCATTGGCTGGGGAAATCGTCGCGTCAGTGGCGAAGCCGTTGGTATGAATCGTCTCGACCTGGCGCTCTGCGCCATGCCGCTTGAGCCGGTAGTAGTAGAGCTCGCCCGCGAGCGGAAAGAGCAGTGCGTTGCCCGACGGCGCAAAGCTGTATTCCAGAATGCCGGACAAGGCCGCGGTGCGCTGACGCTCGCGGCGGGACAGTTCCTCATCGGAAAGTCTGCCGCTGCCGACGCCCAAACTGCGTGAGTCGACCAGCACGCGTTCCTTCTTGTCCTGAACGTCGTATTCCCATAGATCGAGACGGTCCTTATCCTCGGGTTTGCCTTTCAGATAGGTCACGCGCTTGCCATCGGGAGACACTTTGAGCGCGGTGACAGTGGGACCCGAGAGCGCAGGCGCGTCGAACAGTCGATCGATGGTCAACTCTGCCGCGTGTGTTACTGCCGTCAAGGTGCATGCCAGCGAGAGCAGCGCGATAGGCCACGCCGCCTTAAAATCATCGAACATGAATTCGTTTCCATGGATTATGAGCGAGCCAGTTTGTAGCAGACCTCGTGCAGCGCCGTCACGCCCTTGGCGCGAAAGCGCGGCTCCGAGTCCAGAACGTCGTCGCGACCGAGCAGCACGATGTCGTGCGTGTCGCCGAAAAGCGAGCGCACCTCGGCTTCACTCACGGCGAACGGTGGGCCGTTCATCTGCGCTTGCGCGTATTCGAGTGTGACCAGGAGCGTGAGGGCGCCGTGCGGCGTGAGTGCGGTGAGATGCCGGACGTAGGGCTCTCGCATCTCGGGCGGCAACGCAACCAGCGCCGCACGGCCATAGATTGCGCCGACGCCATCGAGGTATGCCGACGTCAGCGCGAAGAAGTCGCCGCGCCACAGGTGTAACCGCTCTGCTTCATACGAGTCGAAATCAGGCGCGCTCCGCCGCCGCGCCGGGATGCCGTTTTCCAGGCAAAAGGACTCCAGGGCCACGGACGAAAGCTCAACGCCGCGCACCGGGTGGCCGCGTTGCGCAAGCCACAGCATGTCGAGCGATTTGCCGCACAGAGGCACGAAGACGGGGGAGTCGGTAGCCAGCCCCAGATGCGGCCAGAAGCGCTGCAGGCTGGTAA
Organism: uncultured Steroidobacteraceae bacterium; assembly: GCA_964658805.1. Lineage (GTDB taxonomy): Bacteria > Pseudomonadota > Gammaproteobacteria > Steroidobacterales > Steroidobacteraceae > Bog-1198. The sequence goes on from CAZZZU010000124.1 coordinate 9,868, forward strand.
ATACCTCAGGCCGATGGAACCCGATCTGGTTCAGGCGCCAGCGTTCCAGCCAAAAATCGGATTGCACCGCGCCGGCTCGCGGGTCAGGGTTCGTGCGGATCGGAGGACAACAAGTCCTCGGCCGCAGGCGATTCGTCCGGAATCTTGTGCTCCTCGGTCAACCAGGCGCCCAAATCGATCAGCCGGCAGCGATCGCTGCAGAACGGGCGATATGGCGAGACATCAGACCACTCGACGTTACGGCGACAGGTGGGGCATTTTACGGTCGTCGCCATCGCGTCATGTGCAACAGGTCAGATGGAAGGCCACGTCGGTTTCGACGTGCACCGGACGCTGCGAGACGTCCATCCAGCTCAAAAAGCGGATGGTGCAACGATGCTGGCTGCCGCTCATTTCCGGGAAGAGTTCGACGTCCGCCGGCAGGGCAATGCGTACCAGCTGGCAGGGGTTATCACGGTCGAACTGCAATTGGTAGATGCCGCCCACGGCCCGCTCCGACTTGCGCTTGGCATTCTGGCGGGTCAGCCACAGCAATTCGGAAATGCTGTCGCACAGCGGCCGGATCAGCGCCAGCCAACTGTCGAACTCGGCAGCGCGGATTTCGGCGGGACGATTCAGCCAAAACGAATAATCGGGCAGATCGAAGTCGCAGGTGCCGCCGGGGATGGCGCTGCGATGTTTCACCGCGCTCAGGAATTCGGAATCGCGCAAGGGCCCCATGTAGTTGCCGCCGACGGTCGAGAGGTCGCTGCGCAGTTTCATGAGGTTGGACATCAGCGACTTCAGGCGCCCGGGATCGACGCCGGACTTGCTCTGGAATTCCTTAAGCACATTGGCGTGCCGCTCGAGCTCCTTCATCACTTCGCTGCGCGAGTCGCCGCGTGCGGTGATGGCGAGGATCTCGAGCAGACTCGAGACGGCCGCGCGCGTGCTCCACGGGTTCGGCGATTCGCTGTGAAAGGTGGCTTGGGTGTAGAGGAACTCGAGTCGCAGGAAGGTGCGCATGCGCTCATTCAGAGGCTGCTCATACACGACCGGGGCCGCCTCGGGTTCCGCCTGAATCGGAATTTCGGGATGAGAGTTCATGCGCCTATTCTGAACAACGCAGCCTCCCGGTGTAAACCACGAATTCTCTAGCGGCCGCTATAAAGCGTCTTCATCCTGCCATTCGTCGATATTTTTCGTGCAAAACATCCACCGCGTCGCGCAAAGCCGACAACGTGCCCGTGTTGTCGATGACGTCGTCGGCGGCCGACACGGTGACGGCGAGGTATTGGCCGCCCGGGTGTGAGCGGCGCAGGCCGGAGGACGCGGTGCGGTCGAACACCCACTGCACCGGCGTCCCGACCCCCGCGGCGAACGGCAGGTCGGCGTTCGCGATTGCCGACTCGACCGCCCGCCGCACGT
>CAZZZU010000125.1:0-10992 GCA_964658805.1 uncultured Steroidobacteraceae bacterium
GATCTCTGCAGTTCACGCAGCGGCGTGTGCCAGCCCGAATTGAACCACTGTTCGATCAGCCGAAAAGAGATTGAAATACTGGGCGGCGTGATCAATGCGCCGGCGGCGAAGTCGGCGCGGGAAAACCAGCGCGCATCTTCGAGTTCCTGGTCAATGAGTGCCACTTGAGTGGTCGTCGCCCGCGCGGTGAAGCCGAGCATCAGGGAGGACGGAAACGGCCAGGGCTGGGAGGACTGGTACTCAACGGTATCGACGACGACGCCAGTCTCCTCGAATACCTCCCGTACCACCGCATCTTCGAGCGATTCGCCCGGCTCGACGAATCCCGCAATCGTCGAATAGCGCCCCGCTGGCCAACCCGCCTGTCGCCCGAGCAAAGCACGCTCGCCGTCACTGATGAGCACGATGATGGCCGAATCGGTGCGGGGAAAAGTCTCGTGCCGGCAGGTCGGATTCGTGCACATGAGCACGTGACCAGCCTTGATGGGTTCTGTGGCGGTTCCACACAGTCCGCAGAAACGAGCGCGCCGGCGCCACAGGATGAGTGCACGCGCGTAGCTCAACAGACCTGCGTCCTGTGCCGACAGCAGGCTTGCGGCGCTTCTCAGCTCGTCGAAGTGGGTCGCCGGCAACAGCTCCGGATCCTCCGTTCCTGAAAACTCGCATGCGAAGAAATACGTTGGCCCTGAGCGACCGAGCAAAATCAGTTCGCGCATGTTGCGCAGATGCTCGGGCAGCAGCGCGAGTGGCAGGTAGGCTGCGCGCAGCGGGTCGCCGTCGGCGAACAGGTTGCGACCTCTGCATAAGGGCACCACACAGCTCCCCGGGTCGGCCAGCGCCTGCGCAAACCAGGCTGGATCCTCCCGCAGATGCGAGGCGCGATCCAGATAGGGACCGGCAAAGGTGTTCCTGACGTGCATTCATATCAGTCTATCAGGGAGCGACTGCGTCGCCCTCCAGGTGGCCGCAGTTGCCGCAATCGACTCGATGTTTGGCGAGCAGATCACGCAGCCGCAAACCTGCGCAACGGCCGCACCGCAGGACGCCCACTTCGTCACGACGTGCAAGTGCCAGCAGCAGGAACCAGGCGTGTTCGAATGAAATGAGCGCCGGCGTGTGCAGCTGCAGGTAGCCCTCGTAGGCACGGCACAGTTGCGTGCCGGATTCGAGCGTTCCGACTTTGTAAGCCGCCTCAAGCCCGCGGCTGCCGCTCGTCACCATCCCATGCAGGACATACAGGCTCGTCAGCTGCACGGCCTGAAAATTAATTTCCGGGTTGCGAAAAAAGAAAGCGGCCTGGCGGGGTGACTTGCCGCGGTGGCGGAGCACGGTGCGCGTTTTCTCCTGTACCACGTAGGCGCGATACAGCTTGCGGATGCGGTCGTCACTGAGGCCCGTCCACTGGCGGATCGTGAAGGTTCGCGCTTCGTGATGAATCAAGCGCAACGCCAGGTCCATGCGTAACCGGTCCCGGCTGTATCGATCGTCAGACACTCTCATGGCGCTTCCCTTCGTTGCTGGTCATGCAATCAATCATTCGAAAGAATTTGACAAAAATTTGTCACAAAGTTAGGTTGGGTACAAGGCGATTTTCGCCCCATTCACAATGGATTTACGCGCAGCGTCGCAAGCAAAGGGAGTCGCCATGCAGGAAGCAGCGAATGTCAATTGGGTGCGCGAATCTCACTGGTCCGACGATCAGATGAGTTCGCTCGCATGTTTGAATCAACGGTTTCTGGATCTGGCCGGCGCGCGCAGCGGCGTCTGGCAACAGTCACATGCGGGCGCGCTCGCCGGGCGGCTCGCGCCCATGCCGGAGAAAGAACGCGCCGCCGCGGCCGCATGTCCCTACGCGCTGTTCGATCTGCGCTTCAACGATGCGGCGTATTGGGAGACGCGCCTGCAGTACGGCAGCCTCTGGCGCGTGGCGGAAGCGCCGGTCGTGGACGAGGACGTATTACGATTCACCCAGCTGGCGCTGTTTTTTTCGTGGCACGTCGCCTGCACGTCGGCACTCGCCGCGCGTCTGCTGCTCGGCATGGCGACGCAAACTGCGGCAGCGCTCGCGCGCATGCCGGTGAACGACATACCCGCACTCGCCGCTACCGAAGCGGTGCACCTGCGCGTGCGCTTCGGTGATTGTGGCGTGTATTGGCAGGCGCTGATGAACGCGGCCACGCGTCAGGACGCCCGCGTCCTGAAGCGCGTGCAATTGTGCGGCTTGCAGCTGTCCGCGGCGGCACAATTGCCGACAGCTTGAGCGAACCACGACCTTCGCGCGAATTGACGTTGCGGGCGACGCCTCGCGAGGTTTAGTCTACGCCGCTCGTATGCATGCGCTCGTCCTCAGGCAACTCACCAAAACTTACAAGAACGGTATCAAGGCGCTGAAGGGCGTAGACCTCGAGGTGGAGGAAGGCGATTTTTTTGCACTGCTCGGGCCAAATGGCGCGGGTAAGACCACGGCCATCGGCATCACGACCTCGCTGGTGAACAAAACCAGCGGCACAGTGGAAGTCTTCGGCCACGACATCGATCGGGAACTCGAGCGCGCCAAGGCGTGTATCGGTCTGGTGCCGCAAGAAGTCAACTTCAACATGTTCGAGACGCCCTTCACCATCGTCGTCAATCAGGCGGGGTTTTACGGCATTCCACGGCCGCTGGCACGCGAGCGAGCTGAAAAGTATCTGAAGCAGCTACAGCTTTGGGAGCGGCGCAATACGATTGCACGCGGGCTTTCCGGCGGCATGAAGCGGCGCCTCATGATTGCCCGGGCGCTGATGCACGAGCCGCGGCTGCTGATACTCGACGAACCGACCGCCGGCGTGGACATCGAAATCCGCCGCTCGATGTGGGAATTCCTGCGCGACATCAATGCGCAGGGCACCAGCATCATCCTGACGACGCATTATCTCGAGGAGGCGGAAAATCTCTGCCGCAACGTCGCCATCATCCAGGGCGGCAACATCATCGAGCGCGACACCATGCCGAATGTGCTGCGCAAGCTGCAGACCGAAGTCTTTGTGTTCAATCTGCGCGACCCGCAGGCAGCCACGCCGCAGCTTGCGGGTTTCAACGTGGCGCTGACTGATGCGCACACGCTGGAGATAGAGGTTGCAGCGAAGACGCAGAGCCTGAACGACATCTTCGCGCAGTTGTCGGCACGGGGCATTGCGGTCAACAGCATGCGTAACAAGGTCAATCGCCTCGAAGAATTGTTCATCCGGCTGGTCGACGGCAGTGCGCAGCTGGCCGGCAGAAACGCAGACGCATGAGGACCGAACCCAAACGGACCCTCGCGGCGATCGAATGGGTGGGTTTCAAGACCATGCTCATTCGCGAATTCGGTCGCATCGTCCGGATCTGGGGTCAGACCGTCGTGCCGCCGGCGGTCACCGCAACCCTCTACTTCATCATCTTCGGCAGCCTGATCGGCCGGCGCGTCGGGCAGGTCGGCGGCTATGATTACATGCAGTTCATCGCCCCCGGTCTGATCATGATGACGGTCATCCAAAACTCTTACGCCAACGTCGTGTCCTCGTTTTTCGGCGCCAAGTTTGGCAAGCACATCGAGGAGCTGCTGGTGTCGCCGTTGCCCAACTGGCTGATCGTTATCGGCTACTGCATGGGCGGCGTGCTGCGCGGGGTCCTGGTGGGCGGTGTGGTGACCATCGTGGCCTTGTTCTTCACGCACCTGTCGTTGCACCATTTCGTGGTCATCATCTCCGCGGTGCTGCTGACGAGCTTCGTGTTCTCACTCGGCGGCTTCATCAATGCCCTGTTTGCCAAGAACTTCGACCATATCTCGTGGTTCCCGACATTCATCCTCACGCCGCTCACCTACCTCGGCGGGGTGTTCTATTCGGTCAACATGCTGCCGCCCTGGGCGCGCGCAGTGTCGAACGCGAATCCCATTCTTTATATGGTCAGCGCTTTTCGCTATGGTTTTCTCGGCACCACCGACGTGGACCTGCGCCTGGCGTACGGCATCATGACTGCGGCCGCTGTGCTGCTGTTTGCGCTGGCGGTGGCGCTGTTGAATCGCGGCAGCGGTATCCGCGACTAAAGGAGATGATTGGGATGAAATTGACCATGCGATGCGCGTGCAGCGCTCTTCTCGCGGTGACGCTCGGCGCATCGCTTGCAGCCCTTGCGCAGGCGCAAGGCTCCGGCGGCAGCGACGGCCTCACGGGTTTCTCCGCGGCCGCAGCGCAGGACGAGCAGCGACTGGAGCAGCGCTTCGATTCGGATCTGTCGGCGGCGGACCTCAAGAACTGGCTGCAGCAGATGGCTTCGGCACCCAATCACGTCGGCTCGCCGCACGACAAGGCGAACGCGGAATGGCAGCTCGCCCGGTTTCGCGAGTGGGGCTGGGACGCGAGCATCGAGACGTTCTCCGTCCTTTATCCGACGCCGCGGTCGGTCTCGCTCGAACTGATCCAGCCCGCGCACTTCAAGGCACGCTTGAGCGAGCCGCCGGTAGAGGGAGATGCGACGTCTTCGCAGGTCAGCGACGAATTGCCGCCGTACAACGCTTACGGCGCCGACGGTGACGTGACCGCTGAGCTGGTCTACGTGAATCACGGCATGCCGGATGATTACAAGGAGCTGGAGCGGCAGGGCGTCAGCGTCAAGGGTCGCATCGTCATCACCCGGTACGGTGCAGGCTGGCGCGGACTCAAGCCCAAACTTGCCTATGAACACGGCGCGGTGGGCTGCCTCATTTACTCCGATCCGCGCGACGACGGCTACGGCATGGGCGATGTGTATCCGAAAGGCGGCTTCCGTCCGGCCGACGCCGTGCAGCGCGGGTCGGTGCAGGACATGACCCTGTACAGCGGGGATCCGTTGACACCGGGTGTGGGTTCGACGCCCGGTGCCAAGCGCCTGGCCATCAAGGATGCCAAGACCATCCTGAAAATCCCCGTCATGCCGATCTCCTATGCGGATGCGCAACCGCTGCTCGCGGCGCTGTCGGGGCGCATCGCGCCCGCGAGCTGGCGCGGCGACCTGCCGCTCGCTTATCACATCGGTCCCGGCCCGGCCAAAGTGCACATGAAAATCGAGTCGGACTGGACTCAGAAGACGCTCTACGACGTGGTGGCGAAGTTACGCGGCACGCAGGAGCCCGACCGTTGGGTGATTCGCGGCAATCATCATGACGGCTGGGTGTTTGGCGCCGCCGATCCACTCTCCGGCCAGGTCGCGCTGATGGCAGAGGCCAGGGCCATCGGCAAGCTGGCGCAGAGCGGCTGGCGGCCGCGTCGGACGTTGGTCTACCTGAGCTGGGACGGTGAGGAGCCGGGCTTGATCGGCTCGACCGAATGGGCTGAAACACATGCGGCGGAACTGAAGACGAAGGCAGTCCTCTACCTGAACTCCGACGTCAACGCACGCGGCTTTTTCGCCGCCGGCGGCAGCCACGCCATGCAACCGCTGGTCAGCGAAGCCGCCCGCGATGTCAAAGATCCAGAGACGTCGGGCAGCGTGCTGATGCGTGCGCTGGCCGAACGGCGGGTCACGGCTTTTGAAGGCAGCGAGGGCGGTGGGCATGCGGCCACGAGCGGGTCTGCCACGGCTGACATCAACCTCGGCTCGCTGGGTTCCGGATCCGATTACACGCCGTTCCTGCAGCACCTTGGCATCAACTCGCTGGACATGGGATTCGGTGGCGAGTCCGACTATGGCGTGTACCACTCGGCCTACGATTCTTTCGATCACTTCCGCCGCTTCGTCGATCCATCCTTCGAATACGGCGTGGCCCTCTCCAAGGTTGCCGGTCGCGTCATGCTGCGCACCGCACAGGCGGACCTGATCCCGGTGCACGAAAGCGACTTCGCCGCCCACATGAGCGTGTTCGCCGAGGAGTTGCATAAACTCGCGGACGGCATGCGGGTGAAGACCCGCGAGCTCGACAAGCTGCTGGATGATGACGCTTTCAAGACGACCGCCAACCCTGACCGGCCGCGCACCGCGCCGCCGCGCGAGAGCGCGGTACCATTTCTCAATTTCGCCGCGCTCGATAATGCGGTCAGCGAACTCGAACGCAGCGCCAAGGCGTTCGACCGTGAATATGCGCATCTCGCGTCCATCAACGATGCGAAGAGTTCGGCGCAGCGCGAGCGCATCAATGCCACGCTCACGACGTTGGAAGCAACCCTGACCGACAGCCATGGACTGCCCGGGCGCGAGTGGTTTCAACACATGATCTATGCGCCCGGCGCGCATACCGGCTATGGCGTCAAAACCATGCCCGGCATCCGTGAGGCCATCGAAGAGCGCCGCTGGGATGAGGCCAATCGCTACATCGGCGTGGTCGCGCACGCGTTGAACGACTACGCCGGCCAGTTGGATCGTGCCGTCGCGGCGCCCTAGCATCTCGTGTATCGTGTCCTGATCAAGCCAAAAGATTACAAGGAGCCGATCGATGACCGACGAGAAGCAGCAGAAATTCACCGCGAAAGTACGCCGCGGGCTGGTGTGGGTTAACACCGTCGCGGCTGCTGAGCTGGCGAAGAAAAAGGCGGAGGCTACCGGCGTGCGGATCGAGGGCTTCACCGCGAGCGAACTGGCCGATGTCGAATCGGCACTGACCTGGATTGCGCAGAACAAAGAAGCCGCGGGCGGCGATACTGCCTAAATCGCGCAGCTACCAGCGATGGCCAACAAGCATGCGCTAGTCGTCGATGATTCGAAGTCGGCTCGAGTGATCTTGAGCCGCATGCTCGAAAAGTACGACATCGAAGTCGACATGGCGGAGTCCGCCGAGCAGGCCATCGAGTATTTGAAGAGCAACCGTCCCGACGCGATCTTCATGGACCATCTCATGCCGGGCATGGATGGTCTGCAAGCCGTTCAGGCCATCAAGAGCAATCCGCAGACGGCGATGATTCCCATCATGATGTACACCTCCCAGGAGGGTGAGCTGTACGTCGGCCAGGCGCGCGCCCTGGGCGCCATGGGTGTGTTGCCCAAGCAAGTGCGGCCGGTGGACGTGTCGAAGGTTTTGTATGAACTGCGCCTGCTGCCGGACCGCCGTGATGGCAACGCCCCGGCGCTGGTGCCGGTCGAGCTCGAGGGCGTCGCGGCCCAGGGTGTGGGCAGCTCCGGCGGCGCTCCCCCGCGCAGCGATGGCGCGCGTCCCATCGACTGGGGCAAGCGGGTGGAAACCGCCGTGAAGGATCAGGCGGTGGACATCCGTCGTTTCATCGTCGCCAGTCTGGATAGTTTCGCCGCGCGCATCGTCAGCGACTTGCGCGACGGGATCGCGCCAGCGGGGTCGCCGCCCGATCCCGCGCTGCACCCCGTGCAGCCGGAAAAGTCCGTGTTGCCGTGGGTCATCGGGCTGGCCGCGGTGACCGTTGCCGCACTGGTGCTCGCCACCGGCTGGCTGCTGGCGCAACGGGAACTCGAAGATGCCCGCGCGCAAGTGGCGGGGCTGAGCGCCACCAATGTCGAACTGCAACGCATGCGTCTCGACCTCGCCGCCAACGTCAAAGACCTCACGGCCGCGGTGGCCATCGCCAACGGCGGCACCTTGCCTCCCTCCAGCAGTGCAAATCTGCCGGTCGCCTCGCACATCGAGAATGTGCCGTATGGCGAGATTCCCTTCGACCGCGCGCGTCTCGATGCGCTGCGTGATTTTCTGGCGAAGCTCGATGGCGGCTTCCACGGCGTGGTGAAGGTGACGAATTACCCGGGTCAGTACTGCCTCAGCGGCAGCGCTGCAGACGGCTTCACGCTGGCTGCGCCCGCTCAGCCGATCAGCAAGTGCGATGTCATCGGCAATCCTTACGAGGAATCGCTGCCGCCGCAGCAGCGCCAGTCATTGGCTTTTGCGAATCTCGTGGCGGGGGTGAAGGCGCGCACTGCAGGCACGGTGACGGTGGCCATCGAACCCGCCGGCAGCGGCAAGACCGTCGCGCCCTATCCGACCCGCACCGAAGCGATCACGGCGGGTGAATGGAACCGGGCTGCGGCGGCCAACAACCGGGTCGAGTACCTCGCGGAAGGCGCGGTCAACTGATCCGTCAGAACGCGACCCGCACGAATGCCTGCGGGCCTTTGGTGTTGAAGTCGAACTCGCCGGCGTCAGACGGTTTGGTGGATTCCAGATTGGTGCGCACCATCGTGTAGCCGAGCGCGAACGCGATGTTCGGGCGCAGCCGATAGAGCAGGTTGAGCTCATAGATGCCGAGCGAGCCGTTGATGTTGTCGATGTTCGCGCGAATGTACTGGGCGCGGCCGTCGACGTAGAAGCGTTTGCTCACCACCCAGGTGGCATCCAGTCCGAGCGTCGGCAACGGTCCCGCCTGATCCGTCTTCTGATCGACGTTGCGCGTCGCCGTGGTGACGCGCGCCTGCGCCGACACATCCGTGATGTTGACCCCGATCGTGGCCGCCAGTTCGAATCGTTCCCGGTGCACGAATGAGAAGCCGTAGGCGATGCCGAGCGCGCTCATCGACAGGTTGCTGTTGACGGGGTCGCCGGGCAGCAGCGTGACGTCACGAAACTGCACCGCCTGATCGAGCGTGGTGTGCGCGCTGCGGTCCAGGGTGAAGTAATCGAAGCGCAGCCGGCTGCGTTCGCCGATGCGCAGCATCAATTGCAACTTCGGCTCGAAGTCGTGCTTGTCGAGACCGAAGGTGTCCTCGGCATTCACGGCGGTGCCGGTGTTGAGGCCATTGCTCGGATCGATGCGCAGGTTGGTGTCCGAGGAAAGATACTGAAAGCCGAGCGACAGGCGCACCCGCTCCTCGGTCGGACTCAGGTAGTCCTCTGCCTGCGCGACTGGCGCACAGAGCGTCAGCACGAGTGCAGCAACCCTTAAGCTGTTCATTCAGGTCTCCTCAAGATCAACTGATCCGTGCGCGCACGGCTTGGGCGTTCTGGCAATGATGCGCCGATCTGCTTCATGACATGCGCCGCAGCGGCGCGCCAACCCGTGAGTTTGCCGCCGTAGATGCCGAGCACGCGTGGCCGCGGTTCACGGTCTGTGGCGAACAGCGTCTCGCGGGACCGTCCGAAAGCACTGCCGTCGGCGGCCGGCAGTACGCGCAGCCCCGCGAAGCGCGCGGTGATATCGCCGCGTCCGAGCGTCCTGAAGTCCGGAAAATAGTGCTGCGCAACGCTCAACAGATAGTCTTCTTCGGCAGGCAAGGGTTGGACGTCGTCCGGCGCTCCCGAATAGGCCGTCTCCGTGGTACCGATCAGCGCGCCGCCGCGCCACGGCATGACGAAGACGGCGCGGCCATCGCCCGGACTCTCCACATAGTAGATGCCGGCTGCGATCGGTCGGGCCACGGCGATGTGTGTGCCTTGCACCAGGTCGATCCGGGGGATCGGTATGGCGGGTCGGATCGCCGCCGCGACGTGCGGCGCCCACGGGCCTGCCGCGTTCACGAGCACGCGGGCACTGGCCTCTTCGGCTTGTCCGCCCTGCTGGTAATTCACGACGACTTCATGCTCGCCCAACGTTGCACTGCTGAAATCCGCGGGTATCGCCAACTCTGCGCCGAGATCCAACGCCGACTGAACCACGGCCCGCGTGAGCAATGCATCGTCGGTCTGCCCGTCGAAGTAGCGTATGACTGCCTGCAGACCGTCAAGCTGCAGACCATCGAGATTCGCCCAATCGCGTTTCGGCACCGCACCGAAGCGCGTCGCGGCGTGAAAGCCGCCGAGCGCCGCATACAGGGACAGTCCGGCTTTCAGTTGCCATGGCCGCCGTCGCGTGTCGCGATACACCGGAATGTAAAAGGGCTTGAGTTCCACCAGGTCGGCCGCGATACGCAGGTGGATGGCCCGTTCGTGCAGGCTCTCGCGCACCAGCTGAAATTGCGCAGTTTCCAGGTAGCGCAGGCCGCCATGAATCAACTTGCTCGAGCGGCTCGAGGTGCCGCTCGCGAGCGTGCGCTTCTCGATCAGCAATGCCTTGTGGCCGGCGGCCACGGCAGCCTGCAGGACGCCGGCACCATGGATGCCGCCGCCCACTATGATCACATCGTAGTTCTTCATGCCGCGCGATTATCGCGAAAAGCGCGGGTGCTGAACGGCTTCAGCCTGACGACTCGCGTTTTTCTTCGAAGCGAATCACAGCCGCGTTCGAGGTCACCTCGATTTCGCCGTCGACGATGGCGCCTTTCGCGATCGCGACCGTGCGTGCGCTGACCTTGCCGCGGATGACGGCACTGCAGCCGATCTCGAGTTTGTCGGTCATCGTCACGTTACCAATGATCTCACCGGCAATCACCGCCTGCTGGGCGCTGATGTTGCCATGCCAGCGGGCGGACGCAGACAGCGTCAGGCCGCCCGTCAGGGTGCCATCGCCATGGATCTCGCCGGCGACCACGAAAGGGCCAACGCCCTGGAGGTTGCCGACGAATACCGTACCGGCCCCGATGAAGGTGGCCGTCGCCGCGGTGCTCTCGAGAAAGCGACGCTTTTGTTGGGTCATGCACGATTAATAACTCATTCGCCCAAGGACATGCTGTGACCAGCTTTGCGTCGCCGTTACATCATGAACGCAGTAGAATGCGCGCCATGGCAACCCACAAAATGATTTTGACCGGTGTGCTCCTGGTGGTAGTCGGCCTGTCGGCATGCAGCCGCCAGCAAAGTGACTGGGAAAAGTCGCGAACCGCCAACACCGCCGAGGCGTACGAGTTGTTCCTGAAGAAATACCCGACCGGCGAATTCACCGCTCAGGCCAAGAGCCGGCTCAACGAGCTGTATGAAGAGCGCGACTGGCAGAAAGCCCGCGATGCCGATACGCCGGATGCGTATCAGGCATTCCTGAAACAGTATCCGGATGGTAAGTGGACCGAGGAAGCGCGGATCCGCGTCGAGAATTTCACCCTCGCGCAGACGCCGGCGGACGCTGCGGCGGGCAGCAATGCAGTGGCCAGCAACGACGTCGGTTCGGCGGATGGCACCACGATGACACAGGCTGTGACGCCGCCGCCGGCGTCGCGGCCGGCGCGCCCGTCCGC
>CAZZZU010000126.1:0-10955 GCA_964658805.1 uncultured Steroidobacteraceae bacterium
CCGAGGCGCCGGCCCGCATGACCTATGACCTGTGCGTGGCAAATCTATTTTTGCATCACTTCGAAGCGCCGGCGCTGGCGCGGCTGCTGCATGCCGTCGCCGAGCGTACGAATGCGTTCGTCGCGTGCGAGCCGCGGCGTGACCGCTTCAGTCGATGGTCGAGCCGCTGCATCGGCCTCATTGGCGGCAACGCCGTGACCCGTGAAGATGCGGTGAAAAGCGTGGACGCGGGTTTCAGCGGGCATGAGATAGGCGATCGTTGGCGAGGATCCCGCGGAGAATGGAAGGTTGAAGAGTATGCGGCGTTTCCTTTCACACACTGCTTCACTGCAATACGCACCGGGCTAAGGTTGGACTCACCATGATCGATGATCGCGACGTCGATGTAGTCGTCGTCGGCGCCGGCCCAGCCGGCTCCGCCGTTGCGATACGCTTGGCGCAGGCGGGGGCGCGTGTGGCGTTGGTAGAGCAACATGCATTCCTGCGGCAAAAAGTTTGCGGCGAGTGTCTATCGGCGGGTGCGCTGGCGATCCTCGACGAGCTCGGTGTGGGCGAGGCTGTCCGAGCAGCCGCGGGACCGGAAATACGCTACGTAGGCTGGATGGGGGCGTCGAGTGTCGTCACCGCGCCGTTCCCGCGATGCCGGATCGGTGCCCATGCGTTCGGGCGCGCGGTCGGCCGCGACATCCTCGACAGCTTGCTCGTGGAGCGGGCGCGTAATCTCGGCGTGCGGATCCTGCAGCCCGCCCGGGTGCGGCAGATCGATGGAACACCAGGAAACTTTTCCTGCGCTGTAGAGATGAAATCTGAATCTGCACAGGTGTGGCGGGCGCGCGTCGTCATCGATGCACACGGCTCGTGGGAGCAGCCGCTGATCTTGGGATCGCGCGAGACTGCGCGGCCCACGGCCCGAATGCCGGTGCTCGATTCAGACCTGTTTGCCTTCAAGGCGACCTTCACCGGCTCGACGCTGGCGCCGGGTTTGTTGCCGGTGATTGCCTTTCCCGGAGGTTATGGCGGTGTCGTGTTGGGAACCGACGGACGCGTCACGCTCGCCTGCTGCATCCGCCGCGATGCGCTGCGAACAAGTCGTGCAGCTTCACCCGGCCTACCCGCCGGCCTGGCGGTTGCGTCGACTTTGCAAGCATCCTGTCCTGGCATTGCGCAAGCGCTGGCTGGCACGCGCCAGGAAATTGCGTGGCTGTCGGTGGGTCCGATCAGACCCGGCATTCGAGTCGATTCGTGCGAGGATCTGTTCAGGGTCGGCAATGCCGCGGGAGAGACGCACCCCTTGATCGGCGAAGGCATCAACATGGCGCTACAGTCCGCACGGCTGGCCGCGGCTCACGTGTCGCGGTTGCTTCCGTCGACCATCGATACGGCGGCGCTGCACGCAGCGAATCGTGCGTACGCAGCCGGGTGGCGCGACGAGTTCGGGGCGCGCCTGCGCTTCGCGCGCTGGTATGCCCACATGGCAATGCGGCCGACCCTCTCGAATCCGGTTAACAGGCTCTTGCAAGCCACCCCGTCGCTGATGACCTATGCAGCGCGGTTGGCGGGGAAGGCGCGGCCTGCGAAGGCGCTGGGCTAACGAACTCATGGACATCCTCGTCACCCTGCAAGACATCCTCGTCAAAGACTACAAAGTCGCGCGGGAGAAGCTCGAACCGCAGTCTGAGTTGAGCACGTTGGGAATAGATTCGCTCGGCCTGCTCGAACTCATGTTCAAGATCGAAGACACCTTTCATGTGAAGATTCCGGGTGACCCGCCAACCGATCTCGTCACCGTCCAGGATGTCTGCCGGTACATCGAGTCACTCCTGGCCAGTCAGCCTGGCGTCAAGAAGTGACTCCGCGGCGCGTCGCCGTCACCGGACTCGGCGTTCTCTCGCCACTCGGCAATTCGATCAAGCAACTCGCGGACAGTCTGCGCGCCGGGCGTTCGGGGATCCGCCGGCTCGACCCGGCGCTCGCCGGTCGACTGCGCTCGCCGATCGGCGCGCCGGTGGATTTCGACGGACGCGAGCATTTCGATGCGCCGCAACTGCGGATGATGGACCGTTTCTCGCAGCTCGCGCTGGTCGCCGCCCGCCACGCCGTGCGCGATGCAGGTCTCGACTTCGCACGCGAGCGAGCTACGGCCTGCGGCGTGTTCGTCGGCAGCGGTATGGGTGGCGCCGAAAGCACCGATGAAGGCTATCAGATCATCTACGAGCAGCACTCGGATCGCGTCAAACCTTTCACCGTGCTCGCGGCGATGTCGAACGCCGCCGCGGCCTGGATCGCCATCGAACACGGACTGCGCGGCGCGAACCTGACCTTCTCGACGGCCTGTTCCTCCTCTGCGGTGGCGGTGGGTGAGGCCGCGCGTCGCATTGCGAGCGGTGATGCCGACGTCATGCTGGCGGGCGGCGCCGAGGCGCCATTGTGTTTTGGTGTGCTCCGGGCATGGGAGGCGTTGCGTACCCTTGCAAGCGAAGATACGCAGGATCCATCCGCGTCCTGTCGTCCGTTTGCCCGCACGCGCACCGGCCTCGTGCTCGGCGAAGGCGCGGCCTTCGTGGTACTCGAAGAGTGGCAACATGCCGTCGACCGCGGCGTGAAAATCCATGCCGAACTGTCAGGTTACGGCACCAATTGCGATGCCGCGCACATCACCCGGCCCTCGGCTGACGGTCAGACGGAGGCGATGCAGGCAGCGCTGCGGTCGGCTGGCCTGACGGCGCCCGCGATCGGTTACATCAACGCACATGGCACGGCCACACAGCAGAACGACAGCATCGAAACCGAAGCGATCAAGAGAGTCTTCGGCGACCGCGCCTATGCGATTCCGGTGAGTTCCACCAAGTCGATGCACGGGCATCTGCTCGGCGCCGCCGGTGCACTCGAGTTCGTCATCGCCATCCTGGCGCTCGAGAACGGTTTCCTTCCGCCCACCATGCATCTGAATGAATCAGACCCGGCGTGCGACCTCGATTACGTGGCCAATTGTGCCCGCTCGAGCGGGCGTATCGGCGCGGCGATGACCAACTCATTCGCTTTTGGCGGCACGAATGCCGTGCTGATCCTCGAGCATCAGGATCTAGGCGCGGACTATTAACCCATCCACAAACTTTTTTAGTTAAGCGAGCGCCACCCTGACTGAAAACTTGTGCTATGTTGGTTAAACTAGGTCTAGTTTACTGGAGATGTAATGGCAACCATCATCAATATTCACGAAGCGAAGACCCATTTGTCGCGGATCGTCGACGAGGTGGCCGCGGGAGCCGAGGTCATCATTGCCAAGGCGGGCAAGCCGCTGGCACGACTGAGTCCGCTCGTGGGCGTGCGCAAGCCGAAAAGACTGGGGCTTCTTAAAGGCAAGATAAGGGTGCCCAAAGATTTCAACTCGCCGCTGGACGACGAAATTATCGGGGAGTTCGAGGGACGCTAGACGTGCGGATTTTGCTCGACACGCATCTGCTACTTTGGGCGTTGTCGCAGCCGTCGAAACTGCCCGCCGTTGCACGCCGTAAGATCGACGCGGGCGAGGTTTATGTCAGTGCAGCTTCCATTTGGGAGATCAGCATCAAGGCCGGGTTGGGCAAACTTGTCGCGGATCCCAGCGGCATTCTCGCCGGAGTCGAACCTGCGGGTTTTATCATGCTGAGTGTATCGGGAGAACATGCCGCCAAAGTCGTCGAACTGCCGCCGCTGCACAAAGACCCGTTTGATCGCATGCTGGTAGCCCAGGCCTTGGTAGAGCCGATGTTGCTGCTCACCAACGATGAAATGCTGCGGGGATACGGTTCTTACATCGCGGTATGCTGACCCGTCATACCCGTTGAGATTGAGATGCATATGAAACACCTTGTCTTTGTTGCCTGGGCGATGCTTGCGGGTGGGGCTGCCATAGCGGCCGATCCTCCCGATCTGCCCGGCGCGAAGGACATCCCGCTGATCAGCCGCTACACAGGCTCCTCGCTGGTCGCCTACGCCGATATCAACTACGAAGAAGCGACGCTGCCGCTGACCAGCGGGGTGGAGGACAGGCACTACCTCAAGAGCCAGACGATCGAAGGCAAGATCACGCAACGTGCGTACCTGGCGCCGGCGGGCAGAACGGTGCTCGAAGTCACGCGCAATTATCAGCAGGCCCTGGTCAAGGCCGGCATGCAGCTGAAGTTTTCATGCGAGAAGGAGAAGTGCGGACCCAGTCGCATTCAGGAACCACTGCTCGCCTATGCCGAGGGCATGAAGCAGATTCAAAGCTATGGGGGCTACTCCGACCTCGCGACGATCGTCCTGAACACCAGCGATCCGCCGTATTTCTTTTGGGGCACTATCGACGTCGACGGCCGGCCGGTCTATGTCGCGGTGTTCACCTCTAAGATCGACGCGCCGGAGGACAGTCCGCTCAAGGGGCGTGCCGGGACCTTCATCGAGGTCGTGGAACCCAAGGCCATGGAGGCCGACAAGGTGTCGGTGGATGCGAGTGCCATCCGCACGGCCGTCAAAAGCGCAGGCAAGATTGCGCTCTATGGGATCTATTTCGATACCGGCAAGGCCGATATCAAACCCGAATCCAAAGCGCAGCTGCTCGAGATCGGCAAATTCCTCAACGAGGACAAGAGCATCAAGGTATTCGTCGTCGGTCACACCGACAACGTCGGCAGCATCGAAAGCAATCAGACCTTGTCGCAGCAACGCGCTGCCGCCGTGGCCGCCGCGCTCGCCAAGGACTACCAGGTCGCGCCGGCGCGCATCATCGCGAAGGGCGTCGCCAATTTCAGCCCCGTGGCCAGCAACCTGTCAGAGGAAGGACGGGCGAGAAACCGCCGCGTCGAACTGGTGCAGCAGTAGCGGGGTCAGGCGCGCAAGC
Organism: uncultured Steroidobacteraceae bacterium; assembly: GCA_964658805.1. Lineage (GTDB taxonomy): Bacteria > Pseudomonadota > Gammaproteobacteria > Steroidobacterales > Steroidobacteraceae > Bog-1198. The sequence continues at coordinate 4,862 of CAZZZU010000126.1, forward strand.
TCTCGATCCGTGCCATCAGCCCCGACACGCGCTTCGTCCTCGCCTCCACCGTAGCGGCCACGACGCCCGCATTCGCGACTATCCCCAAGCGTGCGCGTGCACGGGTCACCGCGGTGTAGAGCAACTCGCGGGTCAGCACGCGATTCGGCTCGGCCGGGAGCACCAACAGGATCTCGTCGAACTCGGAGCCTTGCGACTTGTGCACCGTCATCGCGAAGGCCGTTTCGTGCTCGGGCAACCGCACCGGCGCGATCGCGCGGTACTCGCCGGCCTCGCCCGGAAAATACACCTGCAGCCTGCCGTCCGCGTCCGGCAGCACGATGCCGATGTCGCCGTTGAACAGCTTCATGACATGATCGTTGCGCAGGACCATGACGGGTCGGCCGGGATACCACTCGGAGCGCAGGCCGGGATCGAGCGGATGCTCGAGCGTGCGGCGAAAATGCCGCGTCAACTGCTGGTTGATGGCGTTGACCCCCCAGGGGCCGTCGCGCACGGCACACAGGATCCGAAAGCGGGCGAACGCAGCGGTGACACTCGCGGGATCCGTGCCCTGCCCACGTAGGGTCTCGATGTACGCTGCATAGCCGTCGAACAGGGCTTGCACCGCTGCCGCCGACGGCACGCTGCCGCTTTCATTCAGATAACGCAGCGAGGCGTCTGCGGGACTTTGCAGGCGTTCGATCACCAGAGCCGCCGCGCCCGCATTGGTATCGCTCGCCAGCCGCCCGATGGCGGAATCGGCCGCGAAACGGTAACTGCGCTGCAACCAGATGACGCTGTCTTCGAGCATTGCGGGCGGTGCGGGCGGGCCGGCCGCAAACAGGTCGAGCTGTCCCGACTGCGCGGCCGTCTTGGCCGCCTTGGGCGCATTTTCCGTCGACAGGGCCTCGAGCCGCGCAGCACTGAAGGCAGGCTGCGCGGAGAGCTCCGAAAACACCGCGCCCGATTCGACTGCGGCCAGCTGGTCCTTGTCGCCGAGCAGGATGATACGGGCGTCGGCGGGGACGGCTTCGATCAGGTGCACGGCGAGCGCCAGATCGAGCATCGAGGCTTCGTCGATCACGAGCACATCGAACGGCAGCGGATGCGTGGCGTCGTGACGAAACCCGCCGTCGGGCAGGCTGCCCAGCAGCCGATGGATGGTGGAGGCTTCGGTCGGCAGTTTCTCGCGCAGGCCGTCGGGCAGATGGCTGGCGCGCTGTTGGATGACTTCCGTCATGCGCGCGGCAGCCTTGCCTGTCGGCGCCGCGAGCGCGATGCGACATTCCGGTTCCGCTTCGAGCAGGCACGCCAATATATTTACGACGGTCGTGGTCTTGCCGGTGCCGGGGCCACCGCTGATGATGGTCAGACGCCCCAGCAAGGCAGTGATGGCAGCATTTTTCTGCCAGTCGGGCACGCCGGGCTCGGCACTCGCGGCAAATAATCGATCCAGCAGCGCGATGACGTTCGGCGCGAGGCGATCCATGGACGCGGTCTGCGTATGGGCCGCGCGTTCGCTCAAACTGCGCGCCAGTCGGCGTTCGTAATCGAAGTAGCGATGCAGGTACAGGCGCGCATCGTCGAGGATCAACGGCAGAGCGCCCGGGGTTTCGATGCTGCCGACGACTTTCGAGGCGCCGAGCGCGTCGCGCAGGGCGGCCAGATCGAGCGCCGCGGCGTCGCCGCGCTCAGCATTGATTGCCTCGAGAATGGCGTCCAGTCGCACGCAGCTGTGACCATCAGAAGTGGCCTGACTCACCATCGTGGCGGCGCGCTGCGCGAGCGCGGTGGCCGCGGCTGCAGCGCCCGCCTGCGCCGACCAGCGCGCGACGTGGGTGCCGAAGGTCGCGGCGAGACGCTCATCTGGGTCCACCGCGGTGATCACTCGACCACCCGTGCGCGCGGCGTGCCGAGCAGGCCATTCAGCGCTCGCACGGTGGCTTCGGCGGGACGGTGAAAGAACACACCCGGCACATGCTCGCTGTTGCCGGACCAGCCCGGCCGCACGCCACGCACGAACAGATACAGCACGCCGCCGAAATGGCGGTCGTAGCGGTAATCCGGCACGCGCAATTTGAGATAACGATCGAGCGCGATGGCATACAACAGGTATTGCAAGTGGTAGCCGTGGTCCGCCATCGCGTGCGCGAGCGGCGCGTCACCGTAGTCGCCGGCGGTGTATCCCAAATGATTCGATTTCCAGTCGAGAATGAAAAATTGACCCTGGTGTTCGAACACGAGGTCGATGAAGCCTTTCAAATAGCCTTCGAGCGCGGCGAAGGTCAGCGACGGCACTTCGTAGCCGAAACGCTTCAGCGCGGCGTTGAGGGCCGACGCCGACAGGTGCGGCACCGGCAGATTGAACTCGAGTTCGGTGAGGCGGCGCTGCAGCGGCACGTCGGCGAGCCGCAGCCCGGGCAGCAATTCGGCCGCGATGACGTCGTCGAGCAACTGCACCAACATCCGCGCGAGCGTGGCCACGGGTATCGCGTCGGGATCGTCGGCGCGGGTTTGGGGATGTTGCCGGAGCGCGGCGGCGATCACGTCTGCCCAGCCGCTGCGGTCGGTGAAGTCGATGCGCTCGAACACTGCGTGGATACAGTCGCCGGCATCCGGGCCGCGCGGGAAGCGCAGGATGTCGTGCTCCGGCAGATCCGCCGGTCGCGTCGCCCACGCCGGGGCGGGCAAGACGCGGGCGTCCTGGTCGCCGGGCGCGGGTTCGCTGCGCGCGCCATAGCTCAAGGCGCTGTAGCTGCTCATGCGCCAGCCGTTGGCGATGCGGTCCGGCGGCGTCGGCGTACTCAAGGATTCGATGTCGATGTCGGCCGCCGGCATGGGAATGCCCGGCGCCGTCGGCAGGGGATCGATGACCATCGCGCCGCCGCTGGCGTCGGCCACTTTCTTCCAGGCCGCGTCGAGGTCACTCGGGTCAAGTTTGGTTTCGAACCACGCTGCGGGCGTATGCGGTCCCCCGGCCACCAACCAGTTGAGCATGCTGCGGCCGCATTCCGTGTGGCTGTTGCTGGAGTAATACGGGCCGATCACGAAGTAACAGCGATGCACGGCACGCGTGAGCGCCACGTACAGGAGTCGCACCGTCTCGGCGGCCTGCTCCTCCCGGATCGCGGCATTGATGGCGGTGAGTTCCGGACCGTCCTTCTCATAGCGCACGAAATCGATCACCGGCTGCAGTGAGGCCGCATCGTGATATTCGCGGCCTTCGGGACGCATGCCGCCGAAGCGCGTCGCGCCGTCGCCGAGGAACGGACAGAACACGATCGGATACTCGAGGCCCTTGCAGGTATGGATGGTGACGATCTGCACCAGGTTCTGGTCGGACTCGAGCCGCAATTGCGCGGCATCGACCGGGTCCGTTTCTTCCTGCGCGGCCTTGAAATAGCGCAGCAACGCCTCGGGCGTCGCGTTCGCCTCCGCAGCCTGTTGCAGTTCCTCGCCGACGTGCAGGCAATTGGTGAGACGACGCTCACCGTCGGGCCTGGCCAGCAGGCGCTTCGCGACCGCCTGCTCGGTGAACAGCTGACGGTACATGACACCGAAGCCGCGGTTCACCCACAGGTCCCGATATTCCATGAACTGCAGAATCCAGCGTGGTAGCAGCACGTCGCTCGCAACGATGCGTTCGATCTGCACGGCATTCTGGCCGATGATCTCGGTGGCGAGCGCGGCGCGCAGCAGCGAGTTGCGGGTGGGTGAGGCGATTGCGGTGAGCACGCTCGCCCAGTCCTGCGCCTCGGGCGAATTGAAGATGCTGTCGCGTGAGAGCTCCACGGCGCCGACGTTCAGAAGGGCGAGCGCGCGTTTCACATCGCCACCCATCGCACGGGCGCGCACCAGCACCGCGATGTCGCGCGGCCGCAAGGCTGCGCCGTCGATCGTGATCAGGCCGTCGCGGCCCGCCGTGAGCAGACGCGCGATCTCGCCGGCCGTCGCCTCGACCGCAGCGCCCTTGGCCTTGTTCTTGTGCAAGCCCTTGCCGCCGTCATCCGGCAGACGCCAGACCTGCAGCGCCGCCCGTTGCGCGCTCTGGTCGACCAGCACCACCCGCGGCTTCTTGCCGAATTGCGCCGTGAGGTATTGCACCTCGGGCAGGATGAAGGCTTGGGCTTGTTGGCCGAACAGGCCGTTCAGTGCTCTGAGCAGCGGTCGGGACGAGCGCTGATTGTCGGTCAGGGACCATTGCCGGCCGGCCCAGCGCGCCGCGCGCAAATAGCTGTGCAGATCCGCGTGCCGGAAACTGTAGATCGCCTGCTTCGGATCGCCGACGAGGAACACCAGCGAATCCTTGCCGTCATAAATTTTTCGGAAGATGGCCAGCTGCAGCGGATCGGTGTCCTGGAACTCGTCGATCAGCGCGGCGGGAAAGCGCGTGCGGATAGCCGCCGCGAGCCACGGGTAGTCCGGATGCAGCAGCCGTTCATGCAGGTTGCCCAACATGTCGTTGAAGGCCACCACCTGGCGCGCGCGTTTGAGACTCTGCAGCTGCTGCGTGCCTTCGACGAACAAGGTCTTGAGCAGGCGGCAGCGTGCCAGGAACATGGATTCCACGTGTTCTTCGCGCTTCGTCAGATAGGCTTCGGCCAGGGTGAAGAACCGATGGCTAGGCGTCGTCTTGTTCTTGTTGGTTTTTTTTATCAGCATGCCGGAGCTCAAGAGGTCCGCCTTCGCGCCGATCTTGGCGAGCGCATCGTCGTCGCGGCAGAGCGCGTCCCAAGCCAGCACGGCCGCCGCCACGCTATCGGCCTTATACACGCCCTTGTTCAGCTGGTCGGGCTTTGCGGTGAGCGCGGCAAGGATGTCGGCCTTGTGCTGCAACCACTGCATGCGCGCTGCCTGGTAGAGGGGCAGCAGCACGGCCGCATCGACCGGCGGGTCGTCCAGCGTCGCGGGCCAGATATGTTTCGCCAGCGGCTTGGCCAGATGGCGCTCCAGCAACGCCGCGTAGCGTTCCGGGGTGTCGCGTTTTGATTCGATATAGCGCGCGAAATCCGGCGCGATGGATTCGTGCGCGATGTGCCGCCGCCAGAAATCCTGCACCGCTTCCAGCAGGAGCTCGCGATCGTTTTCCAGCAGCTCGCTCTGCATGGGCAGGCCGGCAGAAAACGGGTTGTCGGCGAGCGCGCGCTGGCAGAAGCCATGGATGGTGAAGATCGCGGCTTCGTCGAATGCCGCCAGCGCCAGTTCCAAACGCGCGCAGATGTCGGCCACGCGCATGCCGTGCCCCTCGAGGTCCGCCGCGAGCTTGAAGATGAATGCATCGCTGCCGGCGTCGGGCGCAGCCTGCAAAAATTTCAGCAACTCGAGGATGCGGTTGCGGATGCGGTCGCGCAATTCCGCGGTGGCGGCATTGGTGAAGGTCACGACCAGAATCTGCTGCACGGTCAATTCGCGTTCCAGCAGCAGCCGCAGATACAGGCCGCAGATGGTCCAGGTCTTGCCGGTACCGGCCGACGCTTCGATGAGGTTCACGCCGGCGAGCGGGCAGGTGTAGACGTCGAGCGGCTGGGTGGTCATGGCTGCGGCCGCGGGTCGTCGAGATACGTGTGCAGCGCGCCGAACACGGTCTCGGCGGCTGCTTGAAAATTCGCGTCGAGCGGATCGTCGATGCCGCGCAGCGCGAGTTTGTACGCGGGATCCCGGTCTTCGCCGAAGCCGCCGCCGAAAACGGGATGCCATTCGACGCGTGCCTTGTTGATGTTCCGATCGGTCTCGATGTATTCCCACGCCGTCTTCGGAAAGAAATGCACCGGCTCGCGCAGACCGCGGCGGTACAACGCCACGATGCCTTCGAGGATGCTGCGCGCATCGCGGCAGTCGGTGAAGCGGAAGCTGCCGTTGCGCGATCTGAAACCCTGCGCTGAACCGACCCTCGATGAGTTCGTCGATGCCCGCATCCAGCACCAGCGCCGGGCGGCGGTAACCCAACCGCAGCGCGTTTTCGGTGGCGCGTAGGGCGAGCACATGATGGTCGGTGCAGGCAAAGGACAAGGCTGGATCGTGGGTGCGCACGCCCGTGACCACGCAAGGAAAATTGTCCCATGTCGCGCGGAACCGTTCTGGCAGACGGTTTTGGTTCATCAATCCTACGACG
>CAZZZU010000127.1:0-10915 GCA_964658805.1 uncultured Steroidobacteraceae bacterium
GTCGAGTACGAAGGGGATCTTTTCCGCGAACCGCACGCGACGGGCAGCACCATATTGCGCAGTTCGGTCAGGTTGCTGGCGCCGTGCGAGCCCGGCAAGATCATCGCTTTATGGAATAATTTCCACGCGTTGGGAGCCAAACTTGGCAAACCGGTGCCGCAGCATCCGCTGTATTTTTTCAAGGCCAGTTCGTCCGTGGTCGGGACGGGTGCTGCGATTCGTCGGCCGCGCAACTACGCGGGCAAAATCATCTTCGAGGGCGAACTCGGCATCGTCATCGGCCGTCCGTGTCAGAACGTGTCGGCTGCGGCAGCCCGGGATCATATCCTCGGCTACACCTGCGTGAACGACGTGACCGCCTTCGATCAGATCGCGGAGAACCCGGACTTCGCGCAGTGGACCCGCTCCAAGAGCTACGACACGTTTGGTTGTCTCGGGCCGGTCATCGCCACGCACTTTGATCTGGCCACAGCTCACGTCATCGTCAAACTGGACGGCGTGGAGCGCCAGAATTATGCCTTGGCTGACATGATCTTTAAGCCGGAAGAATTGGTGAGCCGAATTTCGTTCGACCAACCGCTGGCGCCCGGCGATGTGATTGCCTGTGGGACTTCCCTCGGTACCGGTTCGATCAAAGACGGGGTATCGGTAGAGGTCAGCATCGCCGGCATCGGCGCCCTGACCAACGCCCTGGCGACAGGCACGCAGTGAGCTTCGCGCAGCAAGAGCGCGCGCTGCTGCGGCGGATGTTCGAAGCGGCCATTGCCTCGGCGCAGCCGGCGGTCTGCGTGCCCCCGAGCCTGCCGGCGCCCCCGCGCGGCCGGCTGTTGGTGATTGGCGCCGGTAAGGCCTCTGCGGCCATGGCGCGCGCCGTCGAGCAGCATTGGCCCGGGAAGCTCGAAGGTCTGGTGGTCACCCGCTATGGTTACGGCGTGGCGTGTGAGCGCATCGAAATCGTCGAAGCCGCGCATCCCGTGCCGGATGCGGCCGGCCTGCATGCCGCACAGCGGATGCTCGACCTGGTGGGAGGGCTGACTGCGGATGACCTCGTGCTGTGTCTTATTTCCGGTGGCGGCTCGGCGTTGTTGCCTTTGCCTGCCCCGGGCCTGACCCTCGCAGACAAACAACGCATCAACCAGGCCCTGCTCAACTCGGGGGCCACCATCAGTGAGATGAACTGTGTGCGGCGGCATCTGTCTGCCATCAAGGGCGGGCGTCTCGCCGCGGCTTGCCATCCGGCGCAGGTATTGACCTTGTTGATTTCCGACGTGCCGGGCGACCGGCCCATCGACATCGCCTCTGGGCCGACCGTCGGTGACCCCACCACGTGCGCCGACGCGCTCGCGCTGGTGCGCCGCTACGGCATCGAGTTGCCGCGCGCTGCGCAGGACCTGCTGAACCTCGGCGCAGGCGAGACGGTCAAGCCCGGTGACCCGCGGCTGGCAGGGGCGCGGGTTTGCATGGTGGCCACGCCGCAGATGGCACTGGTGGCGGCTGCGGCGGTTGCAGAGCAAGCCGGTTACCGGGCTTGCATCTTGGGCGACGCCATCGAGGGCGAAGCCAAGGATGTCGGCAAGGTCATGGCGGGGATCGCGTTGCAGGTGGCGACGCATGCTCAGCCGGTCGCCGCGCCGTGCGTGCTGCTCTCGGGTGGCGAGACCACCGTGACCGTACGCGGCACCGGGCGCGGCGGCCGTAACGTCGAGTTTCTCCTGGCGCTCGCCATTGCGCTCGATGGCCATGCGCGCGTTCATGGCCTGGCGGGCGATACCGATGGGGTGGACGGCCAGGAAGAGATTGCCGGCGCGCTGATCGGGCCTGATAGTTTGTCGCGGGCCTGGGACCTCGGTTTGAAGCCAAAGGACGTGTTGGTGCAGAACGACGCACACAGTTTTTTCGGTGCACTCGGCGATTCGGTGATCACCGGCCCGACGCTCACCAACGTCAATGACTTTCGCGCCATCCTGATCGCAGCACAGGCGCCAGGAGCATGAGCTTCGCAACCGCCGACCTCTATGATCAGTTCTTTGCCGAAGTCGATGTCTGCACGCCCACCTTTGCAAGCTACGGTGGACTTCGCAGCTTCTATGGGCCGGTGTCGACGGTGCGCTGCTACGAGGATAACTCGCGTATCAAAGAGGCGACTGCCGAGCCGGGCCAGGGCCGCGTGCTGGTCGTCGACGGCGGCGGCTCGCTGCGCTTCGCTTTGTTCGGGGACCTGATGACCGCTGCGGCTGTACAGAATGGCTGGGCCGGGGTCATCATCAATGGCTGCATCCGTGACAGCGTGCAGTTGGCGCAGATGGAGTTGGGGATTCTCGCGCTCGGCACGACGCCGCGGCGCACGGAGCGGCGCAATCAGGGCATAAGAGACGAGGTCGTCGAGCTGGCCGGGGTTCGGTTTACACCTGGCGATTGGGTGTTCGTCGATACGGACGGCATCCTGGTGGGATCCCGCAATTTGCTAGAGCCGGCCGAATAAAACTCAAGAAGCGATAGGGGGCACCCGATGAGTTGGACACGAAGTCAGCGCAACGTGGTGCTGGCGGCCTATCTCGGCTGGACTCTGGACGCGTTCGATTTCTTTTTGATGGTGTTCATGTTCGACGATATCGCGAACACCTTCCACGTCCCCATCAAGTCCGTCACTCAAGCGGTATTTCTGACGCTCGCCGCCCGGCCCATCGGTGCGTTTCTGTTCGGCCGGTTGGCGGACCGCTACGGCCGCAAACCCATTTTGATGATCAACGTGTTGGCATTTTCGCTTCTCGAGGCCGTCTCGGGCCTCGCGCCGTCTTTGTATGCATTGCTGATGATCCGCTTCCTGTTCGGCATTGCGATGGGCGGCGAGTGGGGCATCGGTTCGGCACTGACTTTCGAGAGCATCCCGGCGAAGTCCCGCGGGGTGGTATCGGGACTGCTGCAGGCCGGCTACCCGAGCGGCTATTTCCTGGCGTCTCTCGCGATTTACCTGCTCTACGATTCGCTCGGTTGGCGCTACATGTTCGTCATCGGCGTCGTGCCCGCGATCCTGGTCTTTTTCATACGGCAGGGCGTGGAGGAATCCCCGGCGTGGGCGCAGCAGCGGGCGCAGCGGGAACGCCCGGGACTTCTGGCGGTGCTCGGTCGTGACTGGAAGCTGGCGTTGTATGCCATCGCCCTGATGACGGCATTCAACTTTTTCAGTCATGGGTCGCAGGACGCCTACCCCAATCTGTTCCTGAAGGTGCAGCATCACTTCGACACCAAGACGTTGGCGCTGGTGACCGGTATCGCCAATATCGGCGCGATTTTCGGCGGACTGGGATTTGGCTGGCTGTCGGAACGCATCGGCCGGCGCCGCGCCATCAGCTGCGCCGCATTGCTGGCGCTGCCGGTGATTCCACTATGGGCGTTTGGTTCAACGCCGCTCGAGCTTGGCATCGGTGCATTTCTGATGCAGGTCGCCGTGCAGGGCGCCTGGGGGATCATTCCCGTCCATCTGAACGAATTATCGCCGGCGGAGATTCGCGGCACCTTTCCGGGCGTCGTTTACCAGCTGGGAAATCTGATCGCGTCCTACAACATCAACATTCAGCTGCTCATCGCCGAGCACCACGAGAAGAATTACGGCTTCGCCATGGCGACCGTGGTTGGTACAGTCGCGGTGCTTATCATTCTGCTGGTGCTCTTCGGTCCGGAACGCCGTGGCGTCGTCATGACGGAGCCGAAGCCGGCAACCCTCTGATCAGCTGAGTTTGCTTCGCACCAGGGCGAAAACCGCATCACCTTCCCGGTCGCCGGTCGCCACCATCTGTTCGATTTCGGAGGACGCCTGCGCCGCAAAGTCGCGGTCTTCGAGCATCGGTGCATTGATATAGACATTGAGCGCGGCACTGCGCAGTGCAGCCTGCGCGGCTACGACACCCACGCCGGCATCGCTGATCACGCCGACGTGACTGGCTTCTGCAGCGCGGCGTGACAATTTTATGACCTCGAGGCTGGTACGTGCACAGTGCAACGGCGCTTCGGTAGCGCCGCGCAGAGCACGCTGAATGGCTGCCGTACGCGCGGCTTTTTCCGGATCGCTGGCCTTCGGCAGGCGGTAGGCGGCCATGAGGGAATCGAAAGCCTGGATGTCCTCGTCGACCGCGCCGGTGAGCGCGGCGCGCAGTGCCTCGGCTTCCGCCAGGACGGCCTGCAACTGGGGGATGGCGTCGACATGGCTCTTCTTTCCCATGGTCACATTGCACACCATGGACACGAGCGCGGCCCCGGTTGCGCCGATGATGGCCGCGGCGCTGCCGCCGCCCGGCGTGGCCTTGCTACTGGCGAGCTCATCCAGAAAACTTTCGATGCTGATCTTTGCGTACATCGTTTATCCCACCATGCTCTTGGCGACGGCGTAAATTTCGTCCACGTCGAGCAGCAAGTCATTCTGTTCGAACAACCTGCCGACACAGGCACGATGCGTGGCCAGCTTCAAAGCGCCGAAGCCCAAGGGGCCGAACAGGATCTTGCCGTCGCTCGACAGACCCCGGTCGGCGATACCCACGCCTTCGATGCCGGCGGGCGGTGATGCATTCGCGTCCGCCACCAGCTCCAGTGTCGGATGATTCTTCCACTGCGCGGCATCCAGCAAGGTGATGCCCGCGGCACCGGTGGCCAGCACGATGTGCGCGCCAGCGAGCGCCGCAGCGCGTGCATCGTTGGTCGTCGCCTCGACGGCTTCGATATCGACACCGAAGCGTGCCTTGAGGGAATCACAGGCTGCCCGCACCACGTCGCGTCGGCGGCCGGTGATGGCGACCTGAGCCCCTTCCCGCGCCAAGAGGATGGCGGCGCGCTGGCCCACCGGGCCTGTGCCGCCCAGCACCACCGCGCGTTTACCCGCGAGCGAGCGGCCGTGCGCAAGCCAGGCCACGGCCGCCGATGCCGTCGTATTCGAGCCATTGCAGTCGAACATGACCGAGACGCGAAACTTGGCGAAGAACCGTTGCTTGACCGCGGCCAGCAATTCTTCGCCGGCCGTCATGTTGCCGCCGCCGATGAATATGGCGGTGTTTTTCTTGTCCTTGGGAGCGCGCGTGAAGATCGCACCGTCGACCAAGCCACCGACATTGGCCGGGGTTACGCCGCCATAAGCGGTGATGTGATCAGCGCCGCCGTCATAACCAACTACGTTGTCGAATACCGAGGGCAGGGCGTCGGTATCGAAGTGATACAGAAGTTTTTTCATGGGGGTTCATGTCACGAGGTGTCGCGGCTTGCCAGCCGCCCACGCATCGATGTTGTCGATCAATTGGTCGGAGAGTGACTGCATGGCGCCGTCGGATGCCCATGCCACATGCGGCGTCAGAATGAAATTCGGGCGGCGCACATCGAGCAGCGGATTGCCGTTGCGCGGTGGCTCCACCGTCAGCACATCGAAGCCCGCGCCCGCAATCAATCCTTCATCCAGCGCCTGAATGAGCGCGGCTTCGTCCACCAGTCCGCCGCGCGCGGTATTGATGAGCAACACGTTGCGCTTCATCTTGCGCATGGCTTCCAGATTGATGACGTTGCGCGTGGCGGGCGTCAACGGACAGTGCAACGAGATCACGTCCGCCTCGGCCAGTACCTGCTCGAAAGGAGTGAAGGTGACGCCTTCCATTTTGGGAGGCGCATGATCCGCGAACAAAACCCGCATGCCAAACGCGCGCCCGATCGCAGCGGTCGCCTGGCCGATGGCACCTTCGCCGATGATGCCCAGCGTCGAGCCGTGCAAATCGCCGATCGGATGCGTAAAAAAACAGAATTGTTCTGACTTGTTCCAGACGCCCGCTTGCACATCGAGCTGGTATGCGATGACGTTACGCCGCAGGGCCAGGATCAACGCAAAGGCGTGTTCCGGTACGGTGTGCACCGCGTAGTTGCGAATGTTCGCAACTGCGATGCCATGTTCCTTGCAGTAGGCCACGTCCACCACGTCATAGCCGGTTGCCGCCACCGCGATCAGCTTCAGGTCAGGCAACTGCCGCAAGGTCTCGGCACGCATCGGCACCTTGTTGATGATGGCGATGGCCGCGCCTTGCAGGCGCGGCACGATTTCCTCGATCGCCGTCTTTTCGTGCTCGACGTATTCGGCGGGAAACGCGGTCTTCTTGACGTCGGCCTTGAGCGATGCGCGATCTAAAAAGACAATACGCTGCACTTTAGGCCGCTTTGCCCGTTATGGCCTCGGCTGCCGTCTTGGCGTCGGCGCGCGAATTCTTGCGCCAGTAGCTCGACGCCGCGGCGACGCCGCTGCCCGGCTCTACCTTGATGCCCACGTCGAGCATGGCCATTTCCGCGCCGGCGATTGCGCCGAGGAGCATCAGTTCATTGAGGTCGCCAAGGTGACCGATGCGGAACAACTTGCCGGCAACCTTGGACAGACCCGCGCCGAGCGCCAGGTTGTAACGATGATAAGCGCGTGAAATCACGTCGGCACCGTTGAAACCTTCCGGCACCATGATGGCGGACACCGTATCGGAGTACCACTTGGGCTCCGTGGCGCACAGCTTCAGCTTCCAACCTTCGAAGACGGCCGCACGCGCGCCGCCGGCCAGGAATGCGTGGCGCTTCAGCACGTTTTCGAAACCTTCCTCGCGCAGCATCGCCAGGCCCTCGCGCAAGCCGTACAGCATCGGCAAGGCAGGGGTGTACGGAAAATAGCCGGTGGCGTTCGCCGTGACCATGTCTTTATAATCAAAGTAGCAGCGCCGCGAATTCGCCTTCTTCGACGCTTCCAGCGCCTTTTGACTCACGCAGGTAATACCGAGACCGGCAGGCAGCATCAGTCCCTTCTGCGAGCCGCTCACGCAGACATCCACGCCCCATTCGTCCATGCGGAAATCGATGCTCGCCAAGGCGCTCACCGAGTCCACGAACAACAGTGCAGGATGCTTGACCGAGTTCATCGCGGCACGAACCGCCGCGACGTCGCTGGTCACACCCGTTGCCGTCTCGTTTTGGCAAACCAGTACGGCCTTGATCTTGTGCTGCTTGTCGGCTTCGAGCGATGCCAGGTAACGCTCGACCGGCGCGCCTTCGCCCCAGGGCGTTTCCAATATCTCCACGTCAAAGCCGAGCCGCTGGCACATGTCGATCCACAGATGACTGAACTGACCAAAGCGCGACGTCAGAATCTTGTCGCCGACGTTCAGGCAGTTGGTCAGTGCGGCCTCCCAGCACCCGGTGCCGGAAGACGGGAAAATAAACGGTTGCGCGCTGGTCGTCTTGAAGACAGGCTTGAGGCCTTCCAGGCAGGTCTTGGTCAGCTCGGGGAAGATCGGTGACCGATGGTCTTCCATGGGGACAGCCATGGCACGCAGAATGCGATCCGGCACATTGGTAGGTCCAGGCACGAATAGAAAGTTGCGTCCAGCCACGGGAAGTCTCCTATAGAAAAGTCAGGGTAAAATGTCGCTGTCGACAGAGTCGGGTACAGGTGCGTTTTCTTCCCCGTCCGAGGCCAAATGATATATTAGATAACATTGCCGCGGGCGAGATAGAGGGGAGAATACCTTGAGAACAGCCATCGTAGGGCAAAGAGATTTCGGGAAGGCGGTGTTGGACGCCTTTATGCAAAACGGCGACGAGGTGGTCGGCGTATTTTGCGCACCGGCCAAGCCCGGCGAAGCCGATGACCCGCTCAAGGGTGCCGCTCAGCAACATAACGTGCCGGTGTTTCAGTTCCCGTCGTTGCGGAGCGAAGAAGCCCGCACGGCGCTGCGCTCGCTCGATGCCGATATCGGCGTGCTCGCCTATGTGCTGCAATTCGTGCCTCAGGATTTCGCGACCATCCCCAAGCACGGCACCATTCAATATCATCCGTCTCTGCTGCCTCGTTATCGCGGACCGAGTTCCATCAACTGGCCCATCATCCTCGGTGACTCGCGCACGGGACTCACCATATTCCGGCCCACTGACGGACTGGATGAGGGCCCGATCGTACTGCAAAAAGAGATTTCCATCGACCCCGACGACACGGTCGCAAGCGTGTATTTCGAACGCCTGTTTCCGATGGGTGTGGCGGCACTGGTCGAGGCGGCACACGCGATCAGCACAGGCGGGGCGCAGAGCGTCCCGCAGGACGAATCACGCGCAAGCTACGAAGGCTGGTGCCGTGCGGAAGAATCGCGCATCAACTGGCACACGCACGTTGACCAGGTCTACAACCTGATTCGTGGCTGCAATCCAGCGCCCGGCGCATGGACACTCTTCAACGGCAAAAGGCTGCATTTTTTCGATGCGGTCAAACACGCGGCGCGTACCTTTTCCCAGGTCAAAGGCAGTATTGGTGCCGTGACGTCCATTGGCGAAAAAAGCTTTTTCATTGCCACGCAGGGCGGGCAGATCGAGGCGCTGCGGGTCCGCTACGACGGCGGCAAAAAGATAAGCGCGCCGGAATTTTGCGCCGCCGCGGGCCTGGAGATCGGCAGCGCGCTCGGCAACTGACGCCCGCGCCTCACATCGTCAGGACGATCTTGCCGATGTGATTGGAGCTTTCCATGAGGCGATGCGCATCGCTGGCTGCAGCAAGGGGAAACGTCTTGAAAATGATGGGACGAACTTTCTTGGCTGCGAGCAGCGGCCATACACGTTCGCGCAACGCGTCGGCGATCGCTGCTTTCTGCGCGACGGTGCGCGTTCTCAGCGTGGAACCGGTCAGGGTCAGACGTTTGGTGAGGACGCCGCCCATGTTGATTTCGGCGCGCGTGCCACCTTGCAGGGCAATCGTGACGACCCGACCTTCAATCGCAGCGATCTCGAGATTTCGTTGTACGTAGCTGCCGGCCACCATGTCGAGGGTGACGTCCACGCCGGCGCCTTTGGTTTCGGCTTTCATCACTTCGACGAAGTCTTCCTGACGATAATCGATACCGCGCACGGCACCGAGTTGCTCACAAGCGCGCGCCTTCTCAGCGGAACCGGCGGTCGCGTACACGCGCGCACCGAGAACCGTCGCCAGTTGAATCGCGGTCGTGCCGATGCCGCTGCTCCCGCCATGGATGAGCACGGTATCCCCGGCCTTGCAGCGACCTCGTTCGAACAGATTGGTCCACACGGTCATGTAGGTTTCCGCAATGGCGCCGGCTTCGATCATGCTCAGGCCGTGCGGAATCGGCAGGCAGAGCGGCGCAGCGGCGACGGCGTATTCGGCATAGCCTCCGCCCGGCAACAACGACAACACCTGATCGCCGACCGCCACATTCGTTACGTTCGTACCGAGGGCAACGATTTCGCCGGCGATTTCCATGCCGGGCAAGTCCGACGCGCCCGGCGGCGGCGGGTAGCGGCCCTGGCGTTGCATGACGTCGGGTCGGTTGACGCCCGCCGCATGCACGCGCACCAGCACCTCGCCTTCACCGGGTTGGGGCAACGGACGCTGCGCCAGGCGCAGTTGTTCAGGACCACCGGGCGCCGCGATTTCGATGACATTCATTTCTTTGGGCAGCGCCATGCATTTCTCCGAGGGTGCGGTTTACGCCGCAGGGCGGCCAATCTAAACGCTGTATCCCGTTTGGGCAAGAATCGGCCAAACCGCGCCAGGATTTAATTCTCATGTTCATACGACAACTCGAGTATTTGGTGACATTGGCCCGCGAGAAGCATTTTGCGAAGGCCGCGGAGGCATGCCACGTTTCGCAGCCGGCCCTGTCCTCCGCGATCCGCAGCTTCGAAAAAGAACTCGGCATCATGATCGTGCAGCGCGGCCGGCGTTACGTCGGTCTCACTCAAGAGGGTGAGCGCGTGCTCGTGTGGGCCCAGCAGACGCTCGCGTCCATGACGCGCATGCGCGAGGATGCAGCCGTCGCCCGGGCTGACATGTCGGGAACGCTGCGCATCGGCGCGATCCCGACGACGATGACCGTTGCTGCGTTTCTGACCGCTCCATGCCGGGCGGCGTACCCGCACATCCGCTATACGGTGTCTTCGATGAGCGCGGAAGGCATCGTCGCGCAGCTGGACCAGTTCGAACTCGATCTTGGACTTACCTATCTGGACGACAAGGTTGTCGAGGGTTTCGAGACGCTGCAGCTGTTCGAAGAGCGCTATGTCTTGATGGCGGCTCATGATGTGCCGCTCGAGTCGTCCCTGACGTGGGAGCAGGCGGCGCGGTTGCCCCTGTGCCTGCTCACCCCGAAGATGCGCAATCGCCAGATCATCGATGCTGCCTTCCGGCTCGCCGGCGTGCAACCCGACATCATCCTCGAATCTGACTCCCTGTTCGCGTTGTACGGTCAGGTCAGCGATGCGGGGCTCTTCACCATCGTGCCGCACAGTCTGTTGCATTTCTTCGATCTGACAAATCGGGTGCAGGTGCGGCCGCTGACGCCGCAGCACCAGCGGCGTATCGGCCTGATCGCACGCAACCAGCCGTCGCTGGCGCCGTTGACGAATGCGATGTGGGAGATTGCACGCACTTTAAATCTGCAGCAGCACTTCGACGCCGCGCTGCTGTAACTGGAGCGCCCATGAAGTTTTGTGTATACGGCGCGGGTGCCATCGGTGGGTACATGGCGGTGGAACTCGCTGCCGCCGGCCACGAGGTGTGCGTGGTGGCGCGCGGCGCGCATCTGGATGCGATTCAACGCAACGGTTTGAAGCTGCTGATTGCGGGCGGCGAGAAGCTTGTCAGGATTCCGGCCAGCGCCGACCCGCGGACCTTCGGCGTACAGGACGTGGTCATATGCGCGCTCAAATCGCACCAAGCTTTCGAGAGTGCGACAGAGTTCGGCCCCTTGCTTGGCGCACACACCTCGGTGCTCACTGCCATGAACGGCATACCCTGGTGGTATTTCTACAAGAACGGCGGAGTGCACGAGAATCGACGGATTGAATCGGTCGACCCGGGCGGCCGGCAATGGGACCATATCGGCGCGCGGCGAGCCATCGGCTGCGTGGTCGA
>CAZZZU010000128.1:0-10795 GCA_964658805.1 uncultured Steroidobacteraceae bacterium
CGGACGACTACAAGAAGTGGGTCACCGAGCAGAAGGCGCAGGCCAAGCAGGCCGCGGCCGGTGCGGACGCCGCGCCGGCGCGCACCGCCCAGGTCCTGTCCCAGTAAGCATCACGTTCATCCGACCGATTCAGACTTCATAAGAGCGATCAATCATGGCCAATGCCCACGCCGACCACGCGCACGACGCACACGACGATCACGGCCCCGCCAAGGGCATCAAGCGCTGGCTGTTCGCCACCAACCACAAGGACATCGGCACGATGTACCTGGTGTTCAGCCTGATCATGTTCTTCATCGGCGGCGCCATGGCGATGGTGATCCGCGCCGAGTTGTTCAAACCAGGCCTGCAGCTGGTCGACCCCGTGTTCTTCAACCAGATGACGACCAATCATGCCCTCATCATGATCTTCGGTGCGGTCATGCCGGCCTTCGTGGGCCTCGCGAACTGGATGATCCCGATGCAGATCGGCGCGCCGGACATGGCGCTGCCGCGCATGAACAACTTCAGCTTCTGGATCCTGCCTTTCGCTTTCACGCTGCTGCTCTCGACGCTGTTCGTGCCGGGCGGCGCGGCGGCCGGCGGTTGGACCCTGTATCCGCCGCTGTCATTGCAGACGGGCGACAGTTTCCCGATGCTGATCTTCGCGATTCATATGATGGGGGCATCTTCCATCATGGGTGCGATCAACGTGATTGTCACCATCATGAACATGCGCGCGCCGGGCATGAACCTGCTGAAGATGCCGCTGTTTTGCTGGGCCTGGCTGATCACGGCCTATCTGTTGATTGCGGTGATGCCGGTGCTCGCGGGCGCCGTCACGATGCTGCTGACCGATCACTTCTTCGGCACCAGCTTCTTCAATGCGGCGGGCGGCGGCGATCCGGTGATGTTCGAACACATCTTCTGGTTCTTCGGGCACCCTGAGGTGTACATCATGATTCTGCCGGCGTTCGGCATCGTCTCTGAGATCCTGCCGACGTTCGCGCGCAAGCCGCTGTTCGGCGCCACTTCCATGATCTATGCCATCGCATCCATCGCCTTCCTTTCGTTCATCGTCTGGGGCCACCACATGTTCGTCGACGGCATGCCGCTGGCGGCGCAGCTCTTCTACATGATGTCGACCATGCTGATCGCGGTGCCGACGGGCGTGAAGGTGTTCAACTGGACCGCGACCCTGTGGAAAGGCTCGCTGTCGTTCGAACCGCCGATGCTGTTCGCCCTGTCGTTCCTGTTCCTGTTCACGATCGGCGGCTTCTCGGGCGTGATGCTGGCGATCGTGCCGGTCGATTTCCAGTACAACCAGACCTACTTCGTGGTGGCGCATTTCCATTATGTGCTGGTACCGGGGGCCGTGTTCTCGATCATGGCCGCGGTGTACTACTGGCTGCCGAAGTGGACCGGCCACATGTACAACATGGCGCTCGCCAAGTGGCATTTCTGGCTGTCGACGGTGTTCGTCAACGTGCTGTTTTTCCCGCAACACTTTCTGGGCCTCGCCGGCATGCCGCGCCGTATTCCTGACTACGCGGTGCAGTTCACCGACTGGAACATGGTGTCCTCGATCGGCGGTTTTGGCTTTGGTCTCTCGCAGCTGTTGTTCGCCATCGTGATCATCCAGTGCGTACGGGGCGGCAAGCAGGCCACGGCTGAAGTGTGGGAAGGCACGCGGCCGAATGGTCTCGAGTGGACCCTGCCATCGCCTGCGCCGTACCACAGCTTCGCAACGCCTCCGGACCTCGAACTAAGTGAACGCGACGGCAAACTCGCCCACTAAGAGGCGCATTCGCAACGGCGCCATCGGCCTCGGGGCCCTGGCGCTGGCGTTTTACTTCGGCTTCATCGTGCTGCTCGTGGTTCGATCGCATCATTGATGGAGCCGCGACGCGCCAACGCCAAGCTGCTGCGCGGCCTGCTGCTCATGACCGCAGGCAGTTTCGCTTTTGGCTGGGCATTGGTGCCGCTGTACGACGTGCTGTGCCGCGCCGCCGGCATCGGTAACGCCGAAGCCAAGGCCGGGCGACAGACCGCTGTCGAGGCGCCCGACCTGGATCGCGAAGTCACCGTCGAGTTCGTGGCGTCGCCCGCGCAGGTGGGCAGCTATGAGTTCAAGCCGCTGGTCGCTTCCATGAAGGTGCATCCCGGCAAGCTGTACGACACGCAGTTCTTTGCACGCAACCTGACGCCTTATCCCGTCGTGGCCCAGGCCGTACCCAGCATTACGCCCACGGGCAGTGCCCGGTATTTCCATAAGACCGAGTGTTTCTGCTTTACGCCGCAATCATTTGCCGCCGGTGAAGGCAGAGACATGCCGGTGCGTTTCATCGTCGATGCGCAGCTGCCGCATCACATCGACCGCCTGACGCTGGCCTATACGTTTTATGACACAACGCGGGAACAGGCCGCCAAGACGGCGCAAACCTCAACATTGCCTTGATTAACCTCGTTAAACTATCGAACGTCACCGAATAGAGATCCTCAAGCATGGCGCAAGCGCACGCGGAAGCACCCCAGACCTACTACGTACCTCATTCGAGTCCGTGGCCCATCTATGGATCGGTGACTTTGTTCACGCTGATGTTCGGCGCAGTGGCGACGTTGAACAACTGGTTGCCGGCGCTGTCGCTGATTCCGGGTTTCGTGATGCTCGCGCTTCTGTTCATGTTCTGGTTCGGTACCGTGATCGGGGAGAACGAGAAGGGCATGTACAGCATGGCCGTGGATCGTTCCTTCCGCATGGGAATGATGTGGTTCATCTTCTCGGAAGTGATGTTCTTCGCCGCATTCTTCGGTGCCCTGTTCTACGCACGCGAGTTGTCGGTACCCTGGCTTGCCGGCGATGGCGTGAAGATTTTCAATCATCTGCTGCTGTGGCCGCAGTTCAGCGGCGCATGGCCGACGAACGGGCCGTCGGCCCTCGGGCCGAATGCGAACGGCGCGTTCGAGGTGGTACCGGCGCTCGGCCTGCCCGCGATCAACACCGCCATCCTGTTGAGCAGCAGCGTCACGATCACGATTGCCCACCATGCGCTGATCTCCGGTCATCGCACGCGACTGAAGATTTTTCTGGCGGCGACCTTCCTGCTCGGCTTTCTGTTCGTCGGTTTTCAGGCGCACGAATACCGCGAAGCCTACAGCGAACTCGGGCTGCAGCTCGGCACGGGGATCTACGGCTCCACGTTCTTCATGCTGACGGGCTTCCACGGCATGCACGTCACGCTCGGCGCAATCATGCTGACCGTGATCTGGTTCCGGGTCATGAAGGGGCATTTCACGCCGCAGCGCCACTTCGGCTTCGAAGCCGTCGCCTGGTACTGGCATTTCGTGGACGTCGTCTGGCTGGGCCTGTTTATCTTCGTCTACTGGATCTGATCCCGCCGACGCCACGAAGTCATCGATGGATCGGACTGATCCAGTGGGCGTAGTAGGCGACGATCAAGAGCACGAATAGACCGACCGACAGACCGATGCGCCAGGCGAGCGCTTTCACCATTTTGTTCGCATCCTCGGGCCGCGGGCTCGACAAATGGAACAAAGCTTTGCCGAGACTGATCACAATCAGCGCCAGCAACGCAATGACCAGATATTTAAACTCCACGTACTCAGTATATCGTGTCCATCCAACTCGGCTCCCGCGTGTTCACGCCCCGGCTCTTCACGACGCTAGTCACGCTTGCGCTGCTCGTGATGCTGGTGTCGCTCGGCCGTTGGCAGTTGCGGCGTGCGGACGAGAAACGCGTGCTGTATGAATCGTTCGCCGCCGGCACCGAAGACACCCGCCCCATCAACTCGACCGGCGCGCTGCTGCCCCGCTACCAGCACGTCGAAGCCCTCGGCCGTTACGATGAAACACGGCAGGTTTTGATCGACAATATGGTGAACGCCGAGCGTGCCGGCTACTACGTCATCACGCCTTTTGCGCTGGCCGATGGCGGCTGGTTGCTGGTGAACCGCGGCTGGGTGCCGCTCGGCGTCACGCGCACCGACAAGCCGATCATTCCTGCCGCAGGTAACGAACGCAAGATCCGCGGTCGTGCCGATCACCTGCCGGCGCCGGGGATTCAGATGGGGACGCGTGCGCCGCTGCAGCCTCCTTATCCGGTCGTGGCCAACTATCCTACGCATGCAGAGATCGCCGCATTGCTGCACCAGCAAGAGTGGGCGCCGGCAGCGGAAGTGATCCTGCTCGATGCCGCTGAGCCCGAGGGATTCATCCGCAACTGGACGCCGCCGGGCATGCCGCCGCTGCGGCACATCGGATATGCGGTGCAGTGGTTCGGCCTTGCGCTCGCGCTGCTGGTCATCTACATCGTCGTCAACACGCGGCGGCGGGCGTGATGGACGCCGCCGCACGTGATCGCCGTCAGCGCCGCCTGCTGGTCGGTATTGCCCTGATCTTCTTCGCGCCGCTCGGCTTTTCTTTTTATCTTTATTACGGACACCATGACTGGCATCCGCGCGGTCATACCAACGCGGGTGAATTGATCCAGCCGGCGCGACCCTTGCCCGAGGCCGCCCTGCCGCTGGTCGGATCGGGCGCGACCAGAGCGGATTTCCTGCGCGGCAAGTGGACCTTCCTGTATTTCCAGCACGACGTTTGCGCCGACGCCTGCCGTATGCGTTTGTACGACACACGTCAGGTGCGCATTGCGCTCGACCGCGATATGAACCGGGTGCAGCGTGTGCTGATCGCGGATGCCGGTTGCTGCGACTTCGCCGCGCTGCACGAGGCGCACCCGGACTTGATCATCGCGCTCACCGCGCCTGCCGACGCGGCCCTGCGCGCGCAACTTCCGGAGGACGCCGGCAGCGATGCCCATCGGGTTTACGTGGTCGATCCGCTCGGCAATCTGATGATGTTCTATGGCCCCGACGCCAAGGCCAAAGGCATGCTGGAAGACACCAAGCGACTGCTGCGATTGTCGAGCATCGGCTGATGGACGAGCGCCGCAGACTGCTGTGGTTTCGGCGTCTGGCGCTGGCCGGTGCCCTTTTTGCCGCCTGCGTCGTGGTGCTGGGCGCCTGGGTGCGCTTGACGGACGCAGGACTCGGATGTCCCGACTGGCCAGGCTGCTATGGACATGTGTATCCGGATGCCGCTGCGCTGGACTTCAGCAAGGCGATGCACGAGATGATCCATCGCTATTTTGCGAGCACGCTCGGCGTGGTCATCATCGGTCTGCTGGTGTTCGCGTTCTGGAATCGCCGCGGGCGCGATCAACCCGTCGTCGCGGTGGTGTTGTTGCTGCTGATCGTCTGTGCGCAGGGCGCGCTCGGCGCCCTGACGGTGACACAGTTGCTGAAACCATTGATCGTGACCGCGCATCTGCTCGGCGGCCTCACCACGTTGGGCCTCCTTTGGTGGTTGTCACTGGCGCCCGAGCAACGCGTGTCCGCACCGGGCGAGACCGCGCTGCGCAAATTTGCAGTGGTGGGATTCGGCGTCATGTTGATGCAAGTGGCGCTCGGCGGCTGGACCAGCACCAACTATGCAGCTGTGGCCTGTCCCGACCTCCCGACCTGCCAGGGCTCGTGGTGGCCCAACATGGATTTTCATGCGGGATTCGTGCTGTGGCATGGGCTCGATGTCGATTACACCGGCGGGATTTTGGCGAACGCGGCGCGCGCCGCGATTCACGTCACGCATCGAATTGGCGCGGTAGTGACGGGCAGCGTGTTGCTGCTTGTCGGCGCACTGACCGCAGTGCGTGCACAAAGCCGGCGTCTGAAAGTCGCCGGTGGCCTCGTGGCGGGTGCGGTCCTGGTGCAGATATGCATCGGCCTTGCCATGGTGCACCTGAATCTGCCGTTGCCGCTGGCGACTCTGCATAATGCCGGTGCGGCGCTCCTGGTCATCTGCATGGTCACGTTGTTACGGATGCTCTGGCCGGCGCCGACACCCGGCGTGGTACGCTAAACCGGTGCCGACCCTTCCTGAGAATGCTTCCATCGACGTCGTCGGCTTCGGCCGCTGGCGTGACTATCTGGAACTCACCAAGCCACGCGTCACCCTGCTCATCGTGTTCACCGCCATCGTCGGCATGGTCTTGGCAACGCCCGGCTGGGTGCCGCTGTCGGCCTTGATTTTCGGTACGCTCGGGATCGCCTGTGCGTCCGGTTCGGCCGCCGCCTTCAATCATGTCCTCGATCAGCGCATCGATGCGCAGATGAATCGCACCCGCCGACGGCCGTTGCCCACCGGTCACCTGCAGGAACGGCATGCCATTGTGTTCGCAGTCGTGCTCGCCGTCGCGTCTATGTTGATTCTATGGCGCGGCGTCAACGGACTCACCGCAGTACTCAGCTTTCTGTCGCTCATTGGGTATGCCGTCGTGTACACGGTGTGGCTGAAGCGCGCCACATCGCAGAACATCGTCATCGGCGGGGCCGCCGGGGCCGCGCCGCCGGTGCTCGGATGGGCCGCGGTGACCGGCACGGTGGATGCGAATGCACTGCTGCTGTTCCTGATCATCTTCACCTGGACGCCGCCGCACTTCTGGGCGCTCGCCATCGCGCGGCGTGACGATTACGCCCGCGCGGGCATCCCGATGCTTCCGGTTACACACGGCATCCCATACACGCGCCTGCAGATCGTGCTCTATACGATCCTGCTGATCCTGGCGACGCTGCTGCCGTTCCTGTCCAAGATGAGCGGCCTGATCTACCTCGTGGCGGCGCTCGGATTGAATGCGCGCTTCCTGTATTTCGTGCTGGCGTTGTACCGCGGC
Source organism: uncultured Steroidobacteraceae bacterium (assembly GCA_964658805.1). Taxonomy (GTDB): domain Bacteria; phylum Pseudomonadota; class Gammaproteobacteria; order Steroidobacterales; family Steroidobacteraceae; genus Bog-1198. The sequence continues at coordinate 6,729 of CAZZZU010000128.1, forward strand.
ACGCGCGCCGACATGCCCATGCTCACGTTCCGCTTCTCGATCACGTATCTGATGTGGCTGTTCGCCGCGCTGATCGTCGATCACTACCTTTTCATCGGCGGCTAGGCTGCTTGTGTGCTGATGAAGGCCGCATTCCAGCGATTGTGACCTGACAGGTAGGCCCGGCGGCCCGCAACGGCGCTCACGGAATCAGGACGTGGACTCTATTACTCTCGATGCCCCGCTGCGTTTTGGCGAGGTAGCAGCAATCGCAGCCGGCAGTCCGCTGCGACTCGCTCCAGCAGCGATCGAACGGATCGAGGCGGCTCACCGGATCGTGCGCGTCGTGGTCGACAAGTCGCTGCGCGCCTATGGCATCAATACCGGCGTGGGCGCGCTGGCGGACATCGTCATCGCGCGGGATCAACAGGGCATTCTGTCGCGACGTATCTTGATGAGCCACGCGGTGGGCGTGGGACCGTCGCTGTCGGTATCCGAAACGCGCGCAATCATGGCAGCCATGGTCAACAACTTTGCGCACGGCTACTCCGGATTGCGCTTGGCTGTCGTTCAACGCATCGTCGAATTCCTGAATGCAGGCTGCACGCCGAAAGTGCAACGGCTAGGCTCGGTCGGCTATATCACGCACAGCGCCCAAATCGGTGTGGCTCTGATCGGTTGCGGCCATGTCGACCTTCAAGGCGAGCACGTGCCAGCAGAAGTTGCGATGACTCGCCTCCAGCTTGAGCCTTTGTCACTCGAGGCGAAGGAAGGACTTTGTCTGGTCAACGGCTCGCCGTGTGCGACCGGCCTCGCGTGCCTGGCGGTCGAAGGCGCCAGCCGCATCATGGACTGGGCCGATGCGGTCGCGGCCATGACTTTCGAAGTGCAACGCGGCCAGCTCCGTGCCTTTGACCCTGCAGTCATGCAACGGCGGCAGTCACCGGGTCAACAGGAGGTGGCGGCCACGATCAATGGGCTGCTCCACGGTTCAGTGATGCTGGCGGCTGCCGCGGGTCGCAAGACGCAGGACGCGTTGAGTCTACGCGGCATTCCGCAGATCCACGGCGCCGTTCGCGATGCCTGGCAAACGGCGGCAAGAACCGTCGACGATGAGCTGGCCAGCGCCACGGACAATCCCATCATCGCCGGCACGGTGGACGCACCCGAGGTGTATTCGCAGGCAAATCCTATCGGGGCCGGCCTTGGACTTGCCATGGACCACTTGGCGACTGCCTTGGCAGAGCTCGGCAGCGCGTCCGGAAGTCGCCTGGAGCGCATGGTGAACCCTTTGATCAGCGGCTTTCCCGCTTTTCTTGCACAACCAGGCGGCACAGCATCGGGCTTCATGATCGCGCAATACACAGCGGTATCTCTCATCGGGGAAAATCGCCGCCTGGCTGCTCCGGCCAGCCTGGATGGAGGTTCGACGTCGGGGCTGCAAGAAGACATCTTGTGTCACGCCACGCCGGCCGCTCTTAAAGCACTGGACGTGAATACCAACGTACAGTATCTCCTGGCCATCGAAATCCTCGCCGCTGCGCAAAGCTATGATCTTTTGGACCTAGAGGCGGAACCCGCCGCACCGGGCACGCTTGCGATTTACCGTGCGCTGCGCGAAGTGGTCGCCACTTACGCTGACGATCGACCGTTGGGGCGCGACATCGAAGGTGCGAAGCAGTTTATGCAGTCGCGACACGCGACCCAGTTCATCCGTCGACCGGAGGCTGGCGCGTGAGAAAACGCCGCGTCACGTTCAATGACTGCCCGGCGGATCGGCAACGAACTTCGGATACCCCGGCTGGTCGGCGAAACGAAACGCGGCAAGATAAGACAGCTGCAGGATCCTGGCCATCTTCGCATAGTCGATTTTGTCCGCCGTGTCGGTCGAGTGGTGATAGTCGGGATGGAACCCGGTGAACCACCAGAAAGCCGGCACGTCGTGCAGCACGAAGGGAAACTGATCGCTGCGAAAAAACACGTTGAGCGCGTTGTCGTGATCGAAGCGGTCATCCAGGTCCAGGCCCACCGCTTTGTTGGCGGCCATGACGGTCGCGCCGTAATCGGGACTGTAGGTGGCGCCGACCAGGTTGAGGCGATTGGTGGTCGACGCAGGGATGTCGATGAGACCGTTGGTCTGCTCGCTCGGTGCCTCGTCGCGGCCGATCATGTCGAAGTTGATCATCGCGCGCGTCGTCGCGAGCGGCCGGAGCGGATGCGCCGCGAGGTAATAGGCGCCGAGCAGGCCGCGTTCTTCGGCGGCAAAGACCGCAAAGAGAATTGAGCGCTTCGGCTTGGTGGCGTTGACGCTGAACGCGCGCGCCAGTTCGACCACGCCGACGGTGCCTGAGCCGTTGTCGTCCGCGCCGTGGAATATTTCGGTGCTGCCGGACGCCATTGGCGTCGAACCGTCATGGTCATGATGTGCGCTGATGATGATGGTCTCGGCGGCGAGCTTCGGATCGGACCCCGGTAGCAGCCCGACGACGTTGTGCGTGGTGCCGGTGACCCGCGACTTGTTGGCGAAATGCAGCGTCACGGTGGTATCGGGCAGGGGCCGCGACTGGCGGCTCAGATCCTTGTCGATCGCCGTTTGCAGGTCCTGGGCCGACGCGCCTGCGTTCGCCAGCAGTTCAGCCGCCGCCGTGTCGCCGATGGTTGCGACCGGCACGCGCACCTCGTCGCCGACGATGATCTGCGAGGGAATCGGCTGCAGACGCGTGATGCTGCCACCGATGCGGGCAATGCGCTCGGCGTTCGACGGATGCTTGCGCGTCGGCTCGCCCATCACCAGGACGGCGACCGCGCCGTGTTTCTGCGCAATCATGGCCTTGACGCGATTGGTGGCGTAGCGGGTATTGCCGGTGCCATTGAAGCGCGATTGAGCATCGTTTTCCTGCGGCTCATGCTCGAACATGAGCACGATCTTGCCGTTGACGTCGACACCCTGGTAATCGTCGTAGCCGAGTCCCGGCGCCGTGATGCCGTAGCCCACGAACACGACGGGCGCCGTCACCTCGACGTCATCGTGGAAGGCGCCGCTGACCTCGGGCGCCTGCCACTGTTTGACTTGACCGTTGCGCGTGAGGCTCAGGAAGGATTTGTCGCGATCGCCGCGATACTCGATCAAGGGCACGGCCTGCAGAAATGTCTTCTGGCCGCCGATCACTGCGCCAATGGGCTCGAGGCCCGCCTTTGCAAACTCGGCCGCGATCCATTGCTCGGCGACCTCGTCACCCCGCTCGAGCGACATGCGACCTTGCAAGGCATCGGATGACAGGAAGGTCAGATCGGCCCGCAGGTCAGCCGCGCTGATGCGCTGAAAACCCGTGCGCTCGGCCGACGGCACGGCGCTCACGCGGTCGGCAGCAATGGCGGCAGCGCTCGCGGCGCAGAGGATGGCGATGAGTCCGGCAATAGTTTTGTGCACGCAGCAAGGCTAGGTGATTGCGCACGCAGTGGCAACCGCAGGAGGCCCCGCGATTGGCTATGATTCCGTCATGCTCAAAACTTTTGCAGGTCCGGTGCTCATCACCGGCGGCAGCCGCGGCATTGGCCGCGCCACGGCGATGTTGTGTGCCCGACGCGGCTGGCCGGTCGCCATCAGCTATCTGCGCGACGGTGCGGCGGCGGCTGACACGGTGCGCGCCATCGAAGCGCTGAATGTTCCCGTCGTGGCGGTGCAGGGGGATGTGGCGAACGAAGGTGACGTGCTCGCGGTCTTCGATGCCGCCGAAGCGGCGCTCGGGCGCCTGCGCGGCGTCGTGATCAATGCCGGCATCGTCGCACCCGCCTCGCAACTCGCCGACATGTCGGCTGCGCGCCTCGAGCGCATGTTCGCGGTGAACGTGACCGGCGCTTACCTGTGCGCGCGCGAGGCCGCGCGGCGCCTGCCGCTGGATCGCGGCGGTGAGGGCGGTGCCATCGTGTTGTTGTCGTCCGCCGCCAGCCGCCTCGGTTCACCGAATGAGTATGTCGACTACGCGGGCTCCAAAGCCGCCCTGGATACGCTTGCGATCGGTTTGAGCAAGGAACTGGCGCCGCAGCGGGTGCGGGTGAATGCCGTGCGCCCGGGCGTCACGGCGACC
>CAZZZU010000129.1:0-10306 GCA_964658805.1 uncultured Steroidobacteraceae bacterium
CCTCATCGGCGATGAACAGCACCGCATGCGTCGTGCAAATCTCACGCATCTGCGCGAGCACCTCCGGGCGATACATGAGCATGCCGCCGGCACCGAGCACCAGCGGCTCCACGAGCAGCGCCGCGACCTGCCCGGCGCGGCACTCCGCATCGAGCGCAGCCAGTGTTGCCGCTTCGGCGCCGGCCGCCGGGAATGGAATGCGCGCGACGTCGAAGAGCAATGATTCATAGGCCTGCGTGAACGTGCCGCGCTCACCCACCGACATCGTGCCGATGGTGTCGCCGTGGTAACTGTGCTCCATGACGACGATGCGATGGCGCGGGCGGCCGGTATGGCGCCAGTAGCCGAGCGCCATCTTGAGCGCGACCTCGACACTGGTCGAGCCGCTGTCCGAAAAGAAGACATGCTCGAGGCCGGCGGGCGCGACCGCCAGGATTGCAGCGGCGAGCTGCTCGGCCGCGTCATGCGTGTACTCGGCAAAGATGATCTGGTCGAGAACTTCAGCTTGCGCGCGAATCGCGGCGACGATCCGCGGCTGACGGTGGCCGTGCGTGATCACCCACCAGGAAGAGATCGCGTCGATGATGCGTGCCCCGGAGGACGTCGTCAGGTACGCGCCTGCCGCCGCAGCAATCGTCGGGAAGCCCGCGCTCAGCGCGTGCTGCGTGAAGGGATGCCAGACGCGGGTGTGGCGGTTGCCGATCATGCGGCGAAGGCACTGCGATCGAATGCGGCGGCGAACGCGGCAGCGAGCGTGGCGGGCGTGAGCGGCTCGAGGTGCGGCAGGCGGCCGAGGATGCGCACCTTGCCGAGTTCGCCGATGATGCGCTGATTCTCGGCATGCGCCGGCCCCAGCAGCGCGACGCCGAGCAGCGGAATGGCGCGCCGGCGCAGCGCTTCGACGGACAACAGGGTGTGGTTGATGGTGCCGAGCGAGGTGCGCGCGCACAGCACGACGGGCTGCGCCCAGCGGGCGAAGACGTCGATCAGGAGCGTGTCGCGCGTCAGCGGCACCAACAATCCGCCCGCGCCTTCGACGATCAGCGGACGCCTGCTGACGGGGAACGTCAGGCCGGCCGGATCGATGCGGACCTGATCGAGTTCGGCGGCGAGATGCGGCGACGCCGGCGTATGCAGGCGCCAGGCTTCGGGCAGGATGCGGTCGGACGGCAAGGCGGCGAGGCGGCGTACCACGTCCGAATCGGTCTCACCGTCGAGGCCGGCCTGCACGGGCTTCCAGTACGCGCCGTCGAGAAAACGCGTGAGCCCGGCGGCAAAAATCGTCTTGCCGATGTTCGTGTCGGTCCCGGTCACGATGAACGTATTCAACTCAGGCGCTCTTCCAGTAAATCGATTTCACGCACCAGTTTGCGCGCGCTCTCGTCGGAGAGCGAGTTGGCGCGCGCGAGTGCGAACACCGTTTCGCGTTCGGCGCGCAGGCCGGTGAGGCGAATGGCACGTTCCAGTTTGTCGGTGAGACGGATGCGGGCGGCGGTCTCGCCGCTGTCGGTGCGCCCTTCGATGCGGCGCCGGTACAGATCCATGACGCGGCTCGCGACCTCTGCATACAAGTCGGCATCGGGTTGGTCTTTGGCGAGCGCGTGCAGCGATTCCTCGATGGCGCCGACCGCGGCGGCGCCGGCTTTGACGCGGGCACGGGTTTCCACCGCCTCGTGCTCGGTCTCGGCGGGCATGTCAACGCCTTGCAACAGCCACGGCAGGAATAAACTCGCCGTAACCAGCGACACGACGATCACGCCGGCGGCGAGGAAGATGGCCAGATCCCGCGCAGGGAATTCGGCGCCGTCGGCGAGCATCAGCGGCAGCGTGAGCACGCCGGCCAGCGTGATCGCGCCGCGCGCGCCTGCCACCGACACCGCGGCGACGAGACGCAAGGTGGGGGTCCGGGGTGGCGGGTTGCCACGCCAGCGTGCGACGTGACCGCTGATGCGCAGCGACATCCAGACCCAGGCGAAGCGCAGTGCGCCCAAGCCTGAGTTGATGGCGATCACGTACACAGCCAGCCACCAGGGGTTGTCGTGTTCGGAGTACTGCATCACGTTGACCGCGCCGGCGAGGATGCTGGGCAGCTGCTCCCCCAACAGGACGAAGATCACGCCATTGAGTGCGAATTGCACGGTGCTCCAGACGGCCGCACGTTGCATGCGCGTTGCCGCCAGCGCGCGGCCGCTGAGCTCCATGTAGCTCATCGTGATGCCGGCGGCGACGGCCGCCAGAATGCCGGAGCAGCCCAGGTGTTCGGCGCTTTGATACGCCAGGAACGGGATCACCAGGCTGATGAGCACCTGCAGACCGGCTTCCTCGCCGAAGCGGGTGCTGATGCGATTCTTGGTCCACATCACCAGGAAGGTGATGGCGACACCAAGACAGACGCCGCCGATCGCGATGCGCAGCAACGCGATGGCGGCGCCGCCCAGCGAGAAAGTGCCGGTCAACGCCGCCGCGACCGCAAATCTGAAACAGACGAGGCCAGAAGCGTCGTTGAGCAGGGATTCGCCTTCGAGCACGTGCTGCATGCGCACCGGGACGCGGATGCGCGCGGTGATGGCGGACACCGCAACCGGATCGGTGGGCGAGACGATGGCGGCGAGCGCGAAGGCCACGGCCAGCGGCATGGCGGGAATCAGCCAGTGCACGAACAGGCCCATGCCGAGCACGGTGCAGATCACGAGTCCCAGGGCGAGTTCCAGGATCGTGCCCTTGTCGCGCAGCAGCCCTTCCTTCGGAATGCGCCAGCCGTCGAGAAACAGCAAGGGCGGTAGAAACAACAGGAAGAAGATGTCGGGATCGAGGTCGACTTTGCGCGAGGTGGTCACGGCAATCAGGGCGCCGAAGGCGATCTGCACCAAGGGCGCGGGGAGCGCGAACGGAATGACCCGCAGCAGCACGCCGCTCAGGATGACGGCGGTGAGCATGAACAGACTGAGGCCGATGGTATCCATCAGCGCATTATAGGAAGATCGCGGCTTGTGCCGTGTACACGGCAAAGCGACAGTAGGAACGAGAATGAATTCAGCAGTAATGCGCGGCGCTGCCGTGCTGATGGGTGCGGGCTGGTTGTGGGGCGCGACTGCCTACGGCATCGGACTGGCCGACTTATCCAATCAGGATGCGGCGAGCGGCATCAAAGGTGCCCTGCTCGAAGGGGCCTCTGCCGCGGTCGGCAAATTGGGCGTGGCGGGCGGCTTTCTCAACAATCCGAAGGTGAAGATTCCCCTGCCCCCGGCTTTGCAGCAGATCGCCAAGGGCATGCGCATGCTCGGCCGCGGCAAAGATGCGGATGATCTGGAACGCTCCATGAACGAGGCGGCGGAACAGGCGGTACCGGAGGCCAGGACGCTGCTGACGAACGCCGTTAAAACAATGTCGATCGCCGATGCGAAAAAGATTCTGACCGGCGGAGATGACTCGGTGACGCAGTTTTTTCGGGCGAAAACCGCAGCGCCGCTGGGCGTTAAATTTTTGCCCATCGTCAAGCGCAAGACCGATCAGGTGGGCCTGGCGCAGAAATACAATCAGTTCGCCGCGGAAGGCTCGAAGCTGGGCGTGGTGAAGGGTGATGCGGCCAACGTGGAGCAGTACGTGACGGCGAAGGCGCTGGACGGCCTGTATCTGATGATTGGCGAGGAAGAACACGCGATACGCTCAAATCCGGCGGCCGCCGGTAGCGCTATCGTGTCAAAGGTGTTCGGCGCTCTGCGGCAATGATCCGCAGGCACGCTAACCGGTGGTGCCGGTAGCCTTGGGCGAACTGACTTCGCCGGAGGCGGCGATGTCGTCAGCACCCGTACCTCTGAGCAAATCCTTGGCGCGCGCGGCCTCGGTCGAAGATTCGCAGTGCACTGATAACAAGGTGCCGCCATCCTTGACGCGCCCTTCGTAACGTTTGGCTTCGTATTCTGGGATGCCCATGCCGACCAGGGCGCCGACCAGTCCGCCGACCGCCCCGCCGACGCCTAAGCCCGCAAGACCCGCGACCAGTGGGCCCGCCGCGATCAGCGGTCCGATGCCCGGAATGGCCAGTGCGCCGAGTCCGGCGAGTACACCCAAGGCGCCGCCGATCGCACCGCCGGCAGTCACACCGATGGTGGTGCCTTCAGGCGCCTTGGTGTCCTTGTGATGCGCGAAAGCGCGCGTACTGTCGACATCCGGCAACAGCACGGAGATGTCACCACTGGGATAGCCGGCTGCGATCAGCGTATCTACGGCCGCCTCGGCCTGATCTACCGACGCGTAAATTCCAAACACTGCTGTCTTGCTGCCGGCCATGGGGTCTATCTCCGCTTAATCGCGACGCGACCAGAGGGCGCCCAGCACGAAACCCACCGCTGCAGCGACGCCAAGGGCCGCGATCGGATTGCTGGAAGCGGCATCGCGTGCCGTGTCGAGGATATCACCGTAGGTTTCCTGAACCTTGCCAGCAGCTTGACGCGCTTTGCCGGCCACCTGCGCACCGATGTCGCCAGTGGCGCTACCAGCCGTTTCCTGCACCTTGCCGGCCGCATCCTGAATCACGCCTTGAGCTTTCTCGAGCATACAAAATACCTCTGTTTTATCGCCAGAGCGGAGGATGCACCGATGCGGATGATGCCCCCGTCAGCCACAGGCGCAAGCACGCGTAGGTTAGTCCCCCAGCCTTATGCGGATTTGGGAAACCAGGGGATGAATCGGCTGGTGGTGCGTTGATATTCGCGGTACAGATCACCGCGCGTCTCCAGTGAATGCTTCTCGGTCAGCGCAATGCCGGTGACATTCAACAGCAGGTACAACATGATCAACGGGCAGACCACGGTCGCCCAACCCCAGGGCGAACCGAGCGCAGCGATGAAGAAACCCCACCAGACCATCGATTCGAAAAAATAGTTCGGATGGCGGGAGTAGTGCCACAGGCCGACGTTGACAATCTTGTCCTGGTTGCCGGGGGTGCGCTTGAAGCGTTGCGCCTGCCAGTCCGCCGTTGCTTCGCCTATAGTCGACAGCACCGCCACGCTCAAGCCGATGATCTCGACCAGCGCAAAGCGCGGCTCGGGATTCACCGCGGCGAGCAGAAACGGCAGCGAGAAGACGACGGCGATCAGCGCCTGCAATTCGAAGAACAACAGGAAACGGCCGGGGCCCGGCCATTTCTCGCGCAGCGTTCGATAACGCTTGTCTTCCTGGGGATGATGACGCGTGACGCGAACCAGTATGTACAGCCCGAGGCGCAGACTCCAGGCGGCACCGATGACGGCGAATGCAATGCGGCGCGCCGGCCAGCCGTCACACAGACAGGCATACAGCGGCGCGAGAATCGCAACGCTCAGGGACCAGATCGCGTCGAGGAAACCGTAGTTGTCGATGCGGACACAAACCGCCCACACCAACAGAAACACCGTCATAGCGACGATGGTCCCGATGAGCAGCGGCTGGGTCATGCCAAAAAATCAGGGCGATGTAGCAGACGCTACACGCTGCGGCACCTTGACGAATCTGCCGGTGTCGTAGCCCTGCTCGCCCAGGCGGCCCAACACGGCTTGATAGGTCGAGTCGGGCAAGGTCTTGCTGCGTGCCAAAACCCAACCATAGTTACGGGAAGGATGGCCGATGGCGACCCACTGGTAATTGGGGTCCAGGTCGAGAATCACGTACTTGACCGAGATCACCTTGAAGAATTTCACGCGCCAGTCGGCGTTCGTGGTTTTGTCCTTCACGACCGCACGCGCTGTGGCCTTGCGTTCCATCGGCGCGTCAAAGGATTTCTTGCGACATGTAAACCAATTATCGATATCGCCGTCGGTACGCAATGCGTAGCTTTCAATGGAGTCGAAGCAGTCTTTTTCCGCAAAATACGGAATGTTGGCGATGACGTACCAGTCACCCATATAACGCGGCAGGTCGACATGCGCGACCGGCCGTAACGGCTTACTCATTGATGAACACCCCATGATGACGGCAAACAAGCCGCCGACGATTCCCAGACGAATTAACGCGCGAATGCGATTCTCCCCGACCTTGACCTGATGACACCGAGCGCAGTATGCCTCCGGGTGTGCGCGGCAGCGCACGGAAAGCCGACGCTTCAACTGTAGGAAGCGCCTCACACCGCCGACGGTCCCTGCGGTCCGAGCGTACGGCAACGCACCGACGCGGGCGCCGATGTGGGCAAACCTGAATCGGACCCATGCTGCCGCCGCTCTACCCGTTGCAATTCGATCCGCTGTTCCAATATCGCGTCTGGGGTGGCCGACGCCTGGGTCCGTTCTTCGCGACGGCCTTGCCCGATGCGGATCCGGTGGGCGAGGCCTGGGTATTGAGCGATCGGGATGAGAATCCGAGTCGCGTCTCAGGGGGCGCATTGCAAGGCCGCACCATCGCGCAGCTGCTGCAGGACCGGCCGGCCGAGATGCTCGGCAGGATGAGTGAAAAAGTCACCCGCTTTCCGTTGTTGCTCAAGTTTCTCGACGTGCAGGAGCGCCTCTCAGTGCAGGTGCATCCGGCTGACGCCGAGGCCAAAACCGAAGCGTGGCTGGTGCTCGAGGCCGGGCCGGCGAGCCGCGTTTACGCCGGCCTCAAGCCCGGCATCACCCAGGAGGTCCTGCGCGCCCGGGTGGCGGACGGCACCGCCGCCGAGCAGCTGGCGAGTTTCGCGGCGGTGCCGGGCGATGGCATCTTCCTGCGTGCCGGCACCGTGCACTCGTTGCAGGACGCGGTGGTGTTCGAGGTACAGCAGAACAGCGACGTCACCTTCCGGCTCTTCGACTGGGACAAGGTCGATGTCAAGACGGGCCAACGGCGCGCACTGCAGGTGGAACAGGCACTGGGCTGCATCAAATTTCCGCAGCCGCGCATGGCGCCGGTCGTGCCGTTGACCGAGGCGTCCAAACCGGTGAAGCGCGAACGGCTGTTTGCCTGCGATGAGTTCGTGGTGTGGCGCTTCACTGGCGCAGCGCCATTCCGGGTGGGCGCGGCGGGCGTGGCGCGCATGCTGGTCTGCGTCGGCGGGGCCGGGCACGTCGAGCACGACGGTCATTCGTATCCGTTTCAGCGCGGCGCCGTGCTGCTGCTGCCGGCCGTGTTGGGCCCCTGTACCTGTCGCATCGGTCCCAACGCGACGTTGCTGGAAATATCGCTGGCGGATAACCCTTGAAGTATCATGGGCCGCATGACCGAGCGCCCCCGCGAAGAGTTTGAAACGGCCCTGAAAAGGATCGGGCACGAGATCAAGAGCCGCCTCGTGTTGCAGGGCCTGTACGGCACGGTGCGGCAGATCGATCAGGGTGAGCCGGGTCAGGTGCCGACGAGCACCCGCATCGAGATCGAGGCCAAAGGTCGAACGGTGAGCCGGACCTTTACCCGCGCCCAGATCGAAGGTTGCTGTCTGCGCGTGACGGGCTCGGAGCTGCAGGACATCATCGGCATGGTCGATGAACTCGCGGTCATCAAGCCTCAGTAGACCTTGAGCGTGCGCCCCGCCTGATCCACCGATTCGAGGGCGACATCAAAACCCCACAGCCAGCGCAGATGCGCCATGGTTTGCTCGCTCTCCTCTTCGACCAACGCCCTGCCGTTATAGCTCTGGTGCTGCAATACCAGCTTGCGATCGGTGTCGCGACCATACCGCACCACTGAAATCTCCGGCATATACGATTCGAGTCGGTAGGCGGCAGCAAGCTGCGAGCGAATCGCCTTGAAGCCTTCGGGGCCGGCGGTGTCATCGACCGTCCAGTGCTCCAGGCCCTCGCGCGTCTGGATGTTCATCAAACGAAAATCACGCGCCAGCTTCGGCGTCAGGAACTGCAACAGGAAACTTTCGTCGCGATAGTTCTGCATCACATCATGGAACGTCTCGAGCCAATTCTTGCCGGCGATTTCCGGCAGATACTCGCGGTCCTCGGCGGTGGGCGCGTCGCAGACCCGCTTGATCTCGTTCCATGCCGCGAAGCCGAGTGCATAAGGATTGAGGCGGCCATACTCCGGCTGCCGCACGACGTTGGTATGCGAGTGCAGGCACTCGAGCAGGATGCCCTGGTCGATCTGGCCGGCGTCGTACATGTCGTTGATCAGACGGTGATGCCAGAAGGTGGCCCAGCCTTCGTTCATCACCTGGGTCTGACGCTGTGGATAAAAATATTGCGCAATCTTGCGCACGATGCGCGCGAGCTCGCGCTGCCATGGCTCGAGCTTCGGCGCGTGCTTCTCGATGAAATACAGTACGTTCTCCTCGGGCGACGGCGGGAACACGGCTGCGGCATCGGCCGCCTTCGCGGCGCGCGGCACCACGCTGTAATACTCTGCCTGGCGCATGGTCTCCTGCGCGACGGCGAGCCGCTTGGCCTGCTCGGCGCGCTCTTTGCGCGTGTCGAGCTTGCGGGGTCGCTTGTATTTGTCCAGACCCTGATGCCGCAGCGCATGCAGCGCATCGAGCGTCCGCTCGACCCGGCCGGCGCCGTAACGCTCCTCACAGTCGGCGATGTAGTTGCGCGCAAACAGCATGTAGTCGAGCACGGCGTCCGGTTGCGTCCACTGCTTGAAGAGATAATTGCCTTTGGAGAAACTGTTGTGGCCGAAACAGGCATGCGGGATGACCAGCGTCTGCATGGCCAGCGAATTACCTTCCATCAGGAAGGCGATGCAGGGATTGGTGTTGATGACGATTTCGTACGCCAACGCGTTGGCACCGGAGCGGTACTTGCCGCTCTCCATCAGAAAGTGTTTGCCGAAACTCCAGTGGCCGTAGTTGACCGGCAGGCCGGCGGACACATAGGCATCGAGCATCTGCTCGCTGGTGATGACCTCCATCTGATTGGGGAAGGTATCGAGGCCGTAGCCTTGCGCGTGGCGCGCGCAGATCTGTTCGATGTCGATCAGATCGTCGAGCGTCCATTCGCTGCCGCTGAAGCGTCGGGTTTCGCGCATGGGCTACGCTACCTGCTCTTTCTGGAACAGCTTGGCCAGTGCTGGATAGACTTCGTCGCGGGCCTTCACCGACGCCATGTTGAAATGATCGCAGACGATGTGACGGTACGCCGACCAGAGGCTGGTGGAGCCGTGCCCCGGTCCGTCGCCGACCTCGGCGTACACGAAATAGCGCGCGGCCGGCAACAGCTCGGCCAACAGGAATGCGGATGACTCGCCGGAGTCCGCGCCGAACGAATCGCCGTCACTCGCCTGCGCACCGAAGATGTTGTAGTGCGAGGCGGGATAGCGCAGGCCAACGATCTCGCGCATCTTGGACAGCGCCGACAACACTTTGGTGCTGCCTGCCTGGGTACCGTTGAAGAACGTGTCCTCGTCCACTTCCTGCGCCTGGTCGGTATGGCGGATGAAAACGAGCTCGACCTTGGCGTACTTGCGGGTCAGAAAGAGGTACAGCAACGTGAAAAAGCGTTTCGCCAGATCCTTGCGCGATTCGTCCATCGACGAGGAGACGTCCATGAGGCAGAACATCACGGCGGCCGTGCGTGGCGACTGAACTTCGATCAGGCTGCGGTGACGCAAGTCGACGGGATCCAGAAACGGAATGTCGCGGCCGCGCTGGCGCACCTCGTCGAGTTCCTGTTCGGCGGCCTGCACCTGCGCGGGCAAGGCGCCGGCCTGGGCGAGCCTGAGTGCGGCTTCTGCGGCCTCGAGCGCCTCTTCAAACTGCGCCTCTGCAGCGACTCGGCGGCCGATCGACGCCTTGAAAGTGCGTGCCACGTCCACGGTGCCCGGATTGCCATAGCGCACCACACCACCGCGCCGAAAGCGATTTTCATCGATCTCGAGCAGGTCTTTCTTCACCAGTTCCGGCAGTTCGAGTTCGTCGAACAACAGCGACAGATACTCTTCACGCGACAGCGCAAAACGAAACACATCTTCCGCGTCGGCTTCGCCGTCCCCGGTCCCTGAGCCGGCGCCGCGTCCCTGCCCCTGACCGGGATCGCGCGGGATCTTGTCGCCCACCCGATAATGATGATTGCCCGGCACGACCCGCCCAGAAGCGCCCGATGCCGGGTCGAGCGAAAAGCTCGGCTCCTTGACGTCCTTGCGCGCGATCGTCACGTCGGCGGCCTGATCCTGATCGGTCAGCTTACGGCGTGCGATCAACTGGTCGACCTGAGCCCGCAACGCGCCTTCCAGGCGCTTGAGCACCCGCTGGCGGTTGCCGGTATTTTTTCCCTTGTCGGGACGTCGGTCGACGATGACGCTGGTCACGCGGGGGCTCCCTGGCCTCGCCTCACTGCCGCCGCGCCATCGTCCACCACTCGACCTGACGGCGAACCTGGGTCGGGGTATGGCCGCGCGACTTCATGCGGGCGATGAAAGC
>CAZZZU010000130.1:0-10237 GCA_964658805.1 uncultured Steroidobacteraceae bacterium
CTTTGGCGGCTAAATAACGCTCGGCATCAATAGCGGCCATACAGCCGGTGCCCGAGGAGGTGACCGCCTGACGGTAGACGTGATCAGCGACGTCGCCGGCGGCGAAAACGCCGGGCACGCTGGTCGCCGTGGCGTTGCCGCTCGAGCCGCTTTGCACCACGATATAGCCGCCGCGCATGTCGAGTTGTCTTTCAAACAGATCGGTGTTCGGTTTGTGGCCGACCGCAATGAAGACGCCGTCGACGCTGATATCGTGCGTGGCACCGTTCGCAGCCTTGAGACGCGCGCCGATGACGCCAGCATCATCACCGAGTATTTCATCCACGGTGTGATTCCACACCACACTGACCTTGCCGACCGCTTCCAAGGCGAAGAGCCGATCCTGCAGGATTCTTTCAGCGCGTAGTTTGTCGCGTCGATGTACCAGCGTCACGTGAGAAGCGATATTGCTGAGATACAGCGCCTCCTCCACGGCCGTATTGCCGCCGCCCACCACGGCGACGGCTTTGCCTCGATAGAAGAAGCCGTCGCAGGTGGCGCAGGCCGACACGCCCTTCCCACGGAACGTTTCCTCGGAGGGCAACCCCAGATACTGCGCAGACGCGCCTGTGGCGATAATCAAGGCATCGCAGGTGTAATCGCCGTTGTCACCGAACAGCCGGAACGGACGCGTTCTCAAATCCACCCGGTTGATGTGATCGAAAACGATGTCCGTGTTGAACCGCTCGGCGTGCTTGCGCATGCGTTCCATCAGGGCAGGCCCTTGCAGATGCTCGGGATCCCCAGGCCAATTATCGACATCGGTGGTGGTCATGAGCTGGCCGCCCTGTTCCAGCCCAGTGATCAGCAGCGGATGGCGATTGGCGCGCGCCGAGTAGACAGCTGCGGTATAGCCCGCGGGCCCCGAACCCAGAATGAGGAGTGGGGTGTGCCTGACAGCGCTCATGTATATATTTGCCTCTTCTTGAATCACTAGCCCGCCGCAAGCGCGCCTGTGCCGCCAGCGTCTGCCATGGTAAGTAAATCTGTGGGCGGGAGCTACTTTCCGCAAGAGTCGGGCGGTGGCAGGCAGCTTATGGTGTATCGGCAGGGACTCGGGTACTATCTATAGTATTCAAACAGTTAAGAAGTAAACGTCATTAAAGGTCTAGAACTCGCGGAAGTCAGCTCTGGTAAGCAGCCGAAACCCAAGGTTTCGATCGCCGTGGCGCGCTCCTTGCGCGAAGGAACGTTGTGGGTGCTGTGCGCAGTGGCGCTGATTTTGCTGCTGGCGTTGCTGTCGTTCCACAGTCATGACCCCAGCTTTTCGGATTCAGGCGAGGCCGGCCGGTCGGTGGGCAACTGGATTGGTCCGCTCGGCGCATGGGTGGCAGGTTTTTTCCTGTTTCTGTTTGGCCGGCCCGCCTTTCTGTTTCCGCTGATGCTGGCATATGCAGGTTGGCTGGTGCACAAGGAACACGCGTTGCCCGATGCGCGCTCGCGCATCAATACGCTCTTGCGTGCCGCAGGCTTCATTCTGACGCTCGCGACCAGTTGCGGCATGGCGACGCTGCACTGGAACTCGGGCGACCTGCCGAATACGGCCGGCGGCGTACTCGGGGTGATGGCAGGCCATGGGAGTGAGCGCGGCCTAGGCTTCCTTGGTGCGACACTACTGCTGCTCGGACTGTGGCTTGCGGGTGTGGCGCTGTTCCTCGGTGTCTCTTGGTTCGAGATCATGGACAAGCTCGGCGCCGCAGTGTTGCGCCTCATCGAGTGGGCCCAGGCCCGATTCGAACAGAAGCGCGAACTCGCGAGTGGCAAGGAGCGTAAGCAAGCGCGGCAGGAAGTGGTGCGCGAGGTGCAAAAGAAGGTCGCGCCGCGCACGCCGCCGCGCATCGAAGCACCGGCGCCGGCGCCGGAAAAGAGCGAGCGTGTGGAACGCGAGCGCCAAGTGCCGCTCTTCGATGCGCCGAAGTCCTCCGAATTGCCGGCACTGTCGTTGCTGGACGAGGCGGGTCCGCGCGAGCAGTCCTACTCCGATGAGGCGCTTGAGGCCATGTCGCGGTTGGTGGAAATCAAGCTGCGCGACTTCGGCATCGAGGTGGAGGTGGTCGCGGTCTTGCCCGGCCCCGTCATTACACGCTTCGAGTTGCGGCCGGCGGCGGGCGTGAAGGTCAGCCAGATCAGCAATCTCTCCAAGGACCTGGCGCGCGCGCTGTCGGCGATCAGTGTTCGGGTGGTGGAAGTGATTCCAGGCAAGTCCGTGATCGGTCTTGAGATCCCGAACGAGAAGCGGGAAATCGTCACGCTGGGAGAGATCATCAAGTCGCGGCCCTATGACGAAGTCAGTTCGCCGCTGGCGCTGGCGTTGGGCAAGGATATTGGTGGTCTTCCCGTGGTGGCGGATCTCGCGCGCATGCCGCATCTGCTGATTGCCGGTACCACGGGCTCGGGAAAATCCGTGGGCATCAACGCCATGGTGCTGAGCCTGCTGTACAAGGCCACGCCTGAACACGTGCGCATGATCATGATCGATCCCAAGATGCTCGAATTGTCGGTGTACGAAGGAATACCGCATCTGTTGTCGCCGGTGGTCACCGACATGAAGCAGGCGGCCAATGCATTGCGCTGGTGCGTGGCTGAGATGGAGCGGCGTTATCAGCTCATGTCGATGCTGGGCGTGCGCAACGTGGGCGGCTTCAACCGCAAGGTCAAGGATGCCGCCGAGGCCGGCAAGCCGATCAAGGATCCCATCCTGATGATGAAGATCGCACAGGGTGTGCCGGGCGTCGTCGCCGAGGACGTGCCGGAGCTCACCAGTCTGCCCTTCATCGTCGTGGTCATCGACGAACTCGCCGATCTCATGATGATCGTCGGCAAGAAGGTCGAGGAGCTCATTGCGCGTCTGGCGCAGAAAGCCCGCGCGGCCGGCATTCATCTGATACTCGCAACGCAGCGTCCGTCAGTGGACGTGATTACGGGCTTGATCAAGGCCAATATCCCGACCCGTATCGCCTTTCAGGTGTCGGCCAAGGTCGATTCACGCACCATTCTGGATCAGAGCGGTGCCGAGTCGCTGCTCGGTCACGGCGACATGCTGTACCTGCCGCCGGGCACGGGCATCCCGGTGCGCGTCCATGGCGCGTATGTATCGGACCAGGAAGTGCACCGGGTCGTGGCGGCTCTCAAGACCGGCTCGCAGCCGGTTTACATCGGCGAGATTCTTGAGGGGCCGCGCAATCCCGTTCCCGGTTTTGCGTCGGATGACGAAACCGAAGGGGAGGGCGGCGGCGACCCGGAAGCGGATCCGCTCTACGATGAGGCAGTGCGCATCGTCACCGAGACGCGCAAGGCGTCGATCTCGGGTGTGCAGCGACGCCTCAAAATCGGCTACAACCGCGCCGCGCGTTTGGTCGAAGCGATGGAGGCCGCAGGCCTCGTGGGTCCGTTGCAATCGAATGGCGCGCGCGAGATCTATGCCGCCGCGCCGCCCCAGGATTGATGTGCGTCTGAGTGCCTGGGCGTGGGCCGGCGTCTGCTGGATCGCGATGATCGCGAACGCCGCGGCCTCACCGGCAAGCGAGGTGGAGAAGTATCTCGGCGGGCTCACCACCTGGACCGCCGACTTCAAACAGACCATCGATGACGGCCATGGCAAGGTGGTGCGCACGGCGGCGGGAAAACTGTCGCTGCAGAAGCCCGGCAAGTTTCGTTGGGATTACGCCGATCCTTCGGAGCAGCTCATCGTCGCCGACGGCAGGCAGATCTGGCTCTACGACAAGGATCTGCAGCAGGCCAATGTGCGCGACATGGATGTCAGCCTCTCGAGCACGCCCGCCGTGCTGCTGTCGGGCACGGGTTCGGTGAGCGAGCTTTTCAACGTCACGGCATTACCGCCAAGTGATGGCATGACGTGGTACCAGCTCGTGCCTAAAAAAACCGATACGGATTTCCAGCTGGTGCGGATCGGGCTGATCAAAGGCGATCTTGCGTCCATGTTTCTCGCCGACAAGCTCAATCAGATCACGCAGCTCACGTTTACTAACCCTAAGCGCAACGTGACTTTCCCGCCGGGCTGGTTCACGTTCGTCCCGCCTGCCGGCGTCGACGTGATCGGACGGCCGCAAAAATGAGCCGCCAGGACGGTCCTTACCGTCCATTGGCCGACCGGCTCCGCGCGCAAACCCTGGACGAATACGTCGGGCAAGCGCATTTGCTCGGCCCGAATGCGCCGCTGCGCCGCGCACTCGAGTCCGGTCATCCACACTCCATGATCTTGTGGGGACCCCCAGGCACCGGCAAGACGACGCTCGCACGACTGGTGGCGAGCCGCGCGCAAGCGGAGTTCGTTGCGCTGTCCGCAGTACAGGCCGGCATCAAGGACATACGCGTTGTCGTCGAACAGGCGCGCGCCTTGCGCGGTACGCGCAACACGGTGTTGTTCCTCGATGAAGTGCACCGTTTCAACAAGTCGCAGCAAGATGCCTTCCTGCCCTATGTCGAGGACGGCACGTTGATCTTCATCGGTGCCACCACCGAGAATCCTTCCTTTGAAGTGAACAACGCGCTGCTCTCGCGGGCGCGGGTCTATGTGCTCAAATCACTCGCCGCGGAGGAATTACAGCGGCTGCTCGAGCGGGCACTTGCGGACGTCGAGCGCGGCTTGGGCGCGATGCACCTGCGGATCGACGCCGAGGCGCGGCAATTGCTGCTGGCAGCGGCGGATGGCGATGCACGTCGCATGCTCAACCTGTTGGAAACGGCAGCGGATTTGGCCACATCGAGCGGCGACAGCCGCGTGCTCGACCTCGAAACCATGCAAGGCGTGATCGGCAGCACTTACGTGCGCTTCGACAAGGGCGGTGAGATTTTCTATGACCAGATCTCCGCCCTGCACAAGTCCGTGCGCGGCAGTGATCCGGACGCCGCGCTCTATTGGCTGTGCCGCATGCTGGCGGGAGGTTGCGATCCGATGTACGTCGCACGGCGGGTGTTGCGCATGGCCAGCGAGGATATCGGTAACGCCGATCCGCGAGCGTTGACGATGGCGCTCGAGGCATGTGCCGTGTACGAGCGACTGGGCAGCCCGGAAGGCGAGCTGGCCATCGCACAATGCGTCGTGTTCCTCTCCTGTGCTGCGAAGAGCAACGCCGTCTACACGGCCTTCAATGCTGCGAGCGCGGACGCCAGGGAGTTGGGCTCGCTCGAGGTGCCGCTGCACCTGCGCAACGCGCCTACCAAGCTCATGAAGGAGATCGGCTATGGCAAGGGCTACCGATATGCGCATGACGAGGCAGGCGGGCATGCAGCCGGGGAGCGTTATTTTCCGAGTGACATGCCGGAGCGGCGCTATTACCAGCCCGTGGCACGGGGCCTCGAGATCAAGATCGGCGAGGCCCTCGAGGCGCGCCGGCAACGCGACGCGGCCACACGCGCCGGCGCTACAATGCGGCCTGATAGCTGACTGTTTTCCCAAAGGATATAAAGTGCTCGACCCAAAGCTGCTGCGCAGCGACCTGCCTTTTGTAGCGGCCCAGCTGGCCCGCCGCGGCTACCAACTGGATACGGCCACATTTGCCGCACTCGAAGATGAGCGCAAGCGTGCGCAGATCGAAGCGGATGGGCTACGGGCTGAGCGCAATGCTAATGCCAAGGCGGTGGGCAGCGCGAAGAGCAAGGGCCAGGACGTCGCGCCGTTAATGGCCAAGGGCGAGGCGCTGGGACTGGCGTTGCAAGGCGTTGAGAAAAATCTGGAAGATATTCAATTGCAGGTGATGACGCTGCAGATGGGGTTGCCGAACCTGCTCCATGAGAGTGTGCCCGACGGCAGTGACGAGACAGCCAATGTCGAAGTACGCCGCTGGGGCGAGCCGCGTCGGTTTGAATTCGAACCGAAGGACCACGTGACGATCGGCGCGGGCCTCGGCATGGATTTCGAAGCAGCGGGCCGTATGTCGGGTGCCCGTTTTGTGGTGTTGACCGGCGGCGTGGCGAGACTGCACCGGGCTTTGGCGCAGTTCATGCTCGATCTGCACACGCAGCAGCATGGTTATCGCGAAGCCTACGTGCCGTATCTCGTCCACGCTAATGCGCTGGTAGGTACCGGCCAGCTACCCAAGTTCGAGGCGGATCTGTTCGCCGTGCGCGGCGATCCTGGCTTCTATCTGATCCCGACGGCAGAGGTGCCGTTGACGAACCTGGTGCGCGACCAGATTCTTGCGGCGCACGAGTTGCCGAAGCGTTTCGTCGGCCACACGCCTTGTTTTCGTTCCGAGGCTGGGGCAGCGGGAAAAGATACCCGCGGCATGATCCGGCAACATCAGTTCGACAAGGTCGAACTCGTGCAGGTGGTCAAGCCTGAGCATTCTTATGCGGCGTTGGAGGAGCTCACGGGCCATGCTGAAGCGGTGCTAAAGGCCCTGAACCTGCCGTATCGGGTGCTCGCCCTGTGTGCCGGGGATACGGGCCCCAGCAGCGCCAAAACCTATGATCTCGAGGTGTGGCTGCCATCGCAGCAGCGGTACCGGGAGATATCATCCTGCAGCAATTGTGAGGCATTCCAGGCGCGTCGCCTGCAGGCCCGGTTTCGGAGTGACGCGGCCAAGCCTGAGCTCGTACACACGCTGAATGGGTCGGGGGTGGCGGTCGGCCGCGCTCTGGTGGCCATCCTGGAGAACAATCAAGAAGCGGACGGCACCGTGGTGGTGCCGTCCGTGTTGGCCCCCTACATGGGCGGCCTGGCCGTCATCAAATTGACCTAGTTGCGGCTGCCCATCATCAGGCGCAGCACATACCAGAACATCAGTGCGATCGAGGCGAACAGCTGCATCGCAGCAGACACATACCGATCTTCAGGGTAGTGGTGAATGATGTTCGAGGTGTCGTACAGCACTGCTGCACCCGCGAAGCCGATCATGGCTACCGAGAACCACGTGCCCAGCTGGAAGCCGAAAACGAGGCCGCCGACCATCGCCAGCAGCGCGACCACGCCGCCCCACATCAGTACGGATCGCAGGAACGAGAAGTCCTTGCGGGTCCGATGCGCAACGAACATCAAGCCGCCCGCTCCCAGCAAAGTGATAAGCGTTGCACTGTCGATGGCGCCGGGCGCTTTGGCGTCCGCAACATACAGCAACGGTACGAAAATCAGCGCTTCGGCAACGACGTACGCCGCATAGGCAAAGTACTGCATTCCGACGGAGGTGCTGCTTTGCGCCGTGCGAGTGGCCAACCAGCCCACCAGCATGAACGCACCCAGAATGAGGAGCCACGGGAAGCCCAACATGAATCGTGCGACCGATTCCGCCATGCCGGATTCGAACAGGGCCAATTCCACGAGCACGAAGCCCAGGATGCCGCCGACCAAATGGGTGTAAGTACGGGTAATGAAAGTCGCGCGGCGGTCGATGCCGGGCGAGAACGCAGAGTTGTTGCCCTGGAACGTAGCCATCGAGAAGACCTCCTAAATGAGTAGGTGCCATTTTAGCACCCGCCACTGTTAAGACCGTGCAATCGGTCAGTAATTCCCTAGATAGGGTGCAACGGCGACATAACAACGTCCGCTGCGTAAAGATTTGGCGGAAGCGGTGAGATTCGAACTCACGGAGGGATTGCTCCCTCGGTAGTTTTCAAGACTACTGCCTTCAACCGCTCGGCCACGCTTCCAGGAGCGCAGTATATGAGAAGCAGGCCGATGAGGCATAACGCGTACGGGGCCGTAAGAACCCGCTGACTTTTCCAGCCGGGCTGCGCCAGCGCATACTGCCGGTGATTTGCCTTTGAACGAGGAAAAAAATGATGAACAGATTTCTTGTCGTCCCGTGTGCGAGTGTGTGGATGCTTGCGGGCGTCCTGCCTGCAGTCGGCCAGCAGTCCATGCAGAGCCCGCCGCCCATGACGTCGACCTCAGCCACGGACATGGCGCTGAACAGCGAAACCGGCACGATCGATGAAATGCTGACCGCCGACGACGGCGGCTACCACTGGCTGGGCTATATCGTCCGCTGGAACGGACAGCGGGTCTTCGTTCCCGACGTCAAGCACGAGGTGCATCTGGTCGGCAAGCCGATTGCCTTCACGGCGACGAAATCGACGGTCGGTAGCGGCCGCGTTCTACGCTTTACGCTGGTGCGGCCGGAAGAAGAAATCGATCCTTCGATCAATGAAGCGAAAGCGGCCGAAGCCTCCATTACCCTGGGCACCGCGTCCGTCGAGGAAGCATTGAGCAGCGAATCGATGGGCTACAAGTTCGTGGCCTACATTGTCTCGT
Organism: uncultured Steroidobacteraceae bacterium; assembly: GCA_964658805.1. GTDB lineage: Bacteria > Pseudomonadota > Gammaproteobacteria > Steroidobacterales > Steroidobacteraceae > Bog-1198. Next base: position 8,252 of record CAZZZU010000130.1, read on the forward strand.
GGCACGACAAGCGCGTCGTCGTGGTGGATCGCAAGTCTGCATCGAAATATGCAGCCGGCGACAAGATCGATTTCAAGGTGCTGCGTGCGGTCAACGGCACCGATCAGCAACTCGCCTTCATTCTGGCCGATACCCCTAAGTAAGTTTCGAGAAGAGTCAGGTTCGGGCGGCAGCAATACTTTGCGCCGCCTGATGTCCCCACCACGCCGCTTCTTCGAACACCGACATGCCCGAAAGATCAGCGTGTGCAAAATAAAGCGGACCGCGACTGTCCCTCAGGCTTAGCCTGCCGGCGGTAGATAAAAAGCCGGGGGCCGGGATTGCCATGGCGTGGCCGCGTACCGTGATGGCGACGCGTTCGACGCATAACGGCAGCCGCCAACCATAGGCCAAACGCAGGTCGTTGCCGGCGGCGTGCGCCAGCTCGGCGACGGTCGCCTGCGTCAACCATTGGCGTCCCATCTCCGGCGTCAAATGCGAGAGCGCATGGTAAGCCGTGAAGGCCGTGCGTTCCGGGCGACTCATGCGAATGTCCTGGTGTGTGGAGACGACAAAGCCGAGGCCCGGTTCTTGGTACACCACGTTGTCCCAGGCGAGTGGCGCGCCTGGCTCCTCCTCAGGAAATGCCTTGAGAATGAAGTTCGATATCATCCATGGCGCGTAGGCCGGTACATCGCCGCGGCTGAAGCCCGGCGCGCTCTCGGTCCCGATCACGTGCTGGGCAATGTGCAGCGGCATGGCCGCAATGGCATGCCGCGCTTGTATACGCAGGCAACGAGCCTTGCCGTTCCGCAGTTCGACTACGAGAGCCTCGACGCCGCCGTCGTTTACGCGCATCGACGCCACCATTCCCGGCAGAGTGTCAATGGCGGCGGACGCTTGCAGTTGTGTCGCAAGCGAGCCGAGTCCCTGCGGCCAGGTGAGAACCGCACCGCGTTCGGCATTGGCAGCGAAGCCGTCCCGACCGCAAAAATAGTGCACCCCAGCCCAGGCGGAGATTTCATCATAGCTGCGACCATAGTCGTCCCGGCAGCAATAATTCAGATACCAGTGCAGGGTCGGCGAGGTAAACCCTTGCGCATCGATCCAGGCCTTGAACGTGGTCCGGTCGAGCGCGCGATAGACCTCGTCGCCGGAGGACAGCGCCAACGGCACGACGAACGCACGACGACCGTCGCTGCCGCGCGCCGCGGTGAAAGCATCCATCAGTTTGAAAAACCGTGCGTGTTGAGTACGCTCGGCTGCGGGGACGTTGTCGGTCGGCAGATAGCCGTCCTGCCACGCACCGCGAAACAACACCCGTTCAGCGGGTCCGTGCACCAGGAAGCGCTCATCGAACGTCGGGCGCTCGGCAAAAGGATCGCCGCGAATGATGCCGAAGTGCGCGAGCATGTCGCGCACATGCGTGGACTCCATCGATGGCAATGGCAGGTAATGCGCGCCGGTCGGAAACACGAGGTCGCCATCGCGGCCGGCCGCGGCGTTACCGTGTAATTCGGGTCCGGTCACCAGCATCATGTCGCGCACCCCGTGCCGGCGCAGCGCCCAGGCAGCGGTGAGTCCGGCGATACCGGCGCCTGCGATCAAGACTTCAGTCTCGATCGATTCAGTTGCAGGCGGCAGCTGCGCTACATCCCGCAGCCAGTGGCCGAGCTCTCGTCCCGGATAGTCAACGCTGGCCTCGATACGTTGTCCGGCATAAAACAAACCGCCGCTCGCGCCGGCGAGGGCAGCAGCGCTCAAGATGAACTCGCGCCGTCGCATCAGCGGATCACCCGGTGCCAGTCCTCGTCGAAATAGCGCACCAGCGCCTGATTGTTGAGGTGATTCGCTTCGACGGCGACGCGTTGCATGTCGGGCGGGAACGCGAACATCTCGCGAGTCACCTCGGCATTCAGATACCGCATCGGCAGGCTGTACTGCGTCGGTGGTGTGAAATCTCCTTCCGGTGTGGCCAGGATGAAACCCCATTCGCCGAAGCTGGGC
>CAZZZU010000131.1:0-10200 GCA_964658805.1 uncultured Steroidobacteraceae bacterium
GCGCCCGTCGACTGGCGCCTGTATTGGGCCGCCCTCGGCAGTACCGCTGCTTGTACCGCGGTGGCCGCATTGATGTACGGCCATTTTGCCTTGACGAATCTGGTGATGGTGTACCTGCTCGGCACGACGATTGCAGCGCTGCGGCTCGGCCGCTTGCCGGCGAGCCTCGCCGCGGTCACGAATATCGTGGCCTATGATTTTTTCTTCGTGCCGCCGCGTTTTTCCTTTGCGGTCTCGGATTTTCAGTACGTCGTGACGTTCGCAGTCATGCTGGTGGTGGCGCTGACCATTGCGAGTCTGGCGGCAAGCGTACGAGCGCAAACGCGGGTGGCCGGTGCACGTGAGCGCCGCACCGCATCGTTGTATGCCATGAGTCGGGAACTCGCCGCGACCCGTGGCCTCGAGAACCTGGCGGCCATTGGCGTCAAACACGTGGCGGAAACGTTCGCCAGCCGCGCAGTGGTATTGGTACCGGATGCGCGCGGACGCCTGCTCCATCCGCGCGCGGCGCCGCTCGCAGAGTCGCTGCGCGGCTGTGATCTGTCGGTGGCCCAGTGGGTGCTCGATCACACCGTGGCGGCGGGCTTCGGGACGGATACGTTGCCGGCGGCGCTCGCACAGTATCTGCCGCTCAAGGGCAGCCAGGGCAATCTCGGTGTGCTGGCAGTTGAGCCGACGCAACGCCGGCGGTTGTTGTTACCGGAACAGCGTCATTTGCTGGAAACCTTTGCCGGTCAAATCGGCCTCGCACTCGAGCGGGTGGAGCTTGCCCAAGAGGCGGAGACGGCACGCGTCACGGTCGAAAAGGAAGGGTTGCGCAATACCTTGCTTGCTTCCATTTCGCATGATCTGCGTACGCCCCTGGCCGTGATCGCAGGAGCGAGCAGCGCGCTCAATGATCCCACCATGCAGTTCGATGCCGATGCGCGCCGCATGCTGAGCGCCTCCATCGAAGCCAAGGCCCAGGAGATGTCCGAAATCATCTCCAACGTGCTCGAATTGATGCGACTGGAGTCCGGGGAGATCGCGCTACGCCGCGAGTGGCAGTCCATCGACGAGATCCTGGCTACGGCGCTGGCCCGCCTGACCAGTCGCCTGAGCAGCCATCAGGTCATGCTCGATATTCCGGAGGACCTGCCGCCCATACTGGCTGATGGTCCGCTGCTGTTACAGGTATTCATGAACCTGCTGGAGAATGTCAGCAAACATACCCCAGCGGGCACGCGGGTGTCGGTCAGCGCACGTTTCGATGCGCCGTTCGTGCACGTCTATGTCGATGATGATGGTCCGGGATTTCCAAGTGGTGACCCTGAGCTGTTATTCGCAAAGTTTCACCGCGGTCGTGACGAGAGCAACACCGGTGGCGCCGGCCTCGGCCTGACCATTTGCCGCGCCATCATCAATGCGCACGGTGGCAGCATCGTCGCCTCGACGAGTGCGCTAGGCGGTGCACGACTGGCATTCACCGTCCCGGCCCCCGACGCGCCGTAGCCACGCGCGCGTAGCGGGTGATACGCTGGGCGATGGCCCGAATGGACTGGAACAAGGCGTTCGAATACACCTGGCGAATCCTCGTGTTCGCCGTCGCCATCGGCATCGTGCTGGTCGTCACCACGCGCTGGAATCGGTGGGTGGGCGGGCCGGGTTGGCAGGTCACCGACGATGCATTTCTGCAGGCCGACTTGACGCCGATTGCCGCCAAGGTAGGCGGCTACGTCCGTGAAGTTCCCGTACAAGACTTCGAGCACGTGCATGCAGGTCAAGTGCTGGCGCAGATCGTCGAGAGCGATTACCAGGCCGCCGTGGCGCAGGCGGAAGCCTCGGTCGCATCGGCGCGGGCGCAGGCGGAAGGCTTGCGCGCGCAACGTGAATTACAACTCGCGAACATTCAGGCAGCGCACGCCTTGGTCGCATCGGCAAGTGCGCTCGCTGCTCAGAATGGCCGTGACCTGGCGCGTCAGCAACGCCTGCTCGCCACCGGTTCATCTTCCACAGAAGCTTCGGAAAAATTGGAGACCGGGCGCGCCCAGATCACCGCGCAGCTGGGCCAGACCCGCGCGCAGACGCAGGCCGCCGAGCGACAGCTCGGGGTGTTGAAGGCGCAAGAACAGCAAAACGAAGCGAGCATTGCCGCGGCGCAAGCGAATCTCGAGGTCGCGACGTTGAATCTCGGTTACACCACGATCCGCTCGCCGCAGGATGGCGTCATCGCGCAACGCCAGGTCAAACCCGGACAATATGTGGGCGTCGGCAGCCAGATCACGACGCTGACGCCGCTGCCGAACGTGTGGGTGATCGCCAACTTCAAAGAGACGCAGTTGACGCACATGGCGGTGAATCAGCACGCCGAAATCAGCGTGGATACGTTTCCAGGCCACACATTACGTGGTCACGTCAGCGCATTCGCACCGGCATCGGGTGCCCAGTTTGCGTTACTGCCGCCGGACAACGCCACCGGCAATTTCACCAAGGTGGTGCAGCGGCTCACCGTCAAGATCGTCATCGACGAGGTCGATGGTTTGGCGGGACGATTGCTGCCGGGCATGTCCGTGACCGCGCGGGTCGACGCGCGCGACGGCGCGCCTAGATGAGCGCGACGCTGCCACTACCCGCGCCAGGGGCAGCGTCTGCGCCGCCTATTCCGTGGTTGGGTCTGACCGCAGTGCTGATGGGCACATTTATTTCGACGCTCAACGGGCGTCTTTCGAGTTTTGGTCTTGCCGATATCCGCGGCGCCGTGGGCGCGGGTTTCGATGACGGCGCCTGGATCACCACCGCACAAACCGTGGCGCAGATGTGTATCGCCCTGGTGGCGGTTTATCTGGGATCGGTGCATGGGCCGCGCCGGGTGCTCATGGCGGCGTCATCCAGTTTTGCCGCCATTTCGTTGCTGACGCCGCTCTGCGGGACCCTGCCGCTGTTGCTCGGCATGCAGTTTCTGGCGGGGCTGGCGTCCGGCTTCTTTGTGCCGCTGACCTTGAGCTATGTCCTGCGCAACACACCGCCACGCTACTGGGTGTTCGGCATCGCGCTCTACGCACTCAATCTGGAATTGTCTCTGAATATCTCGGCCTCGCTCGAGGGATGGTACGTAGAACATCTCTCCTGGCGCTGGATTTTCTGGCAGAACGTGCCCTTGGCACTCATCATGACGTTGTGCCTGCGCTTTGGTGTGGCGGTACAGGTCCCGGACGTCGCGCGGCCGCCGCCGGACTATTTCGGCATGGCTTCGAGCGGCCTGGGGCTTGCCCTCGTGTACGCGGCGCTGGATCAGGGCAACCGGCTCGACTGGCTCAATTCGGGTTTGATCTGCGGATTGCTGCTGGCAGGAGCCTTTTTGTTGATTTGTTTTCTGGTGCACCAGGCACGCACGCCGCATCCGCTCTTGAACATCAGGCTCGCGTTCTCCAAGGAGATTCAGGGACTGCTGCTATTGGTGGCCTTTCTGCGGCTGACCATCCTGGGTACTGCTTATCTGATCCCATTTTTCTTAGGCTCGGTGCGCGGTTTCCGTGCGCTCGAGGTGGGCGAGACGCTGTTCTGGATCGCTGCGCCGCAGCTGGTGCTGTGCCCGCTGTCCGCGTTGATGTTACGGCGCACCGATGCGCGCCTGGTGGCGGCGCTTGGTTTCGTGCTGATCAGCGTGGCGTTTTTGCTGGTGGCCTATCAGATCACCCCGATCTGGGGTTCGGATCAATTTTTGCCGTCCCAATTGATGCAGGCCATGGGACAGAGCTTCGCGCTGTCCGGGGTATTGTTTTTCGCCATCCTGCATTTGAAGCCGGAGCAGGCGCTGACCTTTGGCGCCGCCTTGCAGACCGCGCGTCTCATGGGCGGGGAGCTCGGCACCGCGTTCGTGGTGACTCTGGCACGGGTTCGCACTCAGGTCGCGTCGAATCACATCGGACAGCACCTGCAGCGCGGCGATGCCGACGTGCTGCAGCGGATGCGTGCTTATGGTGCCGCCACGACGCGGCTGTTCGATCCGTCGGGCGCAGCAAGTCGCGGCGTGGCAGTGCTCAGCAGCGTCGTGCGCCGCGCCGCGGTGATGCAGGCGGTGATGGATTGCTTCGTGGTGCTGGGCGTCATGACGGCCGTGATTCTGGTATTGCTGGTGTTGTACAAGCCGGCCCCGAAAGGCCCCGCCTCGGCGATGCCGCTGTTCCGGCAACGCGAGGAACCGGTCGCATGACACGGCGACCGGTTCTTTGTGCGGTCATGGCGACGCTCGTGACGCTGCTCAACGGCTGCCGGGTCGGTCCCGACTACGTCAAGCCTGAGCTGCCGGTGCACGCTGACTCCTGGGTGGCGGCACGCGCCGATGCCGAGACTGCGGAGCCGCCACCGGATGCCTGGTGGCGCCTGTATCAGGATCCGCGCCTTGACGCCCTGCTCGCCGAAGCGTTGCATGTCAACCGCAACCTCGCCGTTGCGCAGGCGAATCTGCAGGCCGCCGCCGCCGTGGTGGCGCAGGCGCGTACCGGGCGTTATCCATCCACGCTCTTTGCGGCGGGTGGAACCTACGGCCGCGATCCTGTCACCGACGAGATCCTGGAACTCGGCGGGCGTCCGCCGCAGAACGTCTGGCTGTTCGACGATGCACTGCGCGTCGGCTACGAGATCGATCTGTTCGGCCGGGTGAGCAGGGCCATCGAGGCGGCCAATGCCAATGCCGATGCCGTGGCGGCGGCGCGCGATGCGGTCAAGGTCATCGTCGCGGCCGAGACGGCGCGTGCCTATGCGGCCGTGTGCGCCGGCGGCGAGCAGTTGACCGCTGCGCATCGTTCGCTGGATGTGATCGCGCATGAAACCGAAATCACGGTGCATCGGCACGAGGCCGGAGCGAATTCCGAGTACGACGTAATTCGTGCCCAGGCGTTGGAATCGCAAGTCCGCGCGGCCATCGCGCCACTCGAGGGTCGCCGGCGTGCCGCGCTGTTCGAATTGGCCGCTTTACTGGGTCGCACGCCCGCCGATGGACCTCGCGACCTGGAAACCTGCAAGGTCGCCCCGCAGCTGGCGGCGCTGATCCCGCTCGGCGACGGCGTTGCGCTGCTCAAGCGGCGACCCGACGTGCGCCAGGCCGAACGCCGCCTGGCTGCGGCCACGGCACAGATCGGTATCAGTACCGCCGACCTTTATCCTACGATCCGATTGAGTGCCTTTCTCGGCGGTGCTGCCACCGACGTCACTGAACTCGTGAAGAACGTTGGCCTCGCCTGGGGAGTCGGCCCCGCAATCAGCTGGTCTTTTCCAAATCAGACCGGCGCGCGTGCGCGCATTCGGCAGGCGAAAGCCAATCAAGCGGCCGCCCTGGCGCAATTCGATGTGGTCGTGCTCGGCGCCCTCAAAGAAACCGAGGAGGCATTGGCCCTTTACGGTGCTGCGCTGGACAATCGCCGCTTGCTGGCCGATGCGCAAGAAAAGACCCACCGCGCTTTCGGCATGTCGCACGAGCAATTTGTCGCCGGCTCGGTGAGCAACCTGGATCTCTTGTCGTCGGAGCAATCATTGGTGACCATCGACGCCTCGGTGGCGGCAGCCGACGCCACGCTGGTGCAAGACCAGATTGCGGTGTTCAAGGCACTGGGCGGCGGATGGCAACCTGAGGGTTAGCGACGGGTCGGCACCGAATAGCGATGCACGGCCAGTGCAATGGCCACGCCCGCGAAGGGCAACAGTACAGCTGAGTCGACCTTATGAACGGTCAGCGCGCCTGCGAGCAGGGCGCCAAACAGATAAGCCATGACGACTGCGATCTGAATTTTTACGTCCTTGAGGCCCAATGTGTCGCGATTGGCGAATGCGTCGGCGATCGCACTCACCAATCGCGTCAAGGTGGTGGTGAATACGATCGTGGTTTGGTTGATGGTCTGGCCCACCACAGCCTGAAATCCCATCGCTGCCGCCAGCAATAGAATCTGTAAATGGTCGGACGGCGCATTCGCTGCATGCGACGTCCACAGATAGGACAAGGCGAAGAACAACAACAGGCCGGCTTCAGTGACCAATAGCATCGAGATGGCCTGGTGCTGCGGCTGGCCGCGGCGCTGTAGTACGCCGAGGCCGCAGCCGATGACGAACCCCAGCAGCGCCACGATCGAACCCAGCGCGGACTGCGATTCGCGGTGAGCTACGTAATACGCGAGCAGTGCAAAATTGCCCGTCATCGCAGACGCGAAAACCCCGCCCAACGTCGCAAAACTGATGACGTCCACCGCCCCGGCGGCAAACGCCGTCAACAGCAATACTGCGTCAATCGGCGTGACGGGAAAGTTACGCATCCAGCCAGTTTATTCGATCAGAACTGGGTCAAGGAAAGGTTATTGCCGTCGGGGTCGAGAAACCACGCGATCCGCGTCGTGCCGCCCGGCGGCGACCAGATCCCTAAGGGGTCCTGTTCGAAACCGTCATAACGCTTGAATTGCACGCCCTTCGTAACGAGCCCGCGCACGGTGGCCTCGATGTCATTTACCACCCAACCGAGCACGGTATGGGCGGCGCCGCGGTGACCCGGCACGGTCGAGATGCGCAGCATCGTACCGTTCAGATCGAAGACCGCCGCAAAGGGATCCTCGCTCGTGAGAGTCAACCCAAGCACCCCTGCATAAAAGGCCTTGGCGCGCTCGCGATCGGCAGTCACCACGAAATTCATAGGTTTGGAATGACTGAGTGCGGCGTCGGGCATGGGAGGATTGTGCGGTAAACCTTCGTTTGGCGTCAAAATTGTCAGGCGCTAATTGTTGCTCGACAATTCTTCGAACACGCGTCGGTAGCTTGCGACGCGGGCGACGTACCGGCGGGGATTTTCCGAGCCGCAGTGCTGCGCGGAGGGCAGCGTAAAGAAAGCCGATGCATACAGGTCGCCGACGCCGGGGCCGCATAGATGCACCAGCGCAGCGAGATTTTCCTTTTGCTCAATCGACGCATGCCGATGTCGCCGCTGGATGATCTCACTGACGGTCGTATCGAGATATGCGGAGGTCATTTCAATCGCATCAGCCGGAAACACCCGCGAGTAAAACGCATTCTTCCAGCAATCATGTTGGACTGCGTGTGCACGAATGCAGAGCCTTTTCGCCTGGTAGAAATTGCCGTCCGTCATCTGGTACATCCCCACTGCCGTCGATGCCGGCCGATAGACATGCAATGGGTTCAGACTCCAGGACCAACGCCAGTCGGGGCGTGCGATGGGATTGGCCGTGCTCTCGGTTTGTGCCAGTGCCGCGAGGAACTCTGCAGAAAGTGCGGCTGTCGAAGCGCGCTGAAACTCGCCGCGATACTCACGCCAGGCTTGCGAGGGCGATTTGTTGAGTGCGCCACTCACCGGGAAAAAAAGCTCTGTGGGCTTGCGTATCACTTGATAGAGGCCATTCACCCCCACCCAGAGCAATGTGGCAAGCAGTGATGCGTATAACGCGCTCAGCCAGTAGGGTTTGGGTCGTAGGGCGGAGCGGCGCTTACGGCGCTGTGTGCGTGGCCATTTGCCATGCGAAGACAACATCGGCAAATCATAGCACCCAGGGCCTCACGGCAACGACCCGGCCGCCTCTTGGCCGACCGGGTCGCAGTGACAGGGCAGTTGAAGGCACCATTGCCTGCGTGCTATTGAAAAGTCTGGAAATACGACCAGGTGTCGCTGGCCCAATTCGCCGGCAAGTTGTGACCGATGCTCGACGGAAACGCGCACTCGATGAGCTGCTTGGTGCAGGTGTTGTGCGATACGCAGACCTGTCCGCTCACGGTCGATTTGACGACGGTGGTGGCCGTGCCGCAACCGTTGAAGCGCTGAAACAATCTCGACGAGGTTGCAAACAAGGGCGCCGGATATTCCGAGTCGCCGTTGACCGCGTGTTGATAGCGGACCGCGGGATGCGTTGTGGACGGGCATGGTGAGTTCTGATATGTGCGCGAGCTGGTCTCGTCGTTGAATTCATCGGTGGCCGAATTGATCTGCGCTGCACGTACCACGGCGCCGCGTGTGCAGGCGAGCGCAGTCACAAAATCCCCACCCCAGGAGAAGCCGGCAGCAAAGACTCGCGTTGTGTTGATACAGTACGCGGCCTCGACGTTCTTCACCATGTTGTCAAAAAACGGCAGGTCGTAACCCGCTTTGGTGTCATCCCAACCGACGCCATAATTCTGGTAGGGAATGCCCTGCGGGTAGACGAAGATCGCATTTTCCGAAGCGTTGGGCGCGTTCTGCAGACCCCAGGAATAGGCTTGTGAGGAATTACCGCCGGCGCCGTGGAATACGAAGATCAGCTGATAGTCGTTGTTCCTGTCGTAACCGCTCGGCACCTGCACGAGATAGGTACGGGACTTTCCCTTGCCGTCGGTGGTGGTTGATGTGAACTGGCCGGTGCGGCTGCCGGTATGACCACAACCACTTGCAGTGGCCGCAGAGGTGGCGAACTGCGACAGCTGCGGTGTGGTGTCGTTCTCATTAGCCGGACCGACCGTCGCGTCTTCGATTGGCGCAAAGCCGGCGCGCTGATGGGCCGGCGCCACTACGCTCATCAAGCTCAGCATGACGCCGCAGCTGAACGCGACCAGGGGGTAAGGCTTGATGGGTCGTAACGGGATATTTTTCAAAGGTATTTCCTCGAGAAAGTAAATGACGCACGGCACAAGGTAGAGGTGTGCGCCGACGAGGACAAAGCGTTGCTTTGCGCAGACATGAGGGAATGCCGCCACGCGATGTGACTTAACACTGCACCTAGAAAAATATTTTTTTGCGCGAACGGACGAAAGCGTCACAGTTTGCTAGTGGTGCGTCGCGCTTGACGCACTGCTCTACATGAGTGCGAAGGTCACCTTACGTGAATGCCGCAATTTGGAACTGCGGGATACCCGCATGGCCCGCGCGTCGATGCGGGCAGAGGTTGTGCGACTACTTGCGCGGCACAGCAGCGAGTCCCCGCACGCCATCGCCGGCCGCTGTGGCGCCGTCGAGAATGACTTGTTCGAGCACCGCCAAATATTCGCCGAAGCGTTTGCGCCCAAGCGCGGTGATCCGACAGCGTGTTACCAGGCGCGTCGATTCGGTCACCTTGGACACGTTCACGAGTTTTGCTTCTTCCAACACGAGCAGATGACGATTCAAATTGCCGTCAGTCAATGCACACAGCTCCTTGAGTTCGTTGAATGCCAGCCCTTCAGCGTGGGTCAGCAGGCAGGTCAATACACTCAAACGCGCACGTTCGTGTATGACGCGATTGAGACCGTCATACGCGAAGCGCGAGGCGGCAGGAGGTTTTGTTTTGCGCATAAGTTTAAACAGTCGTTGGTTCAATGCTTCACGTGCCGTGCGCGGAAAACGAGGAAACGGCTGGCGGCAAAGTTGAAGGCCGTTCCTGCTGCAACACCGGCGATGGCGGCCAGCTGCGTGCTGGTCAGATACGCCGAAAGTTTGATCGTCGTGAAAAAATTGACGGCGGCGCCGACGGAGCAGGCAGCGACGAACGCCAGGAACTGCGGTGCGAACGGCCGATCGCGCGCATAAGAAAAAGCAAAGTGCCGGTTCAGGATGAAATTCCAGAGCAGCGAAACTGCGATGGCGCCCGCCACCGCTGGCAACTTTTCCATCCCACTCCGAAGCAGCAAGGTGAGGACCGCGAGATTCACGGCCAGACCTGAGGCACCGACAACCAGAAATTGCAGCAGGTGCGACCACGTCCCGAAGCGAAACGTATACAGACGGCGCAGGTGCTGGAAATAACGAATCTGCTCGCGCACCGACAGTTTGCTGCTGCCATGACGACGATTGTCGAAGTGAATCGGCACTTCGGCGATCATGCGGCAGCGACATTTCACGAGGATTTCGAGAAGAATCTTGTAGCCGATCGGATTCAACAGCGCCCCCGATTCCAAGGTGCGGCGGCGGATCGCAAAGAATCCACTCATGGGATCTTTGATGCGCGTGAGCGGCAAGGCCAGCACGGTCGCTACGCGGCTGTTGAGCCAGCGAAACGGTCCCCAGTCATCCGCGGTGGTGCCGCCTTCGGTGAACCGTGAACCCACAGCGATCTCAGCGCCGAGCGCCAGCGAATCGAGCAGCGCGGGGATCTGCTCCGGCGGGTGACTCTGATCGGCATCCATGACCACGATCAAATCGCTACGGGTCGCGTTGATGCCGTCGAGTACCGCAGCACTCAGGCCGGGCTTCGCGCGACGGATCAAAAGTCGCACCCACGGCAG
>CAZZZU010000132.1:0-10034 GCA_964658805.1 uncultured Steroidobacteraceae bacterium
GCGAAGATTACGCCCGCCCGCGCGCCGATACTCGCCGTTTTCGGACCTCAATATGGAGCGCGGCGAAACAGTGCATACTCCGGCACGCCCTGAAATTTCAGACCGGCTCGAGCACCTTGTAACGGCACCAGAGCGCGCCGCCGCGCAGCCGTCGCGTTGACTTCAGCCGCAAGCGCGTCGGTGCACCCATTCCGCCGACGTCGAAGATCGTCGGCGACTCATCGCCGCCATCGATGCCCGGCGCGATCACGTGACTCAACTCATCTACCAGGCCCGCGGCAAGAAAAGAGCCGTTTACGCCGCCGCCGCCATCGATGCGGATCCGCTTGATGGGAAAGAGGCGACCGAGTTTGGTCAGCACCCGCGACAGATTAAGCTCGCGCTTGCCACCGAAAACATAAGAGACGCCCTGGCCGCGCAGGTGATCGAGATATTCATTCGACACCGACTCGGTCAACACTTCGATAGGGTGTTCCGTATCGATCATATTGGTATCCCAGCGGCATTTTCCTTGCGCATCGATCCCCACCGCAAACGTCTTGGAGTCGTACGGTGCGACGAAATCCCCGGCCGGCACCCTGAAGCGACCCCGGCGCTTGCGAAGTGCCTTCTTGCTCGCAAATTCCTGGAAGGTGGTGCGGCCGACCAGCCATGCATCGGCCTTGACCTGCGCGGCCGTCGACTCGAACAGCCTGGCCGAATTGCCCAATGCCTTGGAGACGATGCGACCATCGACGGTGCTCAAGATGTGGCAGGTGACGTACGGCCGGCTCATATGCGAACTCCAAAACTACGCAGCATGCCCTTCGCCGCTTCACGCCCTTCGAACACCGCGGTGACCACCAGATCGGAGCCCCGCACCATGTCACCGCCCGCAAAGACTTTCGGGTTGGTGGTTTTAAACAACGACTGCGGCGCGGTTGACACCCGCACGCGGCCATTGCCGTGCAGCTCGATTCCGCCGCTCTCGAACCAGGGCGCGGGGTCAGGCAGGAACCCGAAAGCGACGATGACGGCGTCGGCCGGCACCGTTTCTTCGGTGCCCGGCACGACCTCGGCGACGCGGCGGCCGCGCGGTCCCGAGGCGCCCAAGCGCGTCTCCACCATTTTCACGCCTTCCACCCGATCAGTACCCACGATCTCGATCGGTTGTCGGTTGAAGAGAAAAGTCACGCCCTCTTCCTTGCTGTTCTTGTAATCGCGGCGCGAGCCCGGCATGTTGCCCTCGTCGCGCCGGTAGGTGCAGGTGACGCTCGCGGCACCCTGGCGGATGGCAGTGCGGTTGCAGTCCATGCCGGTGTCGCCACCGCCCAGCACCAGCACGCGTTTGCCGCGCATGTCGACGAAGGGAGGCTCAACCGCATCCAAACCCAGTTCGCGATTGATGTTGCCCACGAGATAAGGCAACGCCTCATGCACCCCGGGCAGGTTCTCGCCGCTGAAACCGCCCTTGACGTACTGATATGTGCCCATGCCGAGGAACACCGCGTCGTACTCAGCCGTCAGCGCATCGAAAGAGATGTCGCGGCCCACCTCGACCTGCAGTCGAAATTCGACGCCCATCCCCTCCATGACCTCACGGCGCTTTTCAACGACCTCTTTCTCGAGCTTGAAAGGCGGGATGCCGAAGGTCAGCAAACCGCCGATGCGCGCATAACGATCGAACACCACCGGCTGCACGCCGTTGCGCACGAGCACGTCGGCACACGCAAGTCCGGCCGGACCTGCGCCGATCACGGCGACGCGCTTGCCGGTCGGCACCACATGCGTCATGTCGGGTTTCCAGCCCAGCCGGAACGCCTCGTCCGTGATGTACTTTTCGATCGCGCCGATGCTGACCGCACCGAGTCCGTCGTTCAAGGTACAGGCGCCTTCACACAACCGATCCTGCGGACAGATACGGCCGCACATTTCGGGCAGCGAGTTGGTCTGATGCGAGAGTTCAGCGGCCTCGAACAATTTGCCATCGTTGATCAGGTTCAACCAGTTCGGGATGTAGTTGTGCACCGGGCACTTCCACTCGCAGAACGGATTGCCGCACGACAGGCAGCGGCCGGCCTGCTGCGAAGCGGTCTCCGGGCTGTACTGCGCATAGATTTCGCGAAACTGCTTGGAGCGTATCTCGACGCCGAGCTTGTCCGGGTCCCGACGCGGTATGTCGAGAAACTGCAGGGTTCGATCAGCCATGGCCTATGCGGCGCGGCGCAGGTTTTCGAGCAGCGTGCCGATGGCCGCAGCCTTCGGCTTGACCACCCAGAACTTGCCGATGTACGTGCGGAAATCGTTCAGGATCTGCTCTCCCCAGACGCTGCCGGTTTCGGCAACGTGTCGCTCGATCAGGTTGCGCAGATGCTGCACGTGCGTGCCCATGCCTTCCGGCGAGACGCGATGAATATCGATCAGCTCGTGATTGTACCGATCGACGAAGTCGCGCTCCATGTCGAGCACGTAGGCGAAGCCGCCCGTGAAGCCCGCGCCGAAATTGATGCCGGTGCGGCCGAGCACGCACACCATGCCGCCGGTCATGTATTCGCAGCAGTGGTCACCGGTGCCCTCGACGATGGCGAGTGCACCGGAATTGCGCACGGCGAAGCGTTCGCCGGCGACGCCTGCCGCATAGAGTTCGCCGCCGGTAGCGCCGTACAGGCAGGTGTTGCCCATGATGATGGTCTCGCGCGCGACGAAGCCCGCCCGTGACGAGGGCTTGAGCACGATCTTGCCGGCCGCCATGCCCTTGCCGACGTAGTCGTTGGCCTCGCCTTCGAGGTGCAGGTGCAGGCCGCCCGCGTTCCAGACGCCAAAGCTTTGTCCTACCGAGCCGGTGAGCCGGACGATGAGCGGCGCATCAGCCATTCCCAGGTTGCCCCAGCGTCGCGCGATCTCACCCGAGATGCGGGCACCGATGGAGCGATGAAAATTCTTCACGTCATAGGCATATTCGCCCCCTGACTTCTCGTTGATGGCCGCGCGCATGTCTTCCAACATCCGTTCCGCGAGCACGCCTTTGTCGAACGGCTCGTTGTGCGGATCGATGCAGTACTGCGGCTCGTCCGACACCAGGCCGGAATTGGCGAGCAGCGGCGTGAGATCAAGCTTGCGCTGCTTCGAGGTTTCGCCCGGCAGGATCTCCAACAGCTCGGTGTGGCCGATGAGTTCGGCCACGGAGCGCACGCCCATGGAGGCCATGATTTCACGGCACTCTTGCGCGACGAACTTGAAATAGTTCATCACCATCTCAGGCAACCCCACGAAGAAGCGCGCGCGCAGCACGTTGTGCTGGGTGGCGACGCCGGTGGCGCAGTTATTGAGATGGCAGATGCGCAAATACTTGCAGCCGAGCGCCACCATCGGCGCCGTGCCGAAGCCGAAGCTTTCCGCACCGATGAGCGCAGCCTTGATGACGTCGAGCCCCGTCTTCAGACCGCCGTCGGTCTGCAAGCGCACGCGATGCCGCAGTTCGTTGGCGCGCAAGGTCTGGTGCGTCTCGGCAAGACCGAGCTCCCAGGGCGTGCCGGCGTACTTGATCGACGACAACGGACTCGCGCCGGTGCCGCCGTCGTAGCCGGAGATGGTGATCAGATCGGCGTACGCCTTGGCGACGCCTGCCGCCACCGTGCCCACGCCGGGTTCCGCCACCAGCTTGACCGACACGAGGGCGGCCGGGTTCACCTGCTTCAGATCGAAGATCAGCTGCGCAAGGTCCTCGATCGAATAAATGTCGTGATGCGGTGGCGGCGATATCAATCCCACCCCCGGCCGCGCGAAGCGCAGCCGCGCAATCATGTCGTTCACCTTGTGGCCGGGCAGCTGGCCGCCTTCACCGGGCTTGGCGCCTTGCGCCACCTTGATTTGCAGCACTTCGGCATTGATCAGATATTCCGGCGTCACACCGAAGCGACCGGAGGCCACCTGCTTGATCTTGGAATTCTTCTCGGTGGCGTAGCGCGCCGGGTCCTCACCACCCTCGCCGGAATTGGAGCGTGCGCCGAGCCGGTTCATGGCAATGGCGAGCGCCTCATGCGCTTCAGGCGACAACGCGCCCAAGGACATGCCGGCACTGTCGAAGCGTGCCAGCACCGCCGACATCGGCTCGACTTCCTCGATCGCAATCGGCGCGCCGGCAGCACGCAGTTTCAACAGATCGCGAATCGCGGACACCGGCCGGTCGTTGACCAGCGCGGCGAACGCCTTGTACTGCTCGTAATCACCGCTCAGCACTGCCGACTGCAAGGTCGCCACCACGTCCGGGTTGTACATGTGGTACTCACCGTTGTGCATGTACTTGAGCAGGCCGCCCTGTTCCACCGTCTCGGCGCGATCCCAGGCGCGGCGCGCGAGGTACTCGGCGTCCGCCTTCAGGTCGGTGAAATCCGCTCCCTGAATGCGACTCTCCGAGCCCTCGAAGCACAGCTTCACCACCTCATCGCTCAGGCCCACGATCTCGAACAGCTGGGCGCTGCGATAGCTCGCGATGGTGGAGATGCCCATCTTGGACATGATCTTGAAGAGGCCCTTGCGGATGCCGCGACGGTAGCTGCGGCCGAGTTCCTGTCGATTGCTGGCTTCCATGCTCAGCGCACCCTTGCGCATCATGTCGAACAACGTCTGATAAGCCAGGTACGGGTACACCGCAGTCGCGCCATAGCCGATCAGACAGGCAAAATGATGCGAATCGCGCGCCGTGCCCGTTTCCACCAAAATGTTGCATTTGCAGCGTAGGCCGGTCTTCACCAGTCGATGGTGCACGGCGCCGGTGGCGAGCAACGCGTGGATCGGCAGCTTGCCCTTGACCGGGTAACGATCCGACAGCAGCAACACGATCTTGCCCTCGCGCACCGCTGCCTCGGCCTGGTCACAGACCGCGCCGATGGCCTGCTCGAGGCTGAGATTTTCGTCATGCTGCAGATCGATGAACTCGTTCGGCAGGCCATCGTCGGCGAGCGCCACGATCTGTCGCAATTTGCGCTGCGACAGCACCGGCGATGACAGGGCCACCTGCTCGGCATGCTGTTGCGCAGGCACGAAAATGTTCGCTTCCATGCCGATCTGCGTCAGCAACGACATCATGATGCTTTCGCGCAGGCTGTCGATGGGCGGATTGGTGACCTGTGCAAACTGCTGCCGGAAGTAGTCATACAGCGAGCGCACTTTCCTGGAGAGCACCGGCATGGGCGTGTCATCACCCATCGAGCCCACCGCCTCGCTCTCGTCCTCCGCGAGCACGCGGATGATCTCGTCACGCTCCTCGGCCGAGACGTTGTACAGCTTCTGATAAAACGACAACGTATCCGGATCGAACGGTTCGGCGGCGAGGCGCGGATCGATCAGATCGGTCTGCAGATAGCGCACACCGCGCTTGAGCCACGCCTTGTACGGATGGCGATACTTGAGGATCTCATCGACCCGGCGCGAGTCCATGAATTCGCCGGTCTGCAAATCCAGCGCGAGCATATCCCCAGGTCCCAATTTCCCCTTCCTGACGACGTCCTCGGGCAGGTAATCCCAGACGCCCGCCTCGGAGGCGATCGTGATGTGCCGGTTCTTGGTGATCACCCAGCGGGCCGGCCGCAGGCCGTTACGGTCGAGTACGCAGCACGCGTAGCGGCCGTCCGTGAGCACCACGCCCGCGGGACCGTCCCAGGGCTCCATGTGCGTGGCGTAATACTCGTAGAACGCCTTCAGGTCAGCATCGATCATATCGACCGACTGCCACGCGGGCGGCATCAGAATCCGCATCGCCTGCATGGGATCCATGCCGCCGACCAGCATGAACTCGAGCATGTTGTCGAGCGAGGAGGAATCCGACCCGGTGAGCGACACCACGGGCAGGATGTCGGTCAGGTCCGGCAGCACCGGCGAGCGGAAGATCGGGCCACGTGCCACCGCCCAGGAGCGGTTGCCCTGCACCGTGTTGATCTCGCCGTTGTGCGCAAGATACCGATAGGGATGCGCGAGCCGCCATTGCGGCAGCGTGTTGGTGGAGAAGCGCTGATGGAAAACCACCACCGACGCCTCCATGCGCGGATCCTTGAGGTCGGTGAAGAACTCCGCGAGGAACTGCGGCATCACCATGCCTTTGTAGACGATGGTGCCGGACGACAGCGACGGGATGTAGAACGCCGGATCCGCACCGACGCGGTCCAGCTTGTTCTCGGTGCGGCGCCGCGCGAGATACAGCTTGCGGTTGAAAGTCGCCTCGTCCAGGTCGTTGCCGGCATTGACGAATATCTGTTCCATCTGCGGCAAGGTCTTCAATGCCTCGCTGCCGCAAGCCGACGAATCAGTGGGCAGGAGTCGAAAACCCGCCACCTTTAAATTCTCGCGTTGCAGCTCCGCCGTCAGCAACTCGCGCGCCGCCGCCGCCTTGTCGGCATCGGTATTCAGGAACACCAGCCCCGCCGCGAACAGGGGCGACAACTTGAGGCCGGCATCGCGCGCAACCGCACGCAGGAATTTGGTCGGTTGCTTGATGAGCAAGCCGCAGCCGTCGCCGGTCTTGCCGTCGGTCGCGATGGCGCCGCGATGCGTCAGGCGGTTGAGCGAGGTGATGGCGGTTTCGATCAGCCAGTGCGAGGCCTGATCATCGAGGCTCGCGATCAGGCCGAAACCACAGGAATCCCGTTCATACGATGGCCGCACGAGGCCCCAATCGGTGCTGCGCGGATCACTGCCCGGGGGAACGCGGCAGGCGGCCGCGCCATCCTCGTTGAAGGTAGCCATGACATTTCGCCCAAGGTTATTAGGACCCCACGGAACCACGCGGAATCTACTGACAAAACAATAACTTAAAACCGGTTAAAAACGAACTGGAGCCGCGCCAAGCGGGGGGCTGTAGGTTCGATAATAGCGGGATTTATCCGGCGATGTAACGTTCGAGCTGTTCAATCTGCTGCGACTGCTCATGGATGACCGCCTTTACCAGGTCGCCGATGGACAGCATCCCGGTCACGCGGTTGCCATCGAGCACCGGCAGATGACGAAAACGGCCTTGGGTCATCAGTTCCATACAGCGATGCACCGTATCGGTGCCGGTCACGGTGACGGGCCCGACCGTCATGATGTCCCGCACCGGCGTATCGCTCGAATTGCGGTTCTTCAGGATGATTTTGCGGGCGTAATCGCGCTCGGAGATGATCCCGAGCAGCTCGTTCTGCCGCATCACGAGCAGCGCCCCGACGTGGCGGATCGCCATCATTTCGATCGCCACACGCACCGAATCCTCGGGTCCCACCGAGAATATGTCGCCGCTCTTGATCTCCAGGAGCTGTTTTACAGTTTGCATCGCGTCGCCCCTTCGCGGCTACGCAATCAGCGTGCCTAGCCTTCCCGACTATACTCCCACCCATGATCGAATCCATCCCGAAGCCGCCGATTGCCGCCCGGCGTCCGCATAGCGTCGCGTCGCCGAACGGTACGCGCACGGATCCTTATTACTGGCTGCGTGACGACGCCCGCGCGGACCCGGACGTGCTGGCCTATCTGCGCGCCGAAAATGCATTCCGCGAGCACAGCATGGCCGACGCCAAACCGCTCGAAGACGAGCTGTACGGCGAAATCGTTGCGCGCCTGAAGCAGGACGATTCATCGGTGCCCTATTTCAAAAACGGCTACTGGTACAACACCCGCTTCGCGACCGGTCAGGAACACCCGATCTTCGTACGACGAAAGGGCACGCTCGATGCGCCGGAGGAAATCCTGCTGGACGCGAACGTGCTTTCGGCCGGTCGCGACTACTACCAGATCGGCTTGCTCGAAATCTCGCCGGACTCGACCCTGCTGGCGTATTGCGAAGACACCGTGGGTCGGCGTCAGTACACGCTGCGTTTCAAAAACCTCGTCACCGGCGAGACCTTACCCACGATGATCACCGGCGTCGAGCCGGACGCGGCGTGGGCCAACGACAATCGCACGCTGCTGTATGTCGAGAAGGATGCGGAAACGCTGCTCGGGCTCTACGTCAAGAAACACCTGTTGGGGCAAGATCCCGCCCACGACGAACTGGTGTTCGAGCAGACCGACACCAGCTTTTACACCGGCGTCACCAAGTCGAAGTCCGACGCGTTCCTGTTCATCCACATGGAGAGCACCCTGTCCTCCGAATGGCGCTATGCACGCGCCGACGACCCGACCCTCACGTTCCACACCTTCCTGCCCGCGGAACGCGATCACGAATATGAGATCGAGCATTACCACGACGACTTCATCGTGCGCACCAATCACCAGGCACGCAATTTTCGCATTGCGCGCGTGCCGATCACCGGCCGTGCGGGCGCAGGCGGCACCACGGACCGCGCCGACTGGCGCGACGTGGTTGCCCATCGCGACGACACCCTGATCGAGGACTTCGACGTTTTCGAAGAATTCCTGGTCGTCGCCGTGCGCAATGGCGGACTCGCCAAGGTAGCCATCAAACCCTGGAACGGCGCGGAGTTCTACATCCCCAGCAACGAAGCAGCCTATACCACCGGCATGTCCGTCAACGCCGATATGAACACCGACATCGTGCGCTACGCGTACTCGTCCCTGACGACGCCCACCACGATCTATGACTTCAACGTGCGCACCCAGGAACAGGTGCTGCTGAAACGAGATCCCGTGCTCGGACCCTTCGATCCGGCCGACTACCACAGCGAGTTCCTGCGCGTGCCGGCACGCGACGGCACGCAGATTCCCGTGTCCCTGGTGTATCGCAAGGGCTTCGTGGCCGACGGCACCCGGCCCATGTTGCAATACGCGTACGGCTCCTACGGCCTGTCCATGGACCCGGCGTTTTCGTCGGCCCGCCTGAGCCTGCTCGACCGCGGCTTCGTCTTCGCCATCGCGCATGTGCGCGGCGGCCAGGAAATGGGCAGGGCGTGGTACGACACCGGCCGGCTGCTGCACAAGAAAAACACCTTCACGGATTTCATCGACGTCACCCATGCCCTGGTAGCGCGTGGCTATGCCGCGAAAGATGCCGTATTCGCCATGGGGGGCAGCGCCGGCGGCCTGCTGATGGGGGCCATTGCCAATATGAGCCCCGGGGATTACCGCGGACTCGTCGCGCAAGTGCCGTTCGTCGACGTGGTCACGACGATGCTGGATGACAGCATCCCGCTGACCACCAATGAATACGACGAGTGGGGCAATCCGCTGGCACCCGCCTTTTACGATTACATGTTGTCTTATTCGCCCTACGACAATGTGCGCGCCCAGGCCTATCCGGCCATGCTGGTGACCACCGGCCTATGGGACAGTCAGGTGCAGTACTACGAGCCGGTGAAGTGGGTGGCGAAGTTGCGCTCGCTCAAGACGGATTCGCAGCGACTGCTACTGCACACGGAGATGCAGGCGGGCCATGGTGGCAAGTCGGGCCGCTTTCAACGTTATCGCGAGATCGCGATGGAGTACGCGTTCATTCTCGATGAACTGCGGCGGCCGCGCGTTTATGCCGCTGAGCCCTTCGACGCAGAGCGGTAGAGCGGCGTGTTCGGATAGGAACCTGCTGCACGCGCCGCCGCAGCCACGCGTGCGTCGATCCGGGTGAGCGCGAACTGGCCGTCCCGACGCCGCACCAGCAGCGTCGCTTCGAGGCTGTCCGTACTGTTCAGCAAACCAACGATGTGTGATCCCATGAGCAGTAACAGCAAGTGCTGTGCCAACGACGCGTCACAACATAATCAGTGAGTTACCGTTGCCCCAAAGAATGCGAGTGACGAAATCTGTCACTATGTGACGCGCGCTATCCGGTCACGAGCACGCACGCCTGCGAACTCGCCTGCAAACTGTGACAGATCTCGCGCGCATGTTTTTCGCTCAAGTTGGCAACCTGCAGTCGGTACAGCGTGCCGGTATCGCCTTTCTTGGGCGAGATCTTGGGTGTCAACCCTGAGAATAACTTTGGATAGCTTCGGGTCAGTTCGGCCCAGCGCTTGTGTGCGGCATCCGCACTCGATTTGAAGGCGCCGAGCTGCACCGCAAAGTTACCGGTTCCGCCCGACACCACAGGCGCCGCCGCGACGGCCTTGGACGAGCGCCTGTCCGGCGCTCTCACC
>CAZZZU010000133.1:0-9803 GCA_964658805.1 uncultured Steroidobacteraceae bacterium
AGTCTTGAATCGGCTTTTGGTTAGACCGGGTGCGGCGGGAATATATTTCCGGCGCCGTTTCTAGGGCGCTGGTTTGGCCGCGTCACCATGCAGGTCCTTGAACAACTCGCCGTTCGCCGGCTTTTTGCCGATGCCGCATGCGGCGAACGGCAGGGGAAACAGCAGGAGCACGCATTGGTCATTGAGATGGACGAGAATGCCGCCGCCTTCCAGGGACTCGACGCGGTGGGTGTGCGCATAGTCCCAACCGAACTCGTGCGCCGCGGGCGGTTTCGACGGACGGCCCGGAAAGCCAAAGTCTCGCTGCGGCGTGCGCGTGTCGGCAGCGCTGTCGCGTGCAGCAGCAGCGAGTTCGGCATTCCAGTCGATCGCAGCGCCGCTCGAGCTTGGCGCCGCGTGCGTTACGGCGCCGTCTGCCGCACTCGTGCGCGCCGGTGCCCTTTGCTGCGCGGCCGAGCTGGGGCGCTTCGGAGCGGCGCGGTCCTGCAGAATGAGCCGACTCGGTGTGTCGGCACTGCGCGCTGGGGGACTCGGCAGCGTGAGCAGCACCAGTGTCGTCGCCTCCACCGGTTCCCTGAAGCGGCCTAGCCTGTCATTCGCGAGCAAGAGCCAGCCGATGACGACATGCAGCAGCGCAACGATGGCGAAGTAGCCGACTTTTCTCGCACGTTGCCGGTCCTGCATGTCTGCAAGCACTCAACACGCGTGCAGGCGGCGTTTCAGGCGTTGCGTAAAGACAAGGAGCGGCGCCAGCACTAGTGCCAACAGGGTGAAGGCGTGCGCCGCCTGCCCGGCGATGGTGTCGGGTGATATCCCGATTCCGCCCTTGGCGTAACCTGACTCCGGACCCCCATAGAGCATGACCTCGAGATTCATGAAGCCAGCCAGTGTGCAGAGCAGGCCACATCCCAGCAGCGGCCAGCGCAGCGGCACGCGTTGGCGGTAAGCCAGCGTCGCAAACACCGCGCAGATGAGCGCCGGAAAAACCCAGAGGACCAAGGCGCGCGTTAACTGGTCGATCAACATCGTGATGCCGGGCCTGATCTGAACGTGTTGCAGATAAGTCGCCAGGCACGCGTGCAGGAGTGCGCCAAGCACGAACGATGCAGCGCACGCCGCGACAAAACACAGCAACGGCAGGAGGCCGAAACAGAGCGCTTGATGCCGCGCCGCCCACGAGCGCAGTTCGGGTCGCGCCAGGTACTCCTGCAGCAAGGCGGCATCGGCGCCCACGACGAGATGCGCCGCGCGCCGCGCGTCTTCGGGGCGTGTCCCGCGCGCGCATTCCGCATCGACGAGCGCGTGGAAGTGACACTCGATTTCGCGCGCTGCACGCCGCGCGTGTGAGGCCGCGACGCCGGCGCCGATCAAAGCCTCCTGGAGCAATGCAAAACGGCTTTCGCTCATGTGCGTTCCCCCAGCACGGCCATAACGCCGGCACTCATGCGCCGCCAATCCGTACTCAGTCGTTCGAGCCGCGTCTTGCCGCTTGCGGTCAGGCGGTAGTAAATGCGACCCCTGCCCTCGATGTGCACGGACCGGGTGCGCACCAGATGGCGCGCTTCCATGGCATGCAGTGCCGGGTACAAAACGCCCTCGCCGATGCGCAGACTGTCCTTGCTGACGAGCTTGATGGCGCGGGCGATTTCATAGCCGTACATCTCGCGTCCGGCCAGCAGGGTCAGGATGACCAATTCTGGGATACCTGCCATCAGCGGAGCGCTTCTTTCGGTCATGCCGTGATACCTCGTTATCCGAGGTATACGCCCGTCGGCTGCGCGCTTCAAGTAAGTAAAGCGAGGCGCCGCGCAAAAACTCCCCTGCGGCACGGTGTACAATTTGTCGAGGAAAATTCATGCCGTTGAGAGCCTGAAGATTTGAGCGAGTCCCTGGTGTTTCTCGATCGCGGCGGCGAGGCCGGCGCGTTGATTGCCGCGCATGACTGGTCCTCCACCGCATTGGGCTCGATTGCATCGTGGCCGCCGAGTTTACGAACCACCGTCAGTCTGCTGCTGCGCTCACCGCTTCCGATGGTGATGCTGTGGGGTAACGAGGGCGTCATGCTCTACAACGACGCCTATTCCATCTTCGCGGGCCGCCGCCACCCTCAGCTGCTCGGCTGCAAGGTGCGTGATGGCTGGCCCGAAGTGGCCGACTTCAACGACCATGTGATGCGCGTGGTACTGGCCGGGGAGACGCTCACTTACAAGGATCAGGAGCTGAGGCTCTACCGTCTCGGCCGCTCGGAGCAGGTCTTCATGGACCTGAACTACTCGCCGGTGCTGGACGAAAACGGTGTGCCCGCCGGCGTGATCTGCATCCTGGCCGACACGACGGAGCGGGTCGCGGCGGACCGGCGGTTGCAAATCGAACGCCAGCGTCAACGGCAGATGTTGCAGCAGATGCCAGGCTTCGCCGCCTTGCTGTCGGGGCCTGAACACCGCTTCGATTATGTGAACGACGCCTATATACAGATTGCCGGCCAGCGCGCGTTCGTCGGGCGAACGGTGCGCGAGGTGCTCCCGGAACTCGACGATCAAGGTTTCTACGAGCTTCTCGATCGCGTTTATTCCACCGGCACGGCGTTTTCCGCGCATGCCGTGCCGATCGCGCTGGATCGTCTGGATGGGCAGCGATTCATCGACTTTCAATACGAGCCGGTGCGCGATGATCAGGATGCGGTCATCGGCATTTTTGTCGGCGGCTATGACGTCACGGACCAGGTCCGCGGTGAGCGGCGCCGGGAAGCGCTGCTCAAGCTCGATGGACGGTTGCGGGCAATCGGCGGGCCAACCGAACTCGCCTATGCGTCCGCCGAGTTGCTGGGCGAGGCACTCGGTGGTTGCCGGGTCGGCTATGGCGAGATGGATGCCGGCGCCGGCACGATTGCGGTTGGCCGGACCTGGAGTCTGCCGGGGCTCCCCGACGTCTCAGGGGTGCATGATTTCATGAACTACGGCACCTATCTCGATGAATTGCGCGCCGGTCGCGCGGTGACGGTCATGGACGTCGACGTGGATCCCCGCACGGCGGATCGCGCGTCCGCGTTTCGCGCGATCGGCGTGCGCGCGTGCCTCGATGTCCCGGTGATGGAGGCGGGCTGCGCGGTGGCGGAAGTATTCGTGCATTCGGCGATGCCCCGCGTCTGGAGCGACGCTGACGTCGGTCTGGCCCGTGAATTCGCCGAGCGCACCCGCGCCACGATCGCGCGCCGGACGGCCGAGGCAAGCTTGCGGAACAGCGAGGCGCGCTACCGGACGCTGTTCGAGACCATCGACCAAGGCTTCTGCGTGGTCGAGTTCATCGACGGACCGGCAGGCGCACTCTCCGACTACGTGCATCGCGAAGCGAATCCGGCCTACGAGCGGCATGCCGGGCTCTCGAATATCGTTGGCAAGACCGCTCACGGCGTGTTGACGGCGCAGGAGGCAGACGAGTGGCTTGCGCTGTTCCGTCCGGTGCTCGTCACGGGCGAGCCGATCCGCTTCGAGCGTGAGCTCGTCGCGACCCGCCGCCACCTCGACGTCGAATGTTTTCGCATCGAACCCCCCGCCCGGCGCCAGCTCGCCATCCTGTTTCAGGATGTGACCGCGCGCAAAAATGCCGAGCTCGCGTTGCGCGAGTTGAACGAGACACTCGAGCGCCGCGTCGGCGAGCGGACCGCCGAACTCATGCAGGTGGAGGAAGCACTGCGTCAGGCGCAGAAAATGGAAGCGGTGGGCCAGTTGACCGGTGGCATCGCGCACGATTTCAACAATCTGCTCGCGGGCATCAGCGGCAGTCTCGAGCTGCTCGACAGACGCCTGGCCGAAGGACGCACCTATGGGCTCGGGCGGTATATCCATGCCGCGCAGACCTCGGCGCGGCGCGCAGCGGCGCTGACGCAGCGACTGCTCGCCTTCTCCCGCCGCCAGACGCTCGATCCGAAGCCCACGAATGCCAATAGACTCATCGCCGGCATGGAGGAATTGATTCGTCGTACGGTAGGCCCCAGCATCGAACTGGAAGTGGTGGGCGCCGGCGGATTGTGGCTCACGCAGATCGATCCCGCGCAGCTCGAAAGTGCGCTGCTCAACCTCGCCATCAACGCACGCGACGCCATGCCCGCGGGAGGCCGGATCACCATTGAAACGGCGAACACATGGTTCGACGCGCGTGCGGCCCAGTCGCACGAGTTGCCGCCCGGGCAATATCTGTCGATCTGCGTGACCGACACCGGCACCGGGATGACGCGCGAAGTGATGGAGCGCGCCTTCGATCCGTTCTTCACCACGAAGCCGCTCGGGCAAGGCACAGGCCTCGGCTTGTCGATGGTCCATGGGTTCGTGCGGCAGTCCGGAGGACAGGTGCGGATCTATACCGAACTCGGCAAGGGCACGACCATGTGTCTGTACCTGCCGCGTTTCGCAGGCGAGATCACAGCTACCGAGGAGAGTGGCATCGCCGGCGGACCGGTGAGCGGCAGCGGCGAGGTCGTCCTGGTCATTGATGATGAGCCGATCGTCCGTATGCTGATCGTCGAGGTACTGCTCGAGGCCGGTTATTCGGCCCTTGAGGCAGAAGATGGCGCATCAGGTCTTAAAATTCTGCAGTCGGCGCCGCGTATCGACTTGCTCATCACGGATGTCGGGCTGCCCGGCGGCATGAACGGCCGCCAGGTCGCGGACGCTGCGCGTGTCAATCATTCGAATCTCAAGGTTCTGTTTGTCACGGGTTATGCAGAGAACGCCGTGGTCGGCAACGGACATCTTGATCCTGGAATGGCCATCATCACCAAGCCGTTCGTGATGGCGGAGTTGAGCAATAAAGTCCGCGAGATGATCGAAACGATTCAGTGATTGATCTCCATGATCGCCGCCGGCGGCATCATGTTGCCATTGAGATTCGACATGATCCACAGCGAGCCGGACACCACCAGGGTGACGATCAGCACGCCGAACGCCAACGCCAGGACGTTGTTGGTATTGTCGGGGCCGCTGCCGATGTGCAGAAAGAACACCAGGTGCACGCCCATCTGCGCGATCGCGAGCACGCCGAGCCCCACCGGCATGCCGGGCGGCCAGAGCAGCTGCGTCTGCGCGACGTAGAACGACGCCCCCGTGAGCAACAGGGCAAAAACGAGGCCCGCGGTGTAACTGAGGATCGTGCCGCTGTCGGTGAGCTCGTCCTCACCCGGCGCGTGATCCGGATGTTCGGCGGCAGCCGCCGCAGCCGTGGTGGATTTCTGCATCATTGCACTCCCATCAGATAGACCAACGACAGCAGCGACACCCAGATGATGTCGAGGGCGTGCCAGTAGAGGCCGAAGCAGCGCAGGCGGCGCTGCAGGAAAGGCCGCGCACCTTTGACGGCGAAACCTGCTGACAGGAACACCAGCCACAAGAGCCCCACGCTGATGTGCGCGCCGTGCAGCCCTACCAGCGCAAAGAACGAGGATAGGAAGGCGCTGCGCGACGGACCCGCCTGCGCGCCGACCATGCGCACGAACTCGCTGATCTCGAGTCCGAGGAAGACGGCGCCGAGTACGAACGTAGCCGCCATCATGGTGTAAAAGAGCGCGAGGTTCTTGCGCGTCGAGAAGATGATCGCAAGACCGCAGGTGTAACTCGAGAACAGCAGTGCCAGCGTTTCGACGGCCACCCCTTTGAGTTCGAATACATCACGCGGCGCAGGGCCTCCCGCAGTCTGCGTGTGCAGCACGGCGTAGGTGGCAAACAGCGCCGAGAACATGATGATGTCGCTCAGCAGGAAAATCCAGAAACCGTAGGCGACCACGACCTTGACGTCGGCCGGGCCCGGGTGCGGCGCGCTCAATACGTCCGGCAAGCCCTCGGTGTGGGCGTGATTGCTCACGCGGGATCCCAGGCGCGTTTGCGGCCGCTCTCATCGCGCATCAATTCCTCTCCGCTGATATGGATTTCGTGACGCTCCATCCAGCCGAACACGAACAGTGTGACCACCGCGCAAATCAGGCCGATGACGGCGAGCCACCAGATGTGCCAGATCAGCGAGAAGCCGGTGACCACCGCAAAGAAAGCGGTGATGAAACCGTTGGCGCTGTTGCTCGGCATTTCGATTGACTCGAAACGCTCCGGGAGCTTGTTGCCGCCGCTCGCCTTTACCGTCTCATAGGCGTCCAGGCCCTCGATCTGCGGCAGCACGGCGAAGTTGTAAATCGGCGGCGGCGAACTCGTGGACCATTCCAGCGTTCGCCCGTTCCAGGGGTCCCCGGTCAAGTCTCGACGCTGCTCACGCGTGCGGATGCTGACGAGCAATTGCACCACCGTGGCGATGATGCCGCACAGAATCACCACCGCACCGATGCCCGCCACGATCAGATACGGTTGCCAGGTTGGGTCGGAATAATGTTGCAGGCGCCGCGTCATGCCCATCAGTCCGAGCAGGTAGAGCGGCATGAAGGCAAGATAGAAGCCGATCAGCCAGCACCAGAACGACACCATGCCCCAGGTCCGGTCGAGCGTGAAACCGAAGGCCTTCGGAAACCAGTAGTTGTAGCCGGCCATGGCGCCAAACAGCACGCCGCCGATGATGACGTTGTGGAAGTGCGCCACCAGGAAGACGCTGTTATGCAACACGAAGTCGGCGGGCGGTACCGCCAACAGCACGCCGGTGAGACCGCCGATCACGAATGTGACCATGAAGCCGATCGCCCACATGAGGGGGACCTCGAAGTTGAGCCGGCCGCGATAAATCGTGAACAACCAATTGAACACTTTCACCCCGGTGGGAATGGCGATGACCATGGTGGCGATGCCGAAGAAGGCGTTCACGTCGGCACCGGCCCCCATGGTGAAAAAATGGTGCAGCCACACCATGAACGACAGGATGCAGATGGCCATGGTGGCAAGCACCATGGATCGATAGCCGAACAGCGTCTTGCCGGAGAAGGTGGCGATGACCTCGCTGAAAATCCCGAAGGCGGGCAGGATCAGGATGTACACCTCGGGGTGTCCCCAGGCCCAGATCAGGTTGAAGTACAGCATGGCGTTGCCGCCGCCGTCGTTGGTGAAAAAGTGCATGCCGGCGTAGCGGTCGAGCAGCAACATGCCGAAGGTGGCGGTGAGGATGGGGAAGGCGGCGACGATGAGGAGGTTCGAGGCAAGCGCGGTCCAGCAGAATACCGGCATGCGCAGGTAGTCCATCCCGGGCGCGCGCATCTTGAGAATAGTGGTGACGAGATTGATGCCCGAGAGCAATGTGCCGACCCCCGAGATTTGCAGCGACCAAAGGTAATAGTCGACGCCGACGCCGGGCGAGAATTGCAGTTCCGACAGGGGCGGATAGGCCAGCCAGCCGGTGCGCGCGAACTCGCCCACCACCAGCGAGATGTTGACCAACAGCGCGCCGGTGGCCGTGAGCCAGAAGCTGATGGCATTCAGGACCGGAAACGCGACATCGCGGACGCCAAGCTGCAGCGGCACGACGAAGTTCATCAGGCCCACGACGAACGGCATGGCCATGAAAAAGATCATGAGGGTGCCATGCGCCGAAAAAATCTGATCGTAATGCTCGGGTGTCAGATAGCCTTCCGCACCCGCCGAGGCCAGCGCCTGCTGCGAGCGCATCATCAAGGCATCGATGAAACCGCGCAGCAGCAGCACCAGCGCCAGCAGAACGTACATGATGCCGATCTTCTTGTGATCGACGCTGGTCAGCCACTCGCGCCAGAGATAGCCCCACCAGCCCTTGAGCGTGATGACGGCAAACAGCCCCAGAAAGCCGACGACGATGATCAGCGATGCGACCATCGCGATCGGCTCGTGCCAGGGAATGGCGTTCCAGGTCAGTTTGCCCATCAGGGTTCCTTTGCCGGCGCGGCCTGCGGCGCCACGCTCTTGTTGAGTATGGTGGCGAACAGGTTGTCGTCGACCCTGCCGAAATAGGCCGGCTTCACGTTGCTGCTGGGTGCGGCGACCGTGTCATACGCGCCGGCATCGAGCCGCGTGCCATGCTCGCGCGTTTGCGCCACCCAACGGTCGAATTCAGCCTGCGGTATCGCCCGGACCGGAAAGCGCATATCCGAGAAACCATCGCCACTGAAGTGCGAGGAGAAGCCTGCGAAGGTCCCCGGATGCTCTGCCAGCAGGTTCAGGTGCGTGGTCATGCCGGGCATGGTGTAAATCTGCGAGCCCAGCTGCGGGATGAAAAAAGCGTTCATGACGGTGGCCGACGTCAACGAAAATTCGACGCCCTTGCCCAATGGCAGCACCAGCTCGTTGATGACGGCAACGCCGTTGTCCGGATAGATGAATAGCCATTTCCAGTCGAGTGCCACCACTTGCACATGCAGGGGGGCGCTGTGGTCGTCGGTTGCAGAAACCCGCGCGTTCGGATCCAGCTGGTGGGATCCGATCCAGGCGACGCCTGCCAGCAATATGACCACCATGGTGGGAATCGCCCACACCACGAGCTCGATGCGGCCGGAGTAGATGAAGTCGGGATCATATGCGGCGCGCTTGTTGCCGCGGCGGTACCACCAGGCAAAGGCAAGCGTGAGCACGATCACCGGTACGACGACCACCAGCATGATGACCGTGGAATTGAGCAGGATCATCCGCTCGGCGAGCGCCACAGGACCCTGTGGGTCGAGGACGCCAACGCGACTGCAGGCGCTCAGCAGGCATGCGCCGAGCGATGCCAGACCGAACAGCGACATGCGTTTCAACTGCTGGATACAACCTTAAATGCGCTACACGAGCGAAATCGTCAGCCCGCGTTTTTACGCTGTGCGCACGCGCGACCTAGCCAGTGTACTCCCTTCAGGGCCTGCGGGAATACGCTGACATGGCCGGGCATCAAGGAAATAACGGCGTCAATCCGCCTCGATCATCAGCTCCTCTTTGCGCTGCGCCAATTGCTGCCCGAGCGACAGCAGATCCATCTTGGCTTTTTTCGCTTCAGCAAACATGCCGTCGCGCTGTTCTTCTTCCTTCACGTGGTGCTTGATCATCTCCGACAATACCTTGACCTTTGCGTCGTAGTAATCATCAGCCGGACTCGACGCCTGGATCGCGGCAATCAGTTTCTTTGCACCATCATGCTCGATCGCCGCTTCATGGTGCATCGGCTTGTCGTCGGTCGCCTGAAGAAATGCCGGATAGAAGATTTCTTCTTCGATCTGCGTGTGCACCGTCAGCGCCTGACAGATCTGGTGAGCGAGTGATTCTTTCTTCGCGTCAGACCGGGACTTCTCGAACGCGGCAAACCAGGTCTCGACCTGTCGGTGATCCGCCTTGAGCAGGTTCACGGCATCCAGCTCTTTCGATTTTCGGCTCGTCTTCTTTTTCGATTTTTTCGCAGCCATCACAGCATCCTTTTATTGTGGTGAGAAGATCGTCTGAAGTGTTTCACCTTCAGTGACCCGCGGCGAGTCACGCCGCGCTGCAAATGCTGTCAGCTGCCGCCGACCGCAATACGCTCAGACGCTCAAGCTACACGCGCTTTTTATGCAAGGCATCCTGAGTTGCCTGTCGGCCATCAGGGTCGCCGCTTCTTTCCTGGCTCTTCTTCGTGCGAACTTTTTGCCACACAGCCCAAGCGACCACTGCGAAAAACGTGAAGCCAATCAGACTAAAAAGCAATTCTTGGTGTGTCATGTATTGATCCCTCTTGTTAAGGGCAGTATGGGATCAACGTTTTGACCACGGCATCCTTCGATTGCCTGAAGGTCAGTAAGACCCGGCGCTGCGCAGCAGTAGTATTTCTGATCACCGCGGCCGGCGAAGCGCGCAGCTGCCTACGGTGCGGCGTCCCCGGTTGCGATCGGCACCGGCTCGCCAGGC
>CAZZZU010000134.1:0-9796 GCA_964658805.1 uncultured Steroidobacteraceae bacterium
CGCGCTGCAAACGGCCGTACCTCAAAGCTTGCGGTGCCGCTTCAATTCGGCTTCGACGCTGGGATGCACGAACTCCGACACTTTACCGCCCAGAACTGCAATCTCACGGACCAGGGTCGAGGAGATGAACGTGTACTGTTCCTGCGGTGTCATGAACACCGATTCGATCTCGGGACTCAGGTGCCGGCTCATGTTGGCCAGCTGGAACTCGAACTCGAAATCGGACACGGCGCGCAGCCCGCGCACGATGACCTGCAAACCGTTGGCGCGCGCAAAATCCACGGTCAGGCCGACGTATCCCAATACCTCTACATTGTGGACGTCAGACAGCACCTCCCGGGCCATCCCCACCCGCTGTTCGAGCGTAAACATCGGCGCCTTGTTGGGGTTGGCGGCGATCGCCACGACAACCCGATCGAAAATGCTGGCCGCACGCCGGACGAGGTCAGCGTGGCCATTGGTGATCGGGTCGAAGGTGCCGGGATAAACGGCCGCTCGCTTGTTCATGTGCTGGTCGGGTGTCCCACGTTGACGCGCGCCAGATGATAACCCACCTCGCCTGCCGACTTTGATTTGAGCAGCTCCCATTGCGCGGGCAGCGTCGGTGCGCCCAGAGCGCGCTCGCACTCGAGATACACGCGTGCGCCGGCGTTCAGCCAGCCACCCGCAAGCTGCGGCATGTACTCGGCCAGGGCATCGGCTCCGAACGGCGGATCCATGAAAACCACATCGAACGGCAGCGCCTTGCCGCGCAGAAAACGCGCCGCGCCCAGTTCATGCACCCGCGCGCGCGCGCCAGCCCCGAGTAATTGCAACTGCTTGGTCAGACCGCGCGCCGCCGCCTGCGCCTGCTCGACGAACACCACCTCGCGCGCACCGCGGGACAGCGCTTCGATACCGAGCGCACCCGAGCCTGCGAACAGATCGAGGCAGCGAGTGCCGGCGATGTCATGCTGCAGCCAGTTGAACAACGTTTCGCGCACGCGGTCGGGCGTCGGCCGCAATCCCGTCACGTCGGGAAAATTTACACGCCGGCCGCGCCACGTGCCGCCGATGATGCGGACGGAATTGGGGGTCACAGCCGGTATCATACCTACACCATGACGAACGAAGCGGAACAGAGCGGTGTGCGCGGATTCTTCAAGAGGCTGCGCGCCAAGATCAACGTTGGGCCGGCCTGGCTCACCACGGACATCGTGGAGATGCTGCCGGGCCGCAAAATCGATGCGGAAATACTCGACGAGCTCGAAACACGCCTGATCACGGCCGACGTCGGCATGGAGGCGACCACGCGCATACTCGAGGAGTTGCGCCGGCGGGTCGCTCGCAAGGAACTCGATGACGTCAATGCGCTGCTCAAGGCATTGCATCAGGCCATGCAGGCGATCTTGCAGCCGGTCGAGCGACCGCTCGTCATCGACGCGCGCATCAAGCCGTACGTGATTCTGGTGGTCGGCATCAATGGCGCCGGCAAGACCACCACCATCGGCAAACTGACGCATCGGCTCTTGCAGGAAAAACGCAGCGTCATGCTCGCTGCCGGCGACACGTTTCGTGCCGCGGCCACGGAGCAGCTCGAAGCCTGGGCGGTGCGCAATGGCGTGCCCATCGTGTCGCAACAGTCGGGAGCGGAACCCGCGGCAGTGATCTACGATGCGCTGAATGCGGCGCGCGCGCGAAAGATCGACGTGCTGATCGCCGACACCGCGGGTCGACTGCACACACAGACGCACCTGATGGATGAACTGAAAAAAGTGAAACGCGTGATCGCGCGGCTCGATGCCGGCGCGCCGCACGAAGTGCTGCTGGTGCTCGACGGCACCATTGGTCAGAACGCCGTCGCTCAGGCCGAGGAATTCAACAAACACCTGGGCGTCACCGGCCTGGTCGTCACCAAACTCGACGGCACCGCCAAGGGCGGCGTCGTACTCGCCATCGCGCAACGCCTGAACATCCCGATACGTTTCATCGGTGTCGGCGAGCAGTCGGAAGACTTTGGCGTCTTCAACGCATCTGAATTCGTTTCCGCGCTGCTCAAGACCGATACCGCCCACGCCGCATGATCCGCTTCGAGCACGTCGTCAAGCGCTATCCGAATGGACGCGAAGCTCTGGGCGGCGTCGATTTCGACATCGGTAGCGGCGAGCTCACCTTCCTGACCGGCCACTCCGGCGCCGGAAAAAGCAGCATTTTGCGGCTGATTGCGCTCATGGAACGCCCGACGCGCGGCCGGGTGCTGATCGACGGCAAGAGCACCGCGGACATCGGGCCGCGCGGCATTCCGCACTTCCGGCGACGTGTCGGCATGGTCTTTCAGGACCACAAGCT
Organism: uncultured Steroidobacteraceae bacterium; assembly: GCA_964658805.1. Classification (GTDB taxonomy): domain Bacteria; phylum Pseudomonadota; class Gammaproteobacteria; order Steroidobacterales; family Steroidobacteraceae; genus Bog-1198. The sequence goes on from CAZZZU010000134.1 coordinate 2,329, forward strand.
GCTGCACGACCGCCCGGTACTCGACAACGTTGCCCTGCCCTTGATCATTGCGGGCGTGGCGCGACGGGAGGTCGAGAAACGCGTGCGCGCGGCGCTCGATCAGGTTGGGCTGTTGGGCAAGGAATTTTCGAAACCGCTGGAATTATCGACCGGTGAGCAACAACGGGTTGGTATCGCGCGGGCCGTGGTGGCGAAGCCGGCGCTGTTGATTGCGGACGAACCCACCGGCAATCTCGACCCGCAACTCGCTCTCGAAGTCATGACGCTCTTCAAACGCTTCAGCGACGTCGGGGTCACCGTGATCGTGGCCACGCACGATGTCCACCTGATCGGGCATTTTGGCGCGCGCCGCATCGTCCTCAAAGACGGCCGCGTCGCAGATGCCGCCGGCACCGCGGTTTGACCCTCCGCACGTATTTCGCGCGGCATGCGCAGACCCTGGTGGGCTCGCTGGGCCGGCTCGTCCAGCAGCCGATCGCGACGTTCATGACGATGGCGGTCATCGGCGTGGCGCTGGCGCTGCCGTTGCTCCTGAACGTGGTTGTGATCAACGCGCGCGCGGCGTCGGGCGGGTTCACCGAGGCTTTCGAGCTGTCGGTCTATCTTGCAAAGCCGCTGGCTGACAAACGCGCGGAGGCCCTCGCGGGGCAACTGAAAAAGCGCCGCGACGTCGCAGCGGTGCGCATCATCACGGCGGATCAGGCGCTCGCGGCATTTCGAACGGACTCCGGATTCGGCAGGGCGCTTGACGCGCTGGGCGAGAATCCGCTGCCCGACACGCTGGTGATTACGCCGACGCTGACCGCGAGCACGCCGGAGGGCACCGAGGCGCTGCGCGCCGCCATCGCGGCGCTGCCGGAGGTGCAAAACGTGCAACTCGATACCGCGTGGGTGAAGCGGCTGCACGCGCTCCTGGAACTTGCGCGGCGCTGCGTACAGATCATCGGCGCCTTGCTCGGGCTCGGCATCGTGCTCATCGTCAGCAATACCATCCGCCTGGACATCGAGAATCGGCGTGCCGAGGTCGAGGTCATGAAACTGGTGGGCGCCTCGGACGGTTTCACGCGACGCCCCTTCTTGTATACCGGCATCTGGTACGGACTCGGCGGCGGCGCGTTGGCGCTGCTACTGGTTGCGGTGGGGATGACATTATTGATGAAACCCGTGGAGCGATTGGCGGTCTTATATGGCAGTGGATATCGATTGCATGGCTTTCCTGCCGCTACCGGAGCGGCTACTTTCCTGCTCGCCGTACTGCTCGCCTGGATTGGTTCCTGGATTGCTGTGTGGCGTCACATCCGCGCAATTGAGCCGTTATAAGCTTATGTTTTTTATATATTTATGAAGGCCGATGTAAATCGGCCGCCATTAGCACTCCGCGGCATCGAGTGCTACAATGGCGCTCATTCTGGAGGTATACGCAATGTCTGCTGCTTTAGTTGCTAAACAAAGTGGTCTGGTGTTCGCGGGCCCGGTAGGGAGTCTGGATTCCTATATTGACCGCGTCAGTCAGATCCCCGTTTTGACCAAGGAAGATGAGGTGGCTTTGGCCACGCGCTTCCGCACTCACGCCGACCTGGACGCGGCGCGTGAGCTCGTGTTGTCCCACCTGCGCTTTGTCGTGCACATTGCGCGCGGCTACCTGGGCTACGGGCTGCCCATGGGCGACCTGGTTCAGGAAGGCAATGTCGGCCTGATGAAGGCCGTCAAACGCTTCAATCCCGAAGTCGGCGTGCGCCTGGTGTCGTTCGCGGTGCATTGGATCCGTGCCGAGATCCATGAGTACGTGCTGCGCAACTGGCGTCTGGTCAAGGTTGCGACCACCAAGTCGCAGCGCAAGCTGTTCTTCAATCTGCGCAAGATGAAGAAGAACCTGACCTGGTTGTCGGAGGCCGAAACGCAGGCGGTGGCCCGTGACCTGGGCGTCGATCCGCGTGACGTGCGCGAGATGGAGCAGCGCCTGTCGGCGCGCGACATGTCGTTCGATCCGACTCCGGACAGCGACGAAGAAGAGTCTGCCTATTCACCGGCGATGTATCTGCCGGCGAGCAATGCGGACCCGGCCATCGAGGTTGAGAACGAGGAGTGGGAGGAAGACTCCACCGATCGGCTGGGCGTTGCGCTCGAGAAACTCGACGAACGCAGCCGCAACATCATGAAGCGGCGCTGGATGACCGAGAACAAGGCGACCTTGCATGAGTTGGCGGACGAGTATGGCATTTCAGCCGAGCGGGTTCGCCAGGTCGAGGCGAATGCAATCAGCAAGCTGAAGGGCTTGATGGCGGCCAGCGCCTGAAATCGATGACGGCCACTGCGCTGCGACCTCGCAGCGCAGTCATGCCGTAGCGCGCTCATAGGCGATCGCTTCGCGGAACACGTTGGCATGCAATTCCGCGGTGCGGGCGCGACTTGGCGCATAACCACCGGCCAGCAGGATCGTGAGCGCAATGCCGCGGTCGCGCACCGCGCCTATCACCGCCGCGTCCCGGGCGCGCAGTCCCGCGTCGCTCAGCGACAGTCTGCCGTAGCGGTCGCCGGCAGTGACATCCACCCCGGCCAGATAGAACGCCAGATCCGGCATGAAGTGATCGATAACCGTGGGCAGGTAGGCCTGCAGGGTGGACAGGTATTCCGCATCGCCGGCGCCGTCGGGCAACGGTAAATCAAGACTGGAGCGCATCTTGCTCGCCGGGAAGTTATCCCGGCCGTGGATCGAGAAGGTAAAGACCTCGGGATCGTCGGCAAAAATAGCCGCGGTACCATTGCCCTGGTGGACGTCGAGATCGATCACCAGCACGCGTTGGGCGAGGTTCTCAGCTTTGAGTTTGCGGACAGCGATGGCGACGTCATTCAGGATACAAAAGCCCTCGCCGTGCCCGGCGAATGCGTGATGCGAGCCGCCTGCGAGATTGGCGGCCATGCCGTCTTCGAGTGCGCAGCGCGCGGCCAGCAGGGTGCCGCCCGCCGCCAGCCGCGAGCGGCTCCAGAGCGATTCGGACCATGGCACCCCGATCTTGCGCACTTCCGCCGGTGACAGTGAGGATGAACTCAGCTTCTGCAGATACTCCGGCGTGTGCACCAATGCCAGACTCCCCATGTCCAACGGCTCGGGTTGCAGCAAATCGCCAGCGGCGATGAGGCCTTCGTCCAGAAGCAGCTGCCTGAGCAGCGGAAATTTACTCATCGGGAAGGGGTGGGTCGCGGACGTCGGCGCCTGATAACCCGGATGGTAGGCACACCTCATTTCTCATTGCCCGAATAATGCATAGTGGGTCCAAGTTCACATAAGTCGGCGCGCCGGACCGGCAAACTGACGCGCATGCAGACTGAGCAGGCCGGCAGGTCGCAATCGCCCTTCAGCATTCTCATCGTCGACGATGATCCCGCGACGATCCGGTCGCTCACGCAGATCCTGCACGAATATTCGCCACTGCGGTCCGCCGCTTCCGGTGACGCTGCGCTCGAAGCGGCGCGCACGACTCAGCCGGACCTCATTCTACTCGACGTCGATACGCCGGCCCTCGGTGGCTTGCAACTCTGCGCGGCGCTGAAACAGGAGCGTGCGCTCGCCGACATTCCGGTGGTGTTCATCAGCAGTCACCTGAGCCCGCGTACCCTGTCGAAAGGAATGGAACTGGGTGCGACGGACTTCATCGGCAAACCTTTGCAAGCGCCGCTGGTGGTATCGCGGGTTCGCAACGTACAGCGCATCAAAGCGCTCTCCGACACGTTGCGAAACGCGGTAACCGTCGATTTCGAGACGGGGGTCAACTCACAGCGGGAGTTCGAGCGGATCGTCGCGCAGGAGTGGCTGCGCGCCGGCCGCTCTGGCCTGCCGCTCGGACTGGTTATGATCGAGATCGATGCCTATTCGGTTGCCGCCGAGGCTGCGTTGCAATCCGTCGCCGATGCGGTGCGCACGGGTGCGCAGCGCCCCAGTGATGCCATTGGCCGCTATGCCGGCGGCAAATTCGGCCTGTTGTTACCCGAGACCGACGCGCCGGGCTGCCTCGCTGTCGCGGGTCGCATCCGTGCCGCCGCCGGCGACGTCGCGGTCTCCATCGGCTGCGCGCAATTCGATCGTGCCAGCGCCGCGGCAGCGCGCGACGGCACCCGACTCTCGCAAGAAGACTTGATGGCCACTGCCGAAAGCGCGTTGCTGCACGCGCGCCGGCACCCGAAGCGGGAAATCGTACTGCTGGACGTCACGTACGGCGCCTGAGCGCCGCGCGGTTCAGGCCTGTTTGCGGCTCAGCCAGGTGTTCGCCGGAACATGCAGCCCGCGGGCGAGCGTAACGCCATGCACCCGACGATACGACGCCATCACCCCGCCCTTGGGCAGAGGCTGAGCAGCCTGCGCCAGCGAACGCTGCAAAGCGTGCCAACGCTGGTTCCAGTTGTGTGTCGTCTCGTCCATCTTTATTCCTCAGGCTGCCTGTCCGAGCGGGGGTGATACCGCGCGGACCTTGATCTGCTCACGCAAGCTCGGCCAGTCAATGAGTCGCAACTGGCCGTTCATGTCCTCGACCAGCGATGTGCAGCTTTCCACCCAGTCGCCGTCATTACAATAAAGCACACCGCCAATGTCGCGCATTTCGGCGCGATGAATGTGGCCGCAGATCACTGTTTCCACGCCTCGTCTGCGCGCAGCTTCAGCAACAGCCTCTTCGAAGCTGCCGATGTACTGTACTGCGCGCTTCGCTTTTTGCTTGAGATAAGCCGAAAGCGACCAATGCGGCAGATCGAATTTTCGCCGCAGCCAATTGATGTACGGGTTGACGGCCAGAAGGACGTCATAGATGTTGCTGCCGAGTTTCGCAAGCCATGGGCTGAATTTCACGACGCTGTCGAATTCATCGCCGTGCAGAACCAGCATGCGGCGGCCGTCGCTGCCGACGTGCATGTATTCGTTATGGATCTCGAGGCTGCCGAACACGGCGCCGTCGTATTCGCGGAACACTTCGTCGTGATTACCTGGCACGAAGATCACTTTGGTGCCGCGTTTCGCCTTGCCGAGGATGGTGCGCAGCACGTTGTTGTGCGACTGCGGCCAGAACATGGATTTTTTCATGCTCCAGACATCGATGATGTCGCCGACCAGGATCAGCGTATCCATCTCCACCGCGTGCAGGAACTCGAGCAGCAGATCGGCGCTGCAACCCTTGAACCCCAGATGGACGTCGGAGATAAAAGCGGTGCGAACCCGCATCGGCACTGGCGCAGCACGATCCAACATAGCCTCTCGATCCTCGCGAACTGCCTTCTCGGGCAGTCGTAGCATCAAGCCTGCGTATGACGCCGGCGTGACTTGCCGGCTAAATATTCTTTACAGCGTAGGCACTTGGAAAGAAAACGTCGTGTCGCGTGCTAGACGTGCGCCGTAGTGCTCACAAATCTATAACCAAAACCGCGCACGGTCTGGATGTGTGAACCGGTGCCGGGTTTGTCGAGCAGCTTGCGCAGGCGCTGCACGTTGACGTCGACCGTACGCTCGTCGACGTCGGCGTCGCCGCCCCAGACTTCCAGCAGCAATTGATGGCGGTTGAAGGCCCGGCCGGGATGCGTCATGAGGAATTCGAGCAGACGGCATTCGACGCCACGCAGGTCGCGTGCCGCACCGTGGGCCGTGAGGCGATGGCGGGTCGCGTCGAGCACCAGATCGTCGGCGGCGAGCAACGCGGAGACACCCGCACTGCTGCGCTTCGCCGCCGGCCGGGGTCGCAACAGTGCGCCGATGCGAGCCGCCATTTCGCGTAGCGAGAACGGCTTGACGACGTAATCGTCGGCGCCCAGGCGGAAGGCCTCCACGACATCCCGCTCGTCCGCGAGGGTCGACAGAATCATCAGGCGGATTTGATGTAGCTTGCGCGTCGCGCGCAGCCTGTCGATCAGGTCGCGCGCGCCGAAGCCCGACACGCTCCAGTCGAGGATCAGCAGGCGCGGCGGCCGATCGTTCACCGCGCCGAGCGCCGCGCGGACGTCCGTGATGATGCTGACGTTGAAACCCGCAACGCACAGGTGCTGACGCAGCGGCTCCATGGCGGCGACGTCCTGGTCGATGATCAGGATCTGTTGGGGTGCGTCCGGTATCAGCATCCACCGCAATTACAGGCGGGATGTATGACAATCCCGTGAATCCGGGGGACGCCGCGGATTACGAATGAAACACGGCGATCGGCTATGATTCCTGCATGATGCTTTCGGCATGAAAAAGAATCTCGCCATCGTCGAGGACGAGCCGGCATTACGCGAAAATTACGCCGCGGCCCTCTCGCGCCAGGGCTACCTGGTAAGGACCTATGCCAATCGACGGGCGGCGATGACCGCCTTCAGCGCGCGCCTGCCGGACCTGGCCATTATCGATATCTCGCTCGAGGACGAGGCCGAGGGCGGCTTCGATCTGTGCCGTGAGCTGCGGGCGATGTCGGCCGAGCTGCCGATCATTTTCCTGACGGCGCGGGACAGCGAACTCGACGCGGTGTCGGGACTGCGGCTCGGCGCCGATGACTTCCTGACCAAGGACGTCAGCCTGGTGCATCTGGCGGCCCGCGTCGCCGCCTTGTTTCGTCGCATCGATGCGCTGCGACGCCCGGACAATGCCGCGGCCATCGTGCGGCGCGGGGCGCTCGCCATCGACGCCGAGAAAATGCAGACGACTTGGAACGGCACGCCGGTCACCCTGTCGTTGACCGAGTTCTGGATCGTGCATGCCCTGGCGCGCAACCCCGGGCATGTCAAGAACCGGCAGCAGCTGATGGACGCCGCCAGCGTCGTGCTCGACGACAACACCATCACCTCGCACGTCAAACGGATGCGGCGCAAGTTCCAGAGCATCGATCCGGCGTTCGACGCCATCCAAACCGTGTACGGAATGGGCTATCGCTGGGTCGAGTGAGCATACGGCTGCAGTTGCTGCTGGTTGCGCTCACCACGCTGGTGCTGCCCTGGGCGGGGTGCCAGTACGCCAATCAATTGGAAGGGGCGCTGCGCAATTCCCAGGAACAGGCATTGCAGTCGGCGGCCGGGACAATCGCCAATGCCCTGTCCGCGCAGCCGCAGCGTGTTTTTCGCGACGGTGGCGACGGCGACGGGGCGCCTTTCTCCGTGGCGGCCGGCGACCTGTATGTTCACCCGCTATTGAGTCAGCCGCTGCTCGACGGCTATCGCGAAGATTGGGGCGTGGCGGCGGCACCCGTGGCGATGCCGGGCGGCGACGACTATCGGGCTGCAGTGCAAGTCGCGGCCACCGAGCATTATCTTTACCTGTATGTCGAAGTGGCGGATTCGCACTTCGACCCCGAGCCTCTGGATGTGAATCTCGGACGTGACCACTTCGACCGCATCAGCGTCTCGTTGCAGACGCCGGACGGCGGGCGCGGTGACTATTTTTTCGGCACCGATGCGCCTGGCGCGCTGACCGCCCAGGCCGTGTTGCAGACGGCGAATGGCGTCATCCAGACCGCGGCGG
>CAZZZU010000135.1:0-9541 GCA_964658805.1 uncultured Steroidobacteraceae bacterium
TACAGCGCGGCCTGCGTAAGGCGGCTGAAGTTTTGGATGGCGGCCTTCGCTGCCGCATTGTCGAGATACTGCAGGACGTCGTAGCAGACGAGCAAGTCGAACGGCCGGCGCGGTGCATAGTCGCTCACGGAGCCATGCACCCAGCCATGGCGTTTGCACAGATACTCGCTCCACTCGAGACCGGTGTAGCGGGCACGTGGCAACACCTTTGCAAACGGCTTTTGCAGTAATCCCAAGCCCGCGCCGGCATCGAGGATGCGCCGCACCGGCACCTGAATCTGGCGCAGCACCGCCGCGATCAGTTCCGCGCGCGCCTGCATCTCAGCGCGCGTCACGACGCGCGTGACAGGATCGAGATAAAACTTCCGGAAGTAGGCGGCGCCGAACTCGATCTCCGGCACGCGCGGTACACTACGTCGTTTTACCGGGGTTCCCTGCATGCGCTCGATGATAGCGGTGTCTGCTTTCCTGTGTTGGGTTGTGACGTTCGTAGCGGCGAGCGCAGCAGCTGAAGGCAGTAGTAAATCCGCCCCGGCCGCAACCGTCGCGCAACGCACCGCCGGCATGCAGCACCTGCCAGGTTTCCTGCCGTTGCACTGGGACCCGAAGGGCGGCCGACTTTATTTGGAAATTTCGCAGCTCGAGTCGGACCTTCTGTACTTCGACTCGCTGCCCTACGGCACAGGTTCGAATGATCTCGGCCTCGACCGCGGGCAGGTTGCACCGGCACGGATCGTGCGCTTTCGCCGCGTGGGGCCGCGGGTTTTCCTGGTGCAGCCGAACGAATTTTTTCGCACTACGGCCACCGCTCCAGCTGAACAGCTGGCGGTGCGGCAGTCCTTTCCCGAGTCGATCCTGGCCGCGTTCACCATCGCAGCCGAGGATGGCACTGCGGCCGGTGCGGCAGGGTCCGTGCTGGTCGATGCGACGGATTACTTCCTGAGCGATGTGCATCACGCGGGCGATGAGCTCGCTCGCCAGGGCACATACAAACTCGACGCGGTGCGCTCGGCGATCTCCTTGGACGCAACGCGGGTGTTCCCCATCAACACCGAGGTGGACGCCGTGCTCACCTTCGTCGCCGACGTCCCCGCACGCGGCTCGTACGTCGCCGACGTCGCACCGGATGCGCACGCCATGACCGTGCATGAACATCATTCATTCCTGGCACTGCCGCCACCCGGCTTCATGCCGCGGCGCTTCGATCCGCGCGCGGGTTATTTCCCGCTCGTTTACCGTGACTACTCGGCACCACTCGGGCAGCCACTGGATCAGCAGTTCATCTTGCGGCACCGCTTGATCAAGCGCGATCCCGCGTGCGTGAGCGCGTGTGTTGCACAGAGCCCGATTCGTTACTACGTCGATGCTGGCGCACCGGAACCGATCCGTTCCGCGCTGGTGGACGGCGCACGCTGGTGGGACCAGGCATTCCAGGCGGCGGGCTGGGCGCCGGGTACCTTCGTGGTCGATGTGCTGCCCGCCGGCGCGGACATCATGGATGCGCGCTACAACGTCATCCAGTGGGTACACCGCTACACGCGCGGCTGGTCATACGGCAACCCGGTCGCCGATCCGCGCACCGGTGAAATCATCAAGGGCAATGTCACGCTCGGTTCATTGCGCGGCCGGCAGGACTATTTGATCGCCGAAGCGCTGCTGTCGCCCTACGTAACGGGCGCACCGTTGGACCCCGCGCACGATCCCATGCTGAGCATGGTGCTCGCGCGCACGCGCCAGCTGGCCGCACATGAGACCGGCCACACGCTGGGGCTCGCGCACAATTTCGCCGCGAGCTCCGTGCCGCATGGACGCGCCGAATCCGTGTCCGTAATGGACTATCCGCACCCCTACATCATCCTTGCGAACGGCGTACCCGATCTGTCGCAGGCGTATGGACGCGATATCGGCGTCTGGGACAAGGTGAGTATCGATTACGGCTACCGCGAGTTTCCGCCCGGCGCCGATGTGCCCCAGTCACTCGACCGGATCGTAGGCGACGCCTCGCGCAGCGGCCTGCTGTTCATCACCGACGAAGATGCGCGACCGCCCGGCGGCGCGCATCCGCGCGCGCATTTATGGGACAACGGCACCGACGCAGTTGCCGAACTCGAGCGCGTCCTCGAAATCCGCAGTGCTGCGCTGGCGCGCTTTGGCATGAACGCGGTACCGGCCGGCACGCCGCTGGCGCAGCTCGCGGACACGCTGGTGCCGCTCTATCTGATGCATCGATATCAAACCGAAGCCGACATCAAACTCATCGCCGGCCTGGACTATCGCTACCAGTTGCGCGGCGATGGCCAGATGAACGCCACGATGGTCCCTGCGAAGATGCAACAGGCCGCTCTGCGTGCAGCGCTTGAAACCTTGTCTCCCGCATCGCTGGTACTGCCCGAGCGTTTGCTTGCGCTGCTGCCACCACGCCCGCCCAGCTTGCCGCGCACCCGGGAATCCTTGCCTGCGTACACAGGACTGACCTTTGATCCCATTGCCGCCGCTGAAGCGGCAGCCGATCTCACCCTGACATTGCTGTTCGACCCCGAGCGTGCCGCGCGCCTGGTCGAATATGCCGCGCGTAGTCCTGGCAACCCACGGCTCGAGCAGGTGATCGACGCCGCACTCAGCGTCAACGCACCCGCGCCCATGAGCACTTCGGCGGTTCCCGGTGGCACGGCGCCAGGCACGCCGACCTTGACCGTCGCGGTGCGCGCGGCCGTTTACGCGCGCACCGTCGAGGCGTTGTTGACGCTGGCGAAAGATGCGCACGACTCCGGCGCCGTGCGCGCGATCAGTTTTGCCAAGCTCGATGAAATCCGTCGCCACGCGAACGCAGCCGATCCGCAACAGGCTTATCTCGCGCACCGCATTCGGCAGTTTCAGGAAGACCCTGCCAAATTCGTGGCCTCGCCGCCGGTCGCGGCGCCGCCTGGCATGCCTATCGGCGACGATACCTAAGGCGAGTCGTGAAACCCGCGCAGCGCCCCCAGCACGGCTTCATTGAAGAGCCGCGGCCGCTGCAGGGGAGCGAAATGGCTGACCTCGGCAAGCACCTGCAGACGCGCACCCGGAATCGTCTGTGCCAGATACTCGGCATGCTCGCGCCGGATGAACTCGTCGCGTTCACTGTGCAGGATCACCACCGGCACGCGTATCTGTCGCAATGCCTCGGCCGGGTAATTTGGCTGAGTCCGCATCATGAGCGAAACGGCCTCGACAAAATCCCGGAAGCCCTCGGGCGTGGCGGATAGCGCCTCGTAGTCCCTGGCATGCCGCGTAAAGCAATGGTCGAGTGCCGTGCTGGCCGCAGGCGTCGACAGCACCCCGCTCGTGTCCATGTTGCCACCAAAGAACACGACGCCGGTGATGCGCGACGGCTGCTCGAGCGCGAGGATCATGGCGATGGTGGCGCCATCGCTCCAGCCGACCACGGCCGCGCGCCGGACGTGCAAGGCATCGAGCACCGCCAGCACGTCGCCCGCCATGCGCTCGTAGCGGTACGGTTTCGCATCGCGCGTGCTGCGCCCGTGGCCGCGGCTGTCGACGAGAATGACTTGATAGCCGGCTGCGGTCAGCGCGGGCACCTGATTGCCCCAGTTGCCGCTGTGCCCCAATCCGCCATGCAAGAGGACTACGGGTGGTCCGGCCCCGTATGCTGCATACCAGATCCGGGCGCCATCGTGCGCGACAATTCCCTGCACAGCAGCGGCCGGCAATGGCATGGCCCCCTGTGTTTCGAACGCGCTCAGGTCGTCATCGAATGCATCCATCGCGGCTACTCTACCGTCAGACTCTTCGCCAGATTCCGCGGTTGATCGACGTCGGTCCCCTTGAGCACCGCGACGTGGTACGCCAATAACTGCATGGGAATGGCGAACACGATCGGCGCCTGCAAGGCGGTGCAGTGCTCCGGCATTTCGATGACGGTGACGCCGTCCTCACTCTTGATGTGAGTCTGCGGATCCGCGAACACGAACAGCTCACCGCCGCGCGCTTTCACTTCCTGCAGATTGGACTTCAGCTTTTCGATCAGCTCATTGTCAGGCGCCACCGCAACCACCGGCATGTCTTCGTCGATCAAAGCCAGAGGTCCATGCTTGAGTTCGGCGGCGGCATAGCCTTCCGCATGGATGTACGAAATTTCCTTGAGCTTGAGCGCCCCCTCGAGGGCAATGGCCTGCAACGGCCCGCGCCCCAGGAACAACGCATGATGTTTGTGCGCGAAGCGCTCGGCCAAGGCCGCGATGCGAGCATCGAGTTGCAAGGTCCGCTCAACCAACCTGGGCACGTGCAGCAGCTGCTTGACGAGCTCAGCCTCCAGCGCCCCGCGCGCGCTGTTCTTGAGCAGCGCGATGGTCAGCATGGCGAGCGCGGTCAGCTGCGTCGTGAATGCCTTGGTGCTGGCGACGCCGATCTCCGGCCCCGCGCGCGTCAGCAGCACCAGCTCCGATTCGCGCACCATGGAGCTCTCGGCCACGTTGCAGATCGTGAGCGTTGACAGGTATCCCGAGAGCTTGGCGTTGCGCAACGCCGCCAGCGTGTCGGCGGTTTCACCCGATTGCGAGATGGTCACGAACAGCGTGTCCGGTGTGATGACCGGCTCGCGGTAACGATATTCGCTCGCGATCTCGACGCGCGCTGGAATGCGGCAACAGCTCTCGATCAGATAGCTCGCCACCAGCCCGGCGTGATAACTCGTGCCGCACGCCGCGATGTGCACGGCGCGCACCTTCTCGAAGACCGCATGTGCCGCCGGGCCGAAGGCCGCTTCGAGCAGCTTGTCGCCGGCGACGCGTCCCTCGAGCGTCTGCGCGATCGCATTCGGCTGCTCGTGGATTTCCTTCAGCATGAAGTGCCGGTAGTTGCCGCGCTCCACGGCATCCGCGCTGATATCGCTCTCGCGCTCGAGACGTCGTGCCGGCTGGCCGGACAGATCGACGATTTTCACCGAGCGGCGCCGGATCTCGGCGACGTCGCCTTCTTCCAGGAATATGAAACGGCGGGTGACGGGCAGCAACGCGGCCACGTCGGAGGCCACGAAATTTTCGTCGATGCCGAGGCCGATCACTGCCGGCGCCCCCGCACGTGCCAGCACCACGCATTCCGGATCGCCCTCTGCGATCACCGCGATCGCATACGCACCCTGTAATTCCGCGACCGTCGCGCGCACGGCGGCGAACAGACCCCGTTCCGCCGAAAAGTGCGAGTGAATCCGGTGCGCGATCACTTCCGTGTCGGTGTCCGACGTGAATTCATAGCCCAGCGCCTTGAGGTCACGGCGCAACGCTTCATGATTCTCGATGATGCCGTTGTGGACCACGGCGATTCCGGCACGCGACACCTGCGGGTGCGCGTTATACGGAGTCGGTGCCCCGTGGGTGGCCCAGCGTGTATGCGAGATGCCAACGCCGCCGGCCAGGGGGGACGCTTCGAGAGCGACACTCAGCGCCTGCACTTTTCCCACCGTGCGCAAGCGCGCCAGGCGGCCGTGATCTAGGACAGCAAGCCCTGCCGAATCGTAGCCGCGGTATTCCAGCCGGCGCAGGCCCTCCATGAGGATGGGAACGGAGTTGCGCTCCGCGACGACGCCGACGATTCCGCACATGGACTAAAACCTGCGACCGGTGAAAGACGTCCAGTGTGCCCGAGGGGTGCCCGAGCCGCCATGGTCACGGCCAAGGCGATGCATATCTTGATATCCGCCATTTGGCGATACATATTTCGACGGCCAACTGTTCGTCACGGGGCGAATTCCACCGGTGCGACTGCGACAGTGGTAACGTCCGCCTGTCGCGCAGCCCGATACCTGGCTAAGCCGCACGCGTTGGCTCCAGAGGGGAAAAGGGAGGGGAGCAGCTGTGGCACGAATTCTGGTGGTCGAGGACGATCCGGCGATCGCGCGCGGAATCGTCGCCCTGCTGGATGCGTCAGGCCACGCGGCTGACAGTGCCAGGGATGGAGGCGAGGCGCTGTTGCTTGCCGAGTACACACCGACTTTCGGCAAGACCGTGCTGAAGCTGACGCAAAGCGACGCGCTGCTGGTGACGTTGTGCGTCGGCATTTCCAATCTGATCTGGCTGCCGATCATGGGTGCCCTTTCTGATCGGGTGGGCCGGCGACCGTTGCTGTTGATTTTCGCAAGCCTAGCGGTAGCGAGCGCCTACCCCGCCATGTTGTGGTTGGTGGGCGATCCCAGCTTCGCCAAGCTCATGGTTGTCGAAATGTGGCTCTCCTTCCTGTATGCCGGCTACAACGGCGCGATGGTGGTACACCTGACCGAGATCGTGCCGGCCGCGGTGCGAACCGCGGGCTTCTCACTTGCCTATAGTTTGGCGACGACGATCGGGGGATCGACGCCCGCCATCGTCACCTACCTGATCCACGCGACCGGCAACCGCGCGATGCCAGGAGCATGGTTGTCGGTTGCCGCCCTGCTCGCATTGCTAACCGTGCAATTGAGCCGGGAGACCAAAGAGCCGACCAAGAATCTTGATAATGTGCTGTCCACGAACCGGTGAGCACAATTGGGCAATCGAAATGAACGGGGAGGTCCGATGATCGCGGACCTCCCCCTCGCTAAATCAATAAATTTGGGTGATGAACGTACCCCAATTAGCATAGTGGCCGCGCTTGTACAGCGTCGGATTAGGGATCATCTCGGCGCCGGTATAAAGATGGCCGGTCGCCGCATCGACCACGGCGGCCCCGTAGTCGCCCCATCGTCCAACCGTCCCCGGCCCCGGGCCACCGCAACCGCTGAAGCCGTCATCCGACGTATAGCCCTCGCCGCTGACGATGATCCCGCCGCTGGGCGCGGTGCCGTCGAAAAGCACCAACCCGGCGCTGGGATAGCCGCCCGGGACCGACGCATCTTTGTTGGTGATGGTAAATCCCAGGACACCGGCGCCGCTTTTTTGCAGACCGAACGCGGGGTACGAGATGCTGTAGCCATTCGGCGGAATCAGCCGTCCCTGGTGCACGATCTTTGCCGATAAGCCGTTCGCGTTTAACGAGGGACGAACCTCGAAATAATCGATGATGTCGCGGGCCAACCCCTTGCCGTCCACGGTGCCCTCAGCCAGTGCGCCATACAGGTTGCCTTTGGCTTTTTGAATCGTCGCCTGAAACGTGCTGTATCCGCCGTCGAGCGATGGCGCGGACGTGGTGCCCACCGACGCGCAATACGGTCCCACTACATTGGGCTCGGTAGACGGTACGGTACCGGACCCATAATCCTGCGAGCGGATACTGGTGCTTAGCGTCTTGACGGCGCCCGGGTTGCTGACGATGGACTTCGTGTCGACGACCGCCAGTACCGACAAACGGGCCGGTCCGCTGCCAAAGGATGCCGTCGGCGCAGACATCAAGAACTCGGAGCCGTTACGTGCTGTGGAGAAGGGTTCGCCCGGCGCCGGTACGCTGGGCTGCAATACAAAATCGTCGGGGTCGTCGAAGCGAAGGTAGTCGAAGCTCTTGCCCGACTCGAGCTTGGACTTTGGAAATACGTAGATTGCCGCTTCCACAAAGTTGCCAGAAACATTGCTGAACAAGTCGGCAGTGATGAAGAAAGCGTCAGCATTGAAGCCGCCTTTGGGATAATCAGGAAAACAATCCTGAAATCCGCAGCCGGGCAGTTGACTGCTGTATGCATCGACGAGATACGTGTAGTAGTCGCCCAGCGGATCACTCGTTTTGCTCACCGCTATCGCCAACGCGTTGACCGCGGTTGTGTAGACGACTTCAGTGAAAAACCACCGCTTCGACACCGGGTCGAAGAAAACTTGCGGATCGCTCAGGTTATAGACGGACGGATCAACCGCAAACAGCGTTGCGGTGGCAATCGGCGCGCTCAGCGGCTGGCCGGTGTCGGCGTCGAAAAAGCGCACGACATCGTTGACGATCTCAGCGGCGACCCCGTTGTTGACCGCTAAGCCTTGGTCCGGCGGTTCGAGTTCGTAGCCGTTGGCAGTGACGTTGTCGCCTTCGTGCAGAGCGACAAAACCGGATACGCTGGTCACGGTCGACAAACCCGCGAACTGTCCCAGAACGTTGCTGTTCGGCACCATGCCGGACGCGCCGAGCGCCGGGCGGACCAATTGTGAAGTAAAGCCGCCCGTCGGCAGCGGGTGCTTGGGTTTCTCGATCTCGGCGACGTCCTTGCGCACGCTGAGAGCCGCTCGATTGGTCGCGCTCGCCGCCAGCTCCCGCATCGTAACGCTGCCCCTCAAGGTTGCCGGAGACTTCGATAGTTCCGACCTCAAAACGTTTTGGCTGTAGGCGGCGGAGTCAGCGGGTGCCCCACTCGAAACCTGTTGTGCCTCGGCCACGCCTGCGGCACCCAAGGTTGCCCCGATCAATATCGTCACTACTTTCAACCGATCCATATCTTGTCCTCCTTAAGAAAAAGGTTCCTACGCATTGACGCCAATTTGCCGTTGGCGGTTTAGCGAGTCGTGTGATTTGCGCTATCCGCTGATTGCTTGCGGAAATAGGTCAGCTGTTGGGCAGTGGCTTCCCAGATAAGGCGGCGACAAGCCGCAAGATGAGGCAGCGCCGACTCGGTGCCGGCTGTTCGACCGCGGTATACGCTCCGCACTTCATCGGCTGATCCTTCGCCAACACTGCGACATCCACCTTTATTTTGCTGCATACGTTTTCGCCTGGAAGCAGGCGACGCCGCAGTGCATTTATCTGCTGAGCTTTACTTATAGTCCTAGTTCAAATTGCTTTGCAATATGAAGTAACATTTCTTTTGCCGCGAGGGTCGCGGGTGGCGCGAGCCTCAGTCCGCGCCCAGCGGCGCCACCGATCCGCCCAAGGCCTGAAACAGCGCCGCCGTATCCGCGAAACGGCTGGCGCGTGCCTGCACTTGCGCAATCTGCGCCTGCTGGAAAGCCTGTTCGGAGGCCAGCAACGCCAGTTGGCTGACCGA
Organism: uncultured Steroidobacteraceae bacterium; assembly: GCA_964658805.1. Taxonomy (GTDB): domain Bacteria; phylum Pseudomonadota; class Gammaproteobacteria; order Steroidobacterales; family Steroidobacteraceae; genus Bog-1198. Next base: position 8,927 of record CAZZZU010000135.1, read on the forward strand.
TCCCAGCTCGAGTTGGCGGCGGGTCACGTCCCAACTCTTCTGGGCAGCCTGCAGCGCGTGCTCGGCGGCCGGCACGCCGTCGGCATCGGCGTCGAGCGCATGCAGCGCATCGGCCACGTTCTGAAACGCCGTCAGCACCGCCGACCGGTAGTTCGCCTCGGCCTGCCGCAAGGCTGCATCTGCGGCGCGCTTCTGATGCAAGAGCGTCCCGCCTTGAAACAGAGTCTGTGTCCCCGTGGCCCCGATGCTCCACAGTCCCGTGCCGGCTTTGAAGAGGTCCTGCATCGCGGTTGCCGTTGCCCCCAGATTGGCGTTCAGCGTGATCTGCGGCAGGAAGTTAGTGATCGCGATGCCCACCTGTGCGGTCGCCGCATGCATCTGCGCCTCCGCCGCGCGCACGTCCGGGCGCCGCTCCACCAGCTGCGACGGCACGCCCAGCGGCAGATCGTGCGGCAAGGTCAGCTGGCTCAGCTCGAAGCGCAGCGGCGGCAGCTCCGACGGCAGCCGGCCGGACAATACCGCCAGCAGGTCACGCGTTGCGGCCAGTTGCTTCGTCAGTGGTGGCAGCGTCGCCTGCAGGTTCGCAAGTGCCGCCTCCAGCGCGAAGATGTCGCC
>CAZZZU010000136.1:0-9492 GCA_964658805.1 uncultured Steroidobacteraceae bacterium
GCGGCTCAGAGTGCCAACGCCGCGGAATCGAAACCGGCTGCGGCTGCGCCCGACGCGGCGCCGCCGGTGACGGCTGCCGATGCGCCGCCCATGGTGACCTACGATCCGTGGGAACGCCTCAACCGCTTCACTTACCGCTTCAATGCGCGCTTCGATGAAGCGATCTTTCTCCCCGTCGCGAATACCTATCGGCGCATCCCGGGTCCGCTGCGTTCGGGTGTGCATCACTTCTTTGCCAACCTGGCCGAGATACCGAGCACCGTCAATTACACGCTGCAGTGGCGTCTGAAGCTGGGGGTGCGCAGCGTCGAACGACTGGTGATCAACAGCACCCTCGGTATCGGTGGATTGTTCGACGTGGCGACGCGGCTCAAGTTACCCGGCGCGCCGACCACCTTTGGCACGACGCTCTCAAAATGGGGAATGCACCCCGGCCCTTATGTGGTCATTCCCCTCCTGGGGCCCTATACGCTGCGGGACGGTGTTGGCTTTCTGGCGGACTACGGCATCAATTACGGCATCGATCCGTTCAGTTTGTATCGCGGCAACGTGTCTTGGGGCCTTGGTACGGCCAACGCAATCGACCAACGTGCCAACGTCAATTTCCGTTATTACTCGACTGACTCGCCGTTCGAGTACGAAACGATCCGCTTCCTGTTCGTGCGCAAGACGCTGATCGAGGACGAAGGCCTGCACAAGAAAGACGCCAAGAAGCGACCTATTGCCGACGTGCCGGCGGGCAAGTAGCGGCGCGACAGCGGTCAGAACAGTATTTCACCTGCTCCCAATCACGCGCCCATTTCTTTCGCCATGTGAATGGCAAGCCGCAGGCAATACATTGCTTGACCGGCAGATTGGCTTTGGCGGGCTTACGCGCCATCGCGATTGCGCTGCAGGCGTCCGAATAGTCGTGCGATGAATGGCCGCATCGGCAGAAACATCCGGTAGCCCCACTCCAACGCGGTCATCGCGCCTGGCAGTCTTGCGGCGCGCACTCGCGCGCACGTGGAAGCGGCGCATCGTATCCTCGCGGGTAACTCCGTCGGGCGTGACGGCCGCGGTCGCGGAGACGTCGATGAAACACAGCGCACCGCTTGCATCGGTGCGGCGATAGTGGCGTATTTCCGCCCGACACAGGGGACAGGAGCCGTCGTAGTAAAGCGTCGATTTAGGGGGGTCCCTGTCCAAACGATTCTCCTGAGCGAGGGGTTTGTTTTTGCGGCGCTTTGTAGCACGCGCTAAGTCAATTGGCGCAGGATCCGACAAATGAATAAACCGACGAGTGCGGATTCGGTGATCGACGACGCCCGGATCAGAACCGAGATACTACGCTCGCTCGCAGATCGCCGAGAGGATTCGTCATGCTGCCCATCGGAGATCGCCCGCTCTTTGCTGCCAACGAGCGGTGAGCGCTGGCGCGCACTGATGCCCCGTATCCGGCAAGTGCTTGCAGGTCTCGTGGACGAGGAGCGAGTGGTCGTGACACGAGACGGACAGGCGCTCTCTGCCGACCATTTCGATGGTGGGCCCATCCGGATCCGCAGAGGAAAACAATTCGGCGCGGTCCAGTGAAAGGTCCCAGAGGGTGTCGCGTCATTGCGTCGGCACCCGCGCCCGCGCCTTGGTTGCAGAAACGGTTGCCGGAGCGGGGGTGCTCCGCTGTGCCAGGAATTCGCTCAGGATCCGTGCCGTGTGGCTATGTTCAAGCGTCTTCGAGCCGCGCATCACCAGCGCGTGCGGGGGCCCTTGCGCCACGATCCGGCCGCCGCCACTGCCGCCTTCGGGCCCAAGATCGACGATCCAGTCGGCCTCGGCCATCACGTCGAGGTTGTGCTCGATGACCACCACGGTGTTGCCGGAATCCACCAACCGGTGCAGCACCACGATGAGCTTCTCGACGTCGGCCATGTGCAGGCCTACCGTCGGTTCGTCGAGCACGTAGAGGGTGTGCTGGCCCTCGCGCCGCGCATTATCGACGCCGAGTGCATCGGTGCGCACCTTGGCAAGCTCGGTGACCAGCTTGATGCGCTGACTTTCGCCACCGGAGAGCGTAGGGCTAGGCTGGCCGAGACTCAAATAGCCCAGCCCTACGTCGGCCAGCAGACTCAACGGGTGCTGCACGCTGCGTTGTGCGGCAAAAAAGATGAGTGCGTCCTCGACGCTCATCATCAGCACCTCGCCGATGCTTTTGCCCTTGAACAGGATGGTGAGCGTCTCGCGGTTGAAGCGTTGCCCGCCGCAGACATCGCAGAGCACCTGGACGTCGGGCAGGAAGCTCATCTCGATGCGCTGCATCCCCTGGCCCTCGCACGCCTCGCAGCGGCCGCCGGATGTGTTGAACGAAAAGCGGCTGGCCGTGAAGCCGCGGATGCGGGCCTCAGTGGTGTCGGCATACAGGCGCCGGATGGCATCCCAGAAACCGATGTAAGTGGCGGGGCAGGAGCGTGGTGTTTTCCCGATCGGCGTCTGATCCACTTCGAGCACGCGGCTCACGCGCTCCCAACCACGGATGGCCTTGCAGCCGCTGACCACGACTTCGATCTGCCGGGAGGCGCGCGTCGGTCGCGCCACCAGGCGCTGCAGATTTTCGAGCAGCACGTCCCGCGCCAGCGAGGATTTGCCGGATCCCGAGACGCCGGTGATCACGCTCAGGCAGCCGAGCGGAATCCTGGCGTCGACGTGCTCGAGATTGTGCAGGGTGGCGCCGATGACTTCGAGCATCGGCGTCTGCCTGCCCACGGGGCGGCGTCGTTCGCCGTCATGTCGCAGCGGATGTGCGAGACAACGCCCGGTGGGCGATTCGTGGATGTGTTCGAGTTGCGCGGCGGTACCCTGGGCAACCACCCGGCCGCCGCGTACGCCGGCACCGGGACCCAGGTCAATGACGTGGTCGGCACGGCGGATCGTGTCTTCGTCGTGCTCGACGACAATGAGCGTATTGCCCTTGGCGCGCAGACGTTCGAGTGTGTCGAGCAGGATGACGTTGTCGCGGGGATGCAAGCCGATGGTGGGCTCATCGAGGACGTAGCACACCCCCTGCAGGTTCGATCCGAGCTGTGCGGCCAGGCGGATTCGCTGTGCTTCACCACCGGAGAGCGTGGGGGCTGCACGATCCAATTGCAGATAACCGAGTCCGACGTCGCAGAGGAAGGCTGTGCGCGACTCGAGTTCCGCCAGCAGGTCGCGGGCGATGTCGCGTTCGCGACCGACGAGCTTGAGCTTTTTGATGTTGGCGGCAAACTCCTGCACGGGCTGAGCCGTCAGGGTGGCAATGGACTGGTCGCGGAAGCGCACGTGCAGCGCGGTCTGATTGAGCCGTTGGCCGTCGCATTCGGCGCACGGGCCGATGACGGCGTCGCCGCGCTCGCGCCAGTGCGACTCCTCGCCGCTCTGCTCGGCGTCGAATTCGGGCAGGTCGAGGCCGGTGCCGAAGCAGGCGCGACACCAGCCGTGCTTGGAGTTGAACGAGAACAGGCGCGGATCGAGTTCCGGGAATCCGGTGCCGCAGGCTGGACAGGCGCGCTTGGTGGAGAAAATGGCGTCGTCTACATGCACGACGCCTTTGCCGTACTCGAGCGCCAGATCGAGCGCAGTCCGCAGTTCGGCTTCCTGCGACGCCTTCACCAGCAGCGTAGCGACGGGTAGCTCGATATTGTGTTCGATGAAACGATCGAGGCGCGGCCACTTGGCCGTCGGAAGGCGTTTGCCGTCGACGCGCAGTTCGGCGAAGCCCTTGCCACGGGCCCATTTGGCGAGGGCGGTATACAGCCCTTTGCGCGCGATCACGAGCGGTGCGTAAAGCTGCACGGTCTTGCCGCGGTAATCTTTCAGGATGCGCGCGGCGATGGCTTCCACCGACTGCGGTTCGATGCGCGCGTCACAGGTGGGGCAGTACTGCGTGCCGAGCTTGACGTACAGCAGTCGCAGAAAGTGATAGATCTCGGTGAGCGTCGCCACGGTGCTCTTCTGCCCGCCGCGGCTGGTGCGTTGTTCGATGGCCACGGTTGGCGGGATGCCGAAGATGGCGTCGACCTCAGGCCGCGAGGCGGGCTGCACGAATTGCCGCGCATACGCGTTCAAGGACTCGAGATAACGCCGCTGGCCTTCAGCAAACAAGATGTCGAATGCCAGGGTGCTCTTGCCGCTGCCCGAGACGCCGGTGATGACGGTGAACTTATTCAGGCCGAGAGACACGTCGACGTGTTTAAGATTGTGTTCGCGCGCGCCGCGGATGTCGATGCGGGTGGGCGGGCTGTGATATCGCGGTGCTGCGTCACGTGCGCCGGCCGGCGCCGGGGTGCATGTTTCGAGCAGCGCACGGCCGGTGTGCGATGCCGGGCACTGGCCGATGTCGGCCGGTGTGCCGGCATAGACGATGGCGCCACCGCCGTCGCCGCCCTCGGGACCCAGGTCGACGATCCAGTCGGCGGCGCGCATGACGTCGACGTTGTGCTCGATGACGAGCAGCGAATGACCCGCATCGATCAGGCGGCGAAACGCGCGCAGCAGTTTCGCCACATCGTCGAAGTGCAGGCCCGTGGTCGGCTCGTCGAACAGGAACAAGGAACCGATAAAAGGTTTGGCCGACTTGCGCGAGGCCTGGCGCACGGCATTGTCCGCGAGATGGCCGGCGAGTTTGAGCCGTTGTGCTTCGCCGCCGGAGAGGGTCGGCACCGGTTGGCCGAGGTGCAGGTAGTCGAGACCGACTTCCGCGAGCGGTGTCAGCCGCAGACAGACTTCCGGATCGTCCGCAAAATAACGCATGGCCTCGGAGACCGTCAGGTCGAGTACGTCGGCAATGCTCTTTGGCTCGAACCCCGGCCGGGTCAATTTGCATTCGAGCACTTCGGCGCGAAAACGCCGGCCGTCGCAGTCAGGACAACGCAGATAGACGTCGGAGAGAAACTGCATCTCGACGTGCTCGAAACCGTTGCCCCCGCACGTGGGACAACGGCCATTGCCGGAATTGAAACTGAAGGTACCGGCCGTGTAGTTGCGCTCGCGCGCTACGGCCAAGCGCATGAACAAGCCGCGGATGGCGTCGAATGCGCCCACGTAGCTGGCTGGATTGGAGCGGGTGGTGCGGCCGATGCGGCTCTGATCGACCATGACCACCGCTTCGATGAAGTCGGTGCCTTCGAGCGTGGCGTAGGCGCCCGGATTTTCGGTGGGCTTGCCCTTGGCGCGCAGCAAGGCAGGGTAGAGCACGTCATGCACGAGCGTCGACTTGCCCGAGCCGCTCACACCGGTAACGCATACCAGCCGGTCGAGCGGTAGCCTGAAGTCGATGTGCTTGAGGTTATGTTCCGATGCGCCGGTCAGCAGCAAGACTCGGTCGGCATCATTCGCTGTTGCATGACTTGCTGCGCTCGGCCGTGGCGGCGGAATTTGCACCTGGCGTCGGCCCAGCAGATAATCGGCGGTGAGTGAGTTGGGGGCCAGCGCCATCTGCGCCACCGGGCCGAAGTAGACGATTTCACCGCCGTGCTCGCCGGGACCCGGGCCGATGTCGAGCACGCGGTCCGCCGCCTGCATCACCTTCGGGTCGTGCTCCACCACCACCAGCGTATTGCCGGCATCGCGCAGTCGCTGCATGACACCGATGATCCGGCCGACGTCGCGCGGATGCAGTCCGATCGACGGCTCATCGAGCACGAATAACGTGTTGACCAGGGAGGTGCCGAGCGCAGTGGTCAAATTGATCCGCTGCACTTCGCCGCCCGACAGCGTGCGCGACTGGCGATCGAGATTGAGGTAACCCAGACCCACGTCGGTGAGGTACTTGAGCCGCGCGCGGACCTCCCGCAGCAGCAGATCGGTGGCCTCGTCGAACGGTGGCGGCAGTTGCAGGCCGTCGAAGAATGCCCGCGCCGTGTCGATCGGCAACAACATGACATCCCGAATGTTCTTGCCGGGTGTGCCGACTTTCCACAGCATGGCGCCGGGTTTGAGCCGCGTGCCGTGACACGCCGGACATTCGGTGTAGGAGCGATAGCGCGACAAGAGCACGCGAATGTGCATCTTGTAGGCTTTGGATTCGAGCCAGACGAAGAAGCGCCGCAGGCCGTACCAGACGTTCTTGGTCCATTCGCCTTCGCCGTCGACGACCCAGGCGCGTTCTGCCGCGGTCAGGTCGGACCAAGGCGTGTCGAGTGGAATGCCGCGCTTGCGCGCGAATTTGACCAGGTCGTCCTGGCACTCCTTGAATGACTCGGTCTGCCAGGGCTTGATGACGCCTTTTCTCAAGGTCAGGCCCGGGTCCGGTATCACCAAACCGTAGTCGACCCCGATGACGCGGCCGAAGCCGCGGCAGGACTCGCAAGCGCCGATTGGGGAATTGAAACTAAACGTACTCGGCGTAGGCTCTTTGAAGGTCAGGTCACACGACGCGCAATGCAACCCCGTCGAGAAACGCCATGGAGCCTGGTCCGACGCGGGATAGACATCCAGGCGGCCCTGTCCGACTTTGAGCGCGGCCTCGATGGCGTCGCCTGCACGCGCCGGGTCGACCGTAGAGGCGCGAAAGCGATCCTGGATGATCTGCAAAATGTTGCCGCGCTTTTCATGCAGACGCGTGTAACCCTGACGCGCCAACAGTTCCAAAATTTCTTTCTCTGAGAAACTGTCGGGGATGGGTACCGGGAAGGTGAGGAGCAGCGCGGGATCGCCGTTTTCCCTGGCGAGTTCAACGAGCTGATCGTAGATGCTGGCGGGCGTGTCGCGTCGCACGGGCCGATCGCAGTTGCCACAGTGCAAAACACCTGCCCGCGCAAACAGCAGTTTCAGATGATCATTCAGCTCGGTCATCGTGCCCACGGTGGAGCGCGAGGTGCGAACCGGATTCGACTGGTCGATGGCGATGGCCGGTGGAATGCCTTCGATGCGCTCCACCTGGGGCTTGTCCATGCGATCGAGAAACTGGCGCGCGTACGGCGAGAAGGTTTCGACGTAGCGCCGCTGCCCTTCGGCATACAGCGTATCGAAGACGAGCGAGGATTTACCGGAGCCGCTCACGCCGGTGACGACGATCAGCTCATTGAGCGGCAGATCGAGATCGAGGCCTTTGAGATTGTTCTGACGTGCGCCACGGATGCGGATCGCATCCGAGCGGGGAGGATCGAAGGGTGGCATCCCTGTATTTTACAGGGAGACTTGCGTCAACGACCGGCGAACTGCTCCATCATCAGGCCCGTACCGCCTCGCGTGACATGCGCCACGATGGCGGTACGACGATGTATTTTGGTGACCAGCCCTAAGTTGATTGCAAATGCCAGTTGAACCTGCTGGCCCTTGCGTAGGCCAAGACTTTCGGTTTCGACGAAAACGCCGTTGGCGCTCAAGTTCTTCGCCTTGCAGATCCGGCTCTTGCGCCCCGACAGGACCACGTAAACCGTAGTGCGCGCGCGGTGGCGAGTGTGCAATCGACGCTCCATCCCAAATCACCTTTAATCGTGGGTCAGGTGCCTGACGACGCGCCATTATGCACATCCCAAAGGCTCTAGGAAGCTTCATTCGAAACGCGCCGCGCATATGTAGAGCCGTTTAAAACATATGTAAAATCAACGAGCTGGAGCGCCTCAGCGCGTGTAGGAAGAGCGCCTTAGACGGCGTCTTTGCGGCGGATGGCGAGATGTTCGGGCGCATCGATACCGACCTTGACGCGGCGGCCGGTGCCACCCAGCAGGGTGATCTGGATCGGGCCATTGGCGAACAGCTGCGCCATGGTCATGTTGGCATCGACGCCCTCTGCCGGCTGGATGACGATGGATTCATCGGCACGTCGACTGAGCACCAACACGATCTTAAGCCCGGGCCAGGGCGCGCTGCGCCTGGGCCGCTGTTTTTCCGTGGGTGTCGTAGGTCCCGGACGCCGGGCTGCCACGCACGATGTGGAGGAGCTGGCGGATCTGATGCTGGCGCGCGTGGATGATATGGCCGTTCAGTTCATTGGCCGTTCGACATCGGCCCAGGATGTCCAGCAAGGATGCCCATTGCGCCGCTGCAGGGCCCACCCTGTGCGAGCCGGGGCTTAAGCTCGCGCGCTCGCTTTCGAGCTGCTCGAGTGTCTTGAAGAGACCGGCCTTTTGCGCCGCGTAGCGTTCCACCGCGGCGGGTTCAGCGCCGGTAAGGGCGAGTTTCTCGGCCGCCAGGGTCGACAGCAACTGGCTTGCAACATCTATCTCACGATCGAGGAGTGCCTCGAGTCGTCCCGCCCGCGCAGTCATTACTGCTTCATCCCGCGCTCGAAGTGCAGCAGCTTGCCGGCCGTGCGTCCCGCATCGACCTTATAGGTACCGTTGCCGAGCGCTTGTTTGACGGCCGCGACCTTGGCGTGGTCGATCACCGGCGAGTTCGCCAACGTTTCCTCTAATTTCTGCAGGGAACGGGCGGAGTTCGTCAGCGTGACCTGGTCGCCGCCTTTTGCGGGACTACCGGCAGCCGATTCCGCCTGTGATTTTTCGGCCGTCACCGTGCTGCTGGCCGAGCCCTTGATGGCTGCGATCGGTTCGGCGTTCGAATAACCGCTAATTTTGTTGGTCACCGTAATCTCTCCTGGGACGAAGACCCTATCCTTGCCTCGTTATCGTCAGGGTTAGCCTGAACTTGAGGGGTCATTGCAGAATTATCTCGACGACCTGTTCAGACCGGGCCACGCCTTCAACGATTTTACCGGACGACAGATTCTGCACTTTGACGCGTTGATTCATCAGCCCGTCGCTCATGGCGCGCCCGGCCATCTTGATGCTCATGCCACCGGCATCTGCGACCAGCGTCACACTTTGACCACGCTGCACGATCTTCGACGCGACCAGCAGTTGATTGGTCAGGATCGCGCCGCCGGCAATCGGGCGACTCGCCGTCAGCCCTACCGCAATGGCGGGCTCATCGATGAATCCCAAAGGCAGAAGGGTGAGGTCATGCTCTTCCACGCGCAGGTCGGCGTCTTTGATGAGCGCGCCCATCACGATGGCATGGGCCGCGACGGCGACAGTCGACGTTCCGACGATGCGTACCGGGACATAGAGATGCCATGGCTTCAAATCCGGGCAGCGCAGTTCGACCGTCACCCGGTCTGCCATGTGGTGCGCCGTTCCCACCAGCGCCTGGATGGGCCGCCCGCACTGCGACGATAGCGCGCTGCTCGAAATGGGCCCGACGACGAAGCGTTGATGCGGCGTCAGCGGTGGGAATTGTCGCGCAGCCTCGTGCTGCGCGAGTGCCTCGAGTTCGGCTATGCGCGCTGAATTGTCGGTTGGTGCTTCCTGCGCGGCAGCCGAACAGCAGAGCACGCATGCCGCAAGAAGGGACAGGCGCATGCGTCGGGATTTTGGCGTTGGGGACATCTTGAAGAGAACTGAAGCAAGGCGCGTGCCAGGACATCCATGGCGGGATTTGCCGGCCGTTTACGTCTTGTTGGATGACGCACTTCGCATCACCCTATAGAAGGAGATCAGAGATGATCACATTGAGGCCTTTCGGCAAGCCTTTCGG
>CAZZZU010000137.1:0-9471 GCA_964658805.1 uncultured Steroidobacteraceae bacterium
AGATAGTTGTCGTCAACAGGTCAAGATAATTGTCGCCGGCCACTATGACCTCAATGGACGAAACGTCGTTCTGATACATGGTTTCAAGGATTATTGCGCCTTACTTTTCATGAAAGGTGTTTTGCTGAAGGATCCCAATGGCATTCTCATTCAGCAAACCAAAAATGTGCAGGCCGCGAGACAAATCCGATTTAGCTCTCTTGCGGATATCAACAAGCACAAGTCGGCGGCTAAGGCCTATATCAGTGAGGCGATTGCGGTTGAGAAATCCGGAGCTCAGGTCGTGATGAAGACCGCGGCCCAATTCGATGCGCCGCCGGAGTTTCAAGAGCGACTAGACCATGACCCTGAATTGGCCGAAGCCTTCCATGCGCTCACTCCCGGCAGGCAGAAGGGTTATCTGTTGCATTTTTCCGGGGCAAAGCAATCGGTGACTCGCGCAGCGCGCGTGGACAAACATGTGCTGAGGATATTGAAAGGCCTCGGGCTCGATGATTAATCGCACGACGCACGTAAGCATGGCTTAGGGTGAATCAAAGTGCGCCTAAGCTGTCAGTCGCGACCGACAGCGAAGGGTCGAACCCGGTCATTCGGACAAGACTGCGTGTGAAAACACAGCAATGCCAGCGAACGCCCGCCAACTTGTTACTCGGCACTGCAAGAGGCAAAACATTGGCTCGCAATGGCCAGCATTGGCGGGAGAGTGGAGCGGGCGATGGGAATCGAAAATACCGCGCTGGAGCCAATAATATCTTCGAATCAATGTGTTACGGGTTTAGCCAAGCGCTGCGTGCGATTTTCGTGTGAAAAACGGCTCGATACCAGCCAGCGCTAGCCAATGCCAGCCAATGAAATGTCGCCGCTTTGTGCGTTGATGGTCTGTTCAACGAGATGCATCGATGAAGGCGCGCAGCTTCGGCGCAAGCGCGGCACGCCGCGGGAAGTAAGCAAACAAGCCGTCCTCCTGCAGGGACGCCTGGGGCAGAACCCATCGTAGACGCTCCTCACGTAAGTCGGTGCGCACGAGCGGTTCGAAGATATAGGCGATGCCGATGCCTTCGATGGCGAGTTCTCTGGCAAACGTTGAGTCTGTGATCACAGCAGTGCCCGTCGTTTGGACAGCCACTTGCCGCTCGCCGTCGGTCACGTCCCACTCATACAGACTACCTGAACCCAGCAAACGGAAACCAATGCAGTTGTGAGTGGACAGATCGGCGAGCGTTACGGGCTCACCGTGGGTCGCAAGGTACTCAGGCGAAGCCACCATTATCGCCTTGAATGGCGGGGTGAGACGGACCGCCACCATATCCTGCTGCACTGCCTCGCCCAGGCGAATCCCGGCATCAAACCCGTCCGCCACAATATCGACGAAGCCATCGTTGGTGTGCGTTTCGACGACCAAGCGCGGGTGAGACCAAGCGAGTTTCTTAAGAATCGGCGCCAAGGCCATGAGTACCGCTACGCGAGGCGCGTTGATCCGCAATACGCCGGTGATCTCGCCCCGTCGCGCGGCCAGGCTCTCGGTGGCCTTGTCGATGTCTTCCAACGCCGGCCCGATACTCGCGAGAAAACTCGCGCCGGCTTCGGTCAACCGCACGCTGCGTGTAGTCCGTGCAAACAGTGGTTCGCCCAGCCGCTCCTCGACCGCCCTGACCGCGTGGCTGACCGCCGACGGACTCATGTTCAATGATGCCGCCGCCGCCGCAAACCCTCCGAACTTGGCGACGCTAACCACGACGGGCAGATGCGACAGGATTTCACGCTCCATTCATGAATCTTATCGAATAATAAATTCGATTCAATGTCGATTATCAAATCCGCGGAGGTAATAGAAGATAGCGCCATGGCCGGGATGACTCGGCCGAGTCCTCAACAAAACAGGAGACATGCAATGACGACCCCAACTTGGTTCATCACCGGCGCTTCCTCGGGATTTGGATTGGCCTTTACCCAGCACGCCTTGGCTCGGGGCTACAACGTAGTGGCCACCGCCCGAAATCTCGACAAGCTTGAGCAGATTGAGGCACCTTCGTCGAGTCAACTGTTGATCCACAAACTGGACGTCACCGCTGCAGGCGATGCTGAACGCGCCGTCGCGTCCGCATTGAAGCGTTTCGGCCGAGTTGATGTGCTGATCAACAACGCCGGTTACGGCATCGTCGGCGCCCTCGAGGAAACCTCCGATTCAGAACTACGTGCGCAGATGGAGACCAACTTCTTCGGTGCCATCAATGTCACCAAGGCGGTTTTACCCACCATGCGCACGCAGCGCGCCGGCGCCATCGTGAACATCTCCAGTCTGGGCGGTCAGCTGTCCTTCGGAGGCTTCAGTGCGTATTCGGCCTCGAAGTTTGCTCTGGAGGGGATGTCGGAAGCGCTGGCAGCAGAACTCGCCGCATTCGGTATCAAAGTTATGATCGTCGAACCTGGCGCTTTCCGCACCGGCTTTGCCTCCGATGCCATGAGGCACATGCCGATGATGGACGCCTACCGTGACGTGATCGGCGGAACTCGGGATTTCGCCCATGGAATGAACGGCACCCAGGAAGGGGATCCCGCGAAGGCGGCTCTGGCAATCGATACCGCACTCAGGAGCAATAGGACGCCGCTGCGGTTGCAACTCGGCACCGACGCGGTCTCCTCGATTCGCGCTCATGCCGAACAGCTCCTGAAAGACCTTGGTGATTGGGAGCCGATCGCCAACGCCACTCGTGTAGACGCAACTGCGGCATCCGGATCAATCAAGCCGCAAACATGAGTAATGGCGCCATCGTCGAAATGACGATATGGGAAGTGGCGAGCCCAGTGGTCGGTAGTGCTCATAAGCTAAAGTACAGTCTTTTCTACGGGGTAAATGGTAAGCGTCTCGTCGGCTATGACAATGAACGAGGCAAGGGCGATCATCGACACATTGAGGATCGCCAGGAACGGTATGTCTTCAAGACCGTGGAGCTTTTGATGGCGGATTTCTTGGCCGACGTGCGGCGCCTGCGGGGTGAATGATGAACAAGCGAGTCAAAGTCAACGTGGGAACTTTGGACGAGATGGGTCGGCGTTTCGTGAACGCATGGCACCGACTCGAGCACGGGGAGAAAGTACGAGAGAGGCATCTGACGTTTCCCGATCTGTCGGCAATGCTGAACGCGCTATCGCCCAAGCGCCTCGAACTGCTGCGTGCGGTCCATGAAACTCCCGCGCCGTCTGTGAAAGCATTGGCAGAGCGTCTTGGTCGCGACTACAAGCGTGTTCACGAGGATGTCGAGACGTTGACTGCCTCAGGATTATTACGTCGTGAGAACGGCAGCGTATCTGCGCCCTATGACGCAATCACGGCGGAAATGCGTCTCTAGATGGCGCCGACCAAAACAGGCGATGATTAGAGAGTGGAGCGGGCGATGGGGATCGAAACTATCGCTCCGGATATATCAAGCTTTTTAGAATCAGTCATTTGCCCGCATCGACAGTCGCTGGGTGCGATTCTTGTGTGAAAAATGCAGCCATGGCACCCAATGCAAGCGTATCCCGCCGCTCGGCCAGTCAGATGGCTGCTTCGCGCAAACAGCCTCTGTTGGTGAGTTGCCTTGCGCCACCGAGTTCCTTGGTCTTATCGCCATCGGATACAGCGTGTTTCCGATGGCTACGTGTGGTCGGTGGCCACCTGCACTTCGCGCGCGTATTGTGAAGGGGGCCGCCCGACGTGCCGCGTGAAGGCGACGCTAAAGGTGCTGGGGGAACTGTAACCGACGCGCTGTGCAACGTCGGCGACGCGGCCTTCATTACGCCGCAGCAGGTCTTTTGCGAGCGCCATGCGCCAGGTAAGCAAATATTCCATGGGTGCTACCCCGACCGCGCGGTTGAAGCGCTCAAAGAAGGTTGAGCGCGACAGTGCGGCCTCTTTTGCCAGTTCGGCAACCGTCCACGCGCGTGTTGGGTGTTCGTGCATAACGCGGATCGCGGCCGCGAGGCGGCAATCGGACAGCCCGCGGACAAGGCCCGGCGACGCAGTCGTTTCCGCCGCGGACCGCAGCGCCTCAATTAGCAGCACTTCCAGCAGTCGTGACAGCACGACACCGCGCGCAGGCCGCTGCTCTCGTGATTCATCTCGTACAAGTTGCACGAGGGTGGCCAGCCGCTCCACTCCGCGGACATGCACGATTTGCGGTAGCAACGAGACCAACAGGGATGCATCGGGTGAACCGAAGCTGCAGTGGCCGACCATCATTCGCAAATCGACAGGGCTGTCCGGCTCCCCAATTCTGAATTCATTGTTGCCGAGCGCGATCGGCTCCATCGTCTGAACGCCCGGCGGTGGCGGCACGAGGCTGGACATCGCTACTTCGTAGGCCGCGGGAATCAGCACGAAGTCACCCGCGAGGAGATCGAATGGCTCGTGCCCGTCGATCGCCATGCGGCACGCGCCATCGAGGATGACGCAATAGAGCGGCTGACCGGCATCCGCGCGGCTAGCGCGCCAAGGGCTGGCGCCCAGAACCAGTTTGGAAAACCGGGCGCCCGGCTGCAGCAGCGTCACGACTTCGGCCAACGGATCGGTCATTTCCCGGACTCCTGAAGATGAAATACGGACTTTCTATTGTAGTTAGTACGGCCGCGGGAATCTATCGTACCGGCGCACCCACACCACCTCACATAGGACTTCCAATGAAAACCGTGCTCATCACCGGCTGCTCTTCAGGATTTGGCCTCGAGATCGCCCGCTATTTTCTGGCCCGCGACTGGCAAGTCGTCGCGACGATGCGCACGCCGAGCGCAGACTTGCTGCCGCCTTCAGAGCGCTTGCGCGTGTTGGCGCTCGACGTCACAGATCCGCAGAGCATCCGCAAAGCCGTCGAGGCGGCCGGCCCGATCGACGCTCTCGTCAACAACGCGGGCTTCGGCGCGGCTTCCCCGGCGGAAGTGGTTCCCATGGCGACGGTGCACGAGATTTTCGAGACCAACACCTTTGGCACGATCGCATTGACACAGGCGGTGCTGCCCCAGTTCCGACGGCGTAATGCCGGCGTCATAGTGAACGTCACGTCGAGCGTCACGTTGAAGGCGCTGCCTCTGATCGCCGCTTACCGCGCGAGCAAGGCGGCGGTGAACGCATTTACCGAGTCAATGGCGCTCGAGGTCGAACAGTTCGGCGTGCGAGCGCGCCTCGTGCTGCCGGGCCGTGCACCCGACACGCGGTTCACCGAGAACGCCCGTGCCCAAATGCATGGCCTCGACCACGAGGCCTACGCGGATCTCGTCAAGAATGTCTTCGCGCGACTCCAGGACACTTCTTCACCAATCACCCGCGCACAGGACGTCGCGGAAGCCGTGTGGCGCGCGGCGACGGACCCGTCATCGCCAATGCACATCCCGGCCGGCGCTGATGCCGAAGCGTGGGCAGCTGAGATTCGCTGACCGAGCGGCGCGGATTGAACATGATCATGTACGCGCACGAGCGCATCACGACCAGGAGATTGCTATGCATAACAAACTCGTTGCTCTAGTGACCGGGGCTAATCAAGGAATTGGCCATCAGATCGCAAAGGATCTCGCGGCCCGCGGCTTGACCGTGTTGGTGGGGTCGCGCGGTCTCGAACGCGGCGAGGCTGCGGCCCGAGAAATTGGGCTGGGTGCGTTCGCGCTCCAACTCGACGTGACGGATCCGGCTTCGATCAAATCTGCGGCGGAGCGTATCCGAAACGAGTTTGGCCGCCTTGACGTACTCATCCAAAACGCGGCCATCTCGAATACGAAAAGGCTGCCCGGTCAGTCCATCGAGGAATATACAAAGACGACGCGCCCGAGCAACGTGGCTCTCGATGAAATGCGTGCGGTGTGGGACACCAACGTGTTTGGCGTGCTCGCTGTATACCAGGCAATGCTGCCACTTCTGCGCAACACGCCGGGCTCCCGGATCGTTAATGTGTCGAGTGGCGTTGGCTCGTTGACGACGAACTCGGACCCGGCCTTCCCGTACCGCGCGATCTTCGGCCCAGTCTACCCATCGTCCAAGACGGCTCTGAACGCATTGACGGTCGCTATGGCCATCGAACTTGAGCCGGAAGGTATCCGGGTCAATGCGGTGTCCCCCGGTTTTACCAAGACGAACCTCAACGGATATGCGGGCACCGAGACCGTCGAGGAAGGCGCTCGCGAGGCGGTGCGCGTTGCGCTGCTGGGTCCGGACGGTCCCACGGGGACATTCACGCGCTGGAACGGCGAAACGATCCCATGGTGACTTAAGTCGAACGCACGCGTTCGGACGTATCGTTGGATTGGATAGGAGCGATTAAATCAGATCGTTCGCCTGAGCGTAACCGCGCCAAAATTTCACTGTTGTTGAATGATGGCAACCGCGCGTCCGTTCGGCACAAGCGGATTCCAGCGAACAACGAAAATCGGGCAAGATCACGTTGGAATCGTTTTCACGTTCCCGTGGAATCTACGTTCACGATGCGTTGGAAAGCGCGTTCCCGAATGACCGGAATATGCAATTCGCTCACAGATTTAGAGCCGACCAAGCCTTACCGACAATTACGATTGCTCAGACGAGGTCGCAGCAACCCCTCCGGGCATGGACTTCAGCACGACTTCAATTCTGCTGCCAGCCGACGAGGAGACCGCATTAAGGCCGCAGGGCACCATCGCTGCGTGTGAAACCACAGCCAACGCCAGCTAACGTCTGCCAACTTGCTACTCGGCAATGCACGCTGCAAATCAAGGGCTGGCATTGGCCAGCATTGGCGGGAAGGTGGAGCGGGCGATGGGAATCGAACCCACGGCTCAAGCTTGGGAAGCTTGGGTATTACCATTATACGACGCCCGCGCATTGCCGATCTTAGAGGAAGCTCCTATATTTCGCCAACAGGGATGCTGAGGCTGGCGCCAGGCGAACGGCCCTGAATAACGAGACATGGATCACATACCATTTCCCAACCTTAGCTAAGCTGTAGTCACATAACGTATTTGCACGGGGTCCCCCTGTGCGCCGCAATAATTAGGACTAACCCATGACTACGCCCACGCTTCGTGCCTTCACCGCGCTGATCATATTCGGCCTGCTGAGTTTACTGGCCGCGTGCGGCGGTGGTGGCGGTGGCGGTGGCACGCCGGCGCCCACCTTGAGTTCCATTTCGCTTGCGCCGGCGACGCTCACCTTGAGCGCTGGTCTGACGCAGCAATTCATCGCAACCGGGGTGTATAACAACGGGTCAAAACAGGACGTGTCCTCCCAGGCGACCTGGACTTCCTCGAATACCGCCATTGCCACCACGAATGGCGCGACCGTCACCGCTGTCAGCACCGGCTCCGTGACCATCACGGCAACCGTCGGCGGCATCTCCGGAACAGCCGCATTGACTGTCACGGCCGCGGCGCTTCAGTCGATCGGCATCACGCCGACCAACCCGTCCCTGGCGGCAGGCGTCACGCAGCAATTGACGGTGATGGGTACGTACAGCGACAACAGCATGCAGGACTTGACCAATGTCGCCAGCTGGACATCGGGCACTCCCACCTCGGCAACGGTGAGTTCGACGGCGGGAGCAACTGCTGCCGGCAGTAACGGCCTGGTCAATGCCGTGGCGCCCGGCACCGCGACGATCACCGCGACCTATGGCGGCCTGACAGCGACCACCGTCGTGACGGTCACCAACTCCGCGGTGTCGTCGATTGTGGTGACGTTCACCGGCGGCAGCCTGCCGGTCGGCGTGCAGCAGCAATACTCCGCGACGGCAACCCTTACCGATGGCACCCACCGGGATGTGACGAGCTCTGCAACGTGGACCTCCTCGGCCCCCACCATCGCGACCGTGGGCGCCAACACCGGCTTGGTCACCGCCGTTGCCCCCGGTACGGCCAGTATCAGCGCCGCCGTTGCCGGCGTGACCGGTACAGCCACTGTCACCGTATCCAATGCCACGCTGACGAGTATTGCGGTCACGCCTGCAGCACCCGTCATCGCCATCGGCACGAATACCCAACTACATGCCACGGGCACGTACAACGACGCATCGACGTTTGACATCACTGCGACGGCGGCCTGGAGTTCCACCATGCCCGCCGTGGCGACGGTCAGCAATTCAGCCCCTCTCGATGGGCAGGTGACAGCGGTCTCGGTCGGCACGACCGGGATCACCGCCACTTTGGGCACAGTAGCCTCGGGCCCCGTGACCGTAACGGTCACAGGAGCAACCCTTTCCTCCATAGCCCTGTCGGTGTCCAACCCCAACCTTTACGTCGCACCGGGCGCCGGCTCGACGCGTCAGGCAACGGCGATCGGAACCTTCAACGACAGCTCGACGCAGGATCTGACCACCAGCGTGACCTGGACGTCTGCTACCCCCGCGGTCGCAACGATCAGCAATGCGGCCGGTTCCAAGGGTTTGATCACGGGCGTCAGCGGGGGCACGAGCAGCATCACCGCGAGCTTAGGGTCGATCACGTCGACGACGCCGCTGACGATTCGCGTGATTGGTGCCGCGTACGCCTACGTTGCCAGTACGGTTCTTGGCAACATTGCTGCGTATCGGATTTCTCCGGATGGCACCCTGACGCCGCTGACGGAAACTGCAGCCAATCCGACGGCGTTCCCCTTCTCCATCGCCATCGATCCTACCAACACGTTTGTGTACGTCGCCAATTTCGGGACCAGCACCACCAGTGGTAATACGGTCTCCGAATTCCAGATCGGCGCCGACGGCACGCTCTCGGCCATCGGTACCGGTTCGATAGCGACCGGTACCAAGCCGAACGCCGTGGTGGTCGATCCCACCGGCAAGTTTGTGTACACCGCCAATTACGGCGCCGGCACCGTCTCGCAGTTCGGAATCAACCCGGACGGCAGCCTTACATCGCTGGGTGCAGACATTGCGAGCGGTGCAGGCGCAGCCTCGATCGGCTTCGATCCCACCGGCCATTACCTCTATGTCGCGAACTACACCGGTAACAGCGTATCGCAGTTCAGCATCAATCCGACCTCCGGTTTGTTGACGGCGCAGAACGCGCCGCTGCCTGCGGGACTCGGTGCGAACTCGATCGCAGTGGATGCGGCGGGCCACCTGCTGATTGCTGATAATGGCGGGGCGCAGATTTCCGCTTTCAACATCGGTTCCGCGGGCTCCCTGGCGCCGGCCGCAACGCTGGCTTACGCCAGCGGCGCGAATCCGTTCTCCGTGACCTTCGACCCGACCAACCGCTTCGTGTATGTGGCCAACTCCGGGGCCTCGCCCGGCATGCTGGCGGCGACCGCGGGCAGCGTGTCGCAGTATTCGATCGATGCGAATGGCGTTCTCAACCCGTTGACTGCACCGACCGTGGCGGCCGGCCTGACGCCGAGCTTCGTGGCAGTGGATCCCACCGGCAGCTTCGCGTTCGTCGCGAATCGCGGGACGGGCACGCGTAACGACGGCACGGGCAGCAGCTTGTGGTCTTACTCGATCGGCACCGACGGGTCACTGACCCCGAACACCGTCACGG
>CAZZZU010000138.1:0-9357 GCA_964658805.1 uncultured Steroidobacteraceae bacterium
TGACGCTGCGCGGCACGCCCACGGTCTACTACGGCGAAGAACTCGGGATGCATGACGTCGCCGTGCCACCCGACCGCTTGCAGGACCCCCTCGAAAGGAACGTACCCGGCAAGGGATTGGGACGGGACCCGTGTCGCACGCCGATGCAGTGGGATGCGTCGCTCTTTGCAGGCTTCAGTGAACACGAGCCCTGGCTGCCCGTGGCCGACGATTCCGCCCGCGCCAACGTGGTGCTGGAAGAAGCAGAGCCGCGCTCCATGCTGCAACTGTATCGGCGCCTGTTGCAATTGCGACGCGCGCATGCGGCGCTCGTCAGCGGCGAATATCTGCCCGTCGCCGGCAGCGAAAGCGTCCTGGCCTTCCGGCGCCGCACGCGCGGCCAGGCGTTGCTGATCGTACTGAACTTGAGCGCCCGGCCGGCCGTGCTTCCTCTGACCCCCGCGCGCTCGGCCGCTCGGGTGTTGCTGTCGACCTATATGGACCGGGAAGGTGAGACCGTAGAATCGCCGATCAACCTGCGGGCGGATGAAGGACTGATTATTTGTGATCAATGATCTTTGGTACAAGAACGCCGTCATCTACTGCCTCTCGGTATCGAGTTACATGGATGCCAATGGCGACGGCATCGGTGATTTCACCGGCCTGATCCGGCGGCTCGATTACCTGAGCGGACTCGGCGTCACGGCCATCTGGCTGATGCCGTTCCAGACCTCGCCCTGCCGCGACGACGGCTACGATATTGCCAATTACTACGAAGTCGATCCGCGCTACGGCACGCTTGGCGATTTCGTCGAATTCACGCACGCGGCCCGGCAGCGCGGCGTGCGCGTGATCATCGATCTCGTGGTCAACCACACCTCGGACCAGCACCCCTGGTTCAAGGAGGCGCGTCGCGACCCGCAGTCGAAGTACCGCGACTGGTACGTGTGGTCGAAGACCAGGCCGGCGACCGCCAATACCGGCATGGTATTTCCCGGCGTGCAGAAATCCACCTGGACGCATGATGCGGTGGCGCATGCCTGGTACTTCCACCGCTTCTATGATTTTCAGCCCGACCTCAACACCGCCAATCCGCACGTGCAGGCGGAGATCCTCAAGATCATGGGCTTCTGGATCCAGCTCGGCGTGTCCGGCTTCCGCATGGATGCCGTGCCCTTCGTGATCGCGACCAAGGGCCCCAAGGTCAGAAAGCCGGTCGAGCAATACGACATGCTGCGCACCATGCGCGAGTTCCTGCAATGGCGCGAAGGCGAGGCCATCATCCTCGCCGAGGCCAACGTCCTGCCCGACACCGACATGCAGTACTTCGGTGACGATGGCGAGCGTATGCACATGATGTTCAACTTTCAGGCCAATCAGAATCTTTTCTATGCACTCGCCGCCAGTGACGTGCGGCCGCTGCAGAAGGCGTTGCAGGCGACCAAGCCGCGGCCGCAGACCGCGCAATGGGGCTTGTTCCTGCGCAATCACGATGAACTCGATCTCGGGCGCCTGACGGCCGCGCAGCGCTCGACCGTTTTCGCGGCCTTCGGCCCGGATCCGTCCATGCAACTCTACGACCGCGGCATCCGACGGCGGCTTGCGCCGATGCTCGACGGCGACCGTCGTCGCATCGAGCTCGCTTACAGTTTGATGTTCACGCTGCCGGGCACGCCGGTGCTGCGCTACGGCGACGAACTCGCCATGGGCGACAACCTGGCACTGCCGGAGCGAAACTGTGCTCGAACGCCTATGCAATGGTCCACCGAACCGCAGGGTGGATTCACCAAGAGCGATAAACCCGTTTCGCCGGTCATCAGTGCGGGACCCTTTGGTTACCAGCATGTGAATGCCGCGCAACAACGCCGCGACCCGCAGTCGATGCTGAACTGGACCGAGCGCATCATCCGCATGCGCAAGGAAGTACCGGAAATCAGCTGGGGCGATTTCGCTTTTCTGACGATTCGCGATCCCGCCGTGTTGGCCATGCGCTACGACTGGCGCAATAACTCCGTGCTCTTTCTTCACAATCTTGCCGGTACGCCGCGCGAAGTCAGCTTCAAGACGGGTCTGGCGGGCGACGCGGGGAATGCACTCATCAATCTGCTCTCGGAAGATCACAGTCACGCGGATGACAGTGGTAAGCATCACGTCCTGCTCGAGGCCTACGGCTATCGTTGGTTCCGGGTCGGGAGCCTCGATTACCTGCTCGCAAGATCAGACGTCGAGGAAAAAAGTCCGCAAAAACGGGCTGTGAGCCGGCGTCGCGCCAAACGTTGACTTTCCGGTCACGGTGATCAGGTATCCGTCCTCGCCGCTGCGCGGCGCCGGTTAAACTATCCAGATGCCCCACGCAGCTGCCTTGAGTGCCGATCTGAAGCGGCTGTTCGGTTTCGACGAGTTTCGCCCCGGCCAGGAAGTCATCGTGCGCGACGTGCTGGCCGGCCGCGACGTCCTTGCTTTGATGCCCACGGGCGGCGGCAAGTCGCTGTGCTTTCAGCTTCCGGCGTTATTGCGACCGGGCGTGACGTTGGTGGTGTCGCCGTTGATTGCGCTGATGCAAGACCAGGTACGTCAGCTGGTGAACAACGGCGTTGCAGCCACCTATATCAACTCCAGCCTCGAGCCGGCCGAGATGCAGCGGCGCACGGTGGCCCTGTTGCGAGGCGAGTACAAATTGCTGTATCTCGCGCCGGAGCGATTGCTGTCGACGGATTTTCTCGAAGGTCCGCTGCAGCGTCTCCAGGCAGGTTCAGGGCTGAATGCCTTCGTCATCGACGAGGCGCACTGCGTCTCGGAGTGGGGCCATGATTTCCGGCCGGAGTATCGGCAGCTCGCGCGGCTGCGCCAGCGTCACCCGACGGTACCGATGCTTGCCTTCACTGCGACGGCCACGGCACGCGTGCGTGAAGACATTCTCGTGCAATTGCAGCTGCGCGATCCCGCCGTGCATGTGGCGAGTTTCAACCGGCCGAATCTGTTCTACCGGGTGCGACCGAAAACCAAGCGCACCTACGCCGATGTGCTGGCGCGGGCCAAAGCGGGTGGCTCCGGCATCGTCTACTGCCTGTCGCGCCGGCGGGTCGATGAGCTCGCAGCAAAGCTGCAGGAGGACGGCATTCGCGCCGCGGCTTATCACGCGGGACTGGATGCGGCGACTCGCCGCGATACACAGGACGCTTTCATCCGCGACGACTTGCAGGTCATCGTGGCGACGATCGCATTCGGCATGGGCATCGATAAACCCGATGTTCGCTGGGTCTTGCACCACGACCTGCCGCGAACCTTGGAAGGCTACTACCAGGAATCCGGGAGGGCCGGACGCGATGGTGATCCGGCGGAGTGCACCCTGTATTTCGGGCCGGCCGACATTCGTACCGCGGAGTTCCTCATCCAGCAGAAGGTGGACGCCGCCGGGGAGCCTCTGGAGAACGAACAACGCATCGGCCGGCAGCAGCTCCGCCAGGTGCTGCAATTCGCTGACGCGACCGAGTGCAGACGAGCGGTGCAGCTGCGTTACTTCGGCGAGGCGTTCTCGGGCCCTTGCGCTGCCTGCGACAACTGCTGTGAAACCCGCGCAGTCGAGGACTGGAGCGTGGAAGCGCAGCAGTTCTTGTCCTGTGTTGCCCGGCTGGCGCAACGGCAGCAGCGCTACGGCGCGGCCTACATCATCGATATCCTGCGCGGTGCGCGCACCGAACGCCTGTTGTCGAGCGGTCACGAAACCCTGAGCGTGTACGGCATCGGCAAGCAGCGGCGGGTCGAGGAGTGGCGCAACCTGGCGCGGTCGCTGTTGCATCAAGGCCTGCTCGACGAAGCGCAGGATGGCTATTCGGTCCTGTCGCTCAACGAGCAGAGCCGGCTGGTGCTGCGCGGCGAACGCACGGTCCTGATCTCGCGCGATGCAAAGCCCGAGCGGTCAGCCACGACCCAAACGATGGCAGGCATGGACGATACGTTGTTCCAACGCCTGCGGGCGCTACGCAAGCGTCTGGCGGACGAAGGCGGGATGCCGCCATACGTGATCTTTCACGACTCGACCCTGCGTGAGATGGCTGACCGCCTGCCGCTGGATCTCGACCACTTCGCGGCGCTGCCCGGTGTGGGCGAGGCCAAACTGGCCCGCTACGGCACCCGTTTCGTGGACGAGATCCGCGCCTATCGTGCGCAAGGCCTCGGGTCGTCCTAACCTGTTCGAGGGCGACCCGCTGCGCAACGCCGGCGGACTCACGGGCGGCGGCTCGCCCCCAGCCTTTGCCGATGATGAAAACAGTTGTGACCCCCGTCACATTGTCCTCGGAACAAACGGCCCCGTGGCACGATCCGTGGAAGCTGTCTTCGGTGGATACTTTTGAGGTATTGCACACCG
Organism: uncultured Steroidobacteraceae bacterium; assembly: GCA_964658805.1. Lineage (GTDB taxonomy): Bacteria > Pseudomonadota > Gammaproteobacteria > Steroidobacterales > Steroidobacteraceae > Bog-1198. Next base: position 4,349 of record CAZZZU010000138.1, read on the forward strand.
GGCCTATGCCAAATGACTCGTACCTCTACCGCAGCTGGCGGCCTCGCCGCACTGGGATTCGCGCTGACCTACTGGCTTGCGGATATTTCGTTGAACCGGTTTGCGTTCGGCGACGGGTGGACGATATTGTGGCCGCTCAACGGCATCACCATCGCGTTGCTGTTGCAGCGGCCACGTTCGACGTGGTGGAGCGTCCTGTTAGGCGTCGAGGTCGGCACAGGCATCGCCGAGTGTATGTGCGGGAATCCACCGGAACTCGAAATTGGCTTGCGAGCCTGCTCTGCCCTGGAGGTGCTGATCTGTGCGCTCGCTCTGCCGCAATATACCGATCTCCAGGAATGGTTTCGTATCCCGCGCATACACGCACGTTTTACGGCGGCACTGGCAGCGGGGCCGGGGATTTCTGGCATTGTGGTCGCGTTGTTTTTTCATGACGCTCTGGGCCAAAGCCGTCTCTGGGCCTTCAACAGTTGGGCCACCGCGGACGCGCTGGGGATCGCCGCCACGATGCCGTTGGTACTGTCCTTAAGGTCGCGCCAAATGCGGAGCGTGCTTTCTCAAGCTGCGTTGTGGAAAGCCGTCAGCCTCCTGCTGATCACTTTTGGCATTTCAGCGCTGATCTTCTCCGTCAGCCGTTATCCGCTGCTCTTCTTGCTCTACCCGCTTCTCGTCTGGATCGATTCGGTGCTTTCCTTTGCGGGCTCGGCAATCGCCGCGGCGGGGGTCTGTTTCATTGCGGTTTTTTGCACGGTAAGGGGCTTGGGTCCGTTCGGGACGTGGCCTGCAACGCTGGAGTTGCCGCGTGATCTGGCGTTGCAGCTGTTCATCGGCTTCCATCTCGTCACCCGGTTTCCGGTGTCGGTCATGTTGATGGAACGCCGCCGTCTCGCACAGGAAGGCGAGCGTCTTGCCGAGGATCTGCGCCGCTCGAACGATCGGTTGATCACGCTTGCCACACTCGATGGACTGACGGGAGTCGCCAACCGACGCGCGTTCGACGAACGTTTCCATGCGGAATGGCAGCGCGCGATCAACGGGAATGATTCGGTGGCCCTCGTCCTGATCGACGTGGACCATTTCAAACAGTTCAACGATTTATACGGCCATGCCAAAGGCGATGAGTGCCTGAAGTTGGTGGCAGGCGCTCTGCAGGTGGAGGCGCGTCGCTCCGACAATCTGGTGGCGCGCTTTTCGCTCGAGAACCTGCGGCTCGTCAATGAGCATTTTGGCGATACGACCAAAATACGCCTGCGGCGTTTGCTTCGCACGGATGGAAACGCAGTGCGGCTGATCGAATAGCCTGGCGCCGACAACGTGCCGCTCGCCGGCAACCGCAGGTCGACCGGCTCTCGCCGATTAGCCTACAACGTGCGACGCTTCTGCTCCCCTTTTCGTCACGGATCACAGTGTTAATCTTGATGGTGACGCGCTTCCGGGTGCTGCTGCGATAAGCCTGCCAAGCTGGCGTGATTAGCTCTCGAAACAAATTGTATGAAAAAAGCCGCCCGCGCCGTCCTTGATCCCACCCCTAAGGACCGAGCCAAGGCCCTGGACTCGCGACGAACGCTGAAGATGGCCAGTTCGGCGCATGCTTATGTGCGCGGCAGCACCGTCCAGTTTTATAAATGGCTCGAGGAGCGCGGCGCACGGGCAGTGCCGAAAGGACCGCCGGTCTGGATCTGCGGTGATTGTCATGCCGGAAATCTGGGTCCGCTGGCCTCGGCCGATGGCAAGATCCATGTCCAAATCCGCGATCTCGATCAGACCGTGATCGGCAATCCCAATCACGATCTGATCAGGCTTGCTCTGTCCCTGTCCTCTGCGGCACGTGGCTCGAATCTTCCCGGGGTGACCACCGCCCACATGCTCGAACAGATGATGATTGGCTATCGCTCGGCGCTGAGAGGCCCTCGCGCGCAGAATCGGATCGAGAGTGATCGGCCGGAGAGCATCAAGGTGGTGATGCGAAAAGCGCAGGCACGGACCTGGAAACATCTGGCGAAAGAGCGTCTGAAAGATCTGAAGCCGAACATCCCGCGTGGCGAACGTTTTTGGACGCTCGACAAGAAAGAGTACGGTGCCATCGAAGCGCTCTTTGCTGAAGAGGCGGTGCGAAAACTGGTGACGGGTTTCAAGGAACGGCCGGATGATGCCGGTATCGAGGTCCTGGATGCGGCGTACTGGATGAAGGGTTGCAGCTCGCTTGGCCGTCTACGCTTTGCAGTGCTCCTCAACATCAGTACCGGCAAGCGCAAGGATGATGAGTTCTGTCTGATCGACATCAAGGAAGCGAACCCGGCCGCGGCGCCGCGGGCAAAGAATTCCGGAATGCCGAAAGACAATGCCAAGCGAGTCGTGGAGGGCGCCAAGAATCTCTCGCCTGCACTGGGAGAACGGATGATGGCTGCGAGGCTGCTCGACCGTGCCATCGTGATTCGGGAACTGATGCCGCAGGATCTCAAACTCGAAATCGATCAGTTATCGCGCGAGGAAGCGGTCAACTGTGCCCGCTACCTCGCAGAAGTGGTCGGCAAAGCGCACTCGCGCCAGCTGGACGCAGCCACCCGCCGCGACTTCGCCGCGTCCTTCAAAGCGCGCAAGAGCGCACAGCTCGATGCGCCCTCGTGGCTTTGGTCGAGTGTCGTGGAGCTTGCTTCGACGCACGAAGCCGCGTATCTGGAGCATTGCCGCCGATATGCTTTGACGCCGTAGGGCCGGTCGGCGGTAAAAACGCGACTTACCGACGAGATCCCGGCTGCGTTTGAGGGCTAATGTGACGTATGGCAACATCCAGGGAAAAGGCTAAACCGGAACGTGAGGACGATCCCCACACTCTGGCGGTGAGCGCGCGCCGGGTCATCGTGTGGGGCGGCATCGGAACGCTCTTGTACGTTGCGCATGCCGCCTTCATCCCGGTCGCGTTGGCACTGCTGTTCGCGCTGATCCTGTCGGGCCCGGTGGAGATGCTGCACCAGAAGCGGGTGCCTCGCAGCGTCAGTGCGTTGGTCATACTCGTGCTGGTGCTCTCCGCGCTCGGCGGCATCGTCGCCGTCATGTGGACGCCGACACAGACGTGGATGAGCGACGCGCCGAAGACCATGGCGCTCATCCGGAAAAAGGTCACTCCGGTCGCGCTCTTCATGAACCATTTGGATGAAATGAGGAAGAACGCCGGCAACTTGAGCGGTCCTTCGCATGCAAACCCGCCGCCGGCACCGGCGGCTGCGCCCGCTGCCGAAAGCGCACCGGCCATGCTCATGGACATCGGTGGGCCTGCCATTGCCGCGCTATTGACCTTTTTGATCGTCACGCTGTTCCTGCTGACCGGCGGGCCGCCCATGATGGCGCGCATGACAGCCGCCTTCGCGAACAATTTGCAGGCTTCCTACGTGCTGCACGTCATCGACAAGGTGCGGGGAGAGGTCGGTCATTTCTATGTGACGACCACGCTCATCAATGTCGGACTCGGGATCATCACGGGCCTCGTCATGTGGGCCTGGGGCATGCCGACCCCGTATCTGTGGGGCGCGCTGGCCGCTGTTCTCAACTACATTCCTTACGCGGGAGCGGGCACCACGCTGGTGGTCATCTCGCTCGTTGCCGTCGTGTCCTTCAATAACCTGGGACACATACTCGGCGTGGCCGGCAGCTACGTGGTGATCGCGACCATCGAAGGCCAGGTGGCTCAACCGCTGTTGGTGGGCCGCCGCATGGAGGTCAATCCGCTTTTGATCTTCCTCGCGTTATGGTTCGGAGGACTCTTCTGGGGCGTCGCCGGAATCGTTTTGGCGACGCCCGTCTTGGTCGCCCTCAAAGTCATTGCGGAAAATACCGATACTGAGAGCGCCAAGTCCATGATGGAATTCCTGGGGCCCAACGATCAATCGCCGGATCGCGATGCCAAGCTTAAGAAATATACCAGGCGCTGAGATCGGCAACGGCGGGTGCGGATTTCTCAGGTTTTGTCCGACGTGGGTTCGTGATAGGGACAGCCGTTGGTCCGAGCCCGAAAATCTGCAGAGTGACGATAGGGATCGTTACGTGCGCGATTGACGTTACCCAGCGGCTGGTGCGCAACGATGCCGGTCCAGACGCTGAAGCGCGTCTTTTCGTCGATTCGCTCGACACGCGCCGCATCCCAACTGTCCTGAGCGGCTGCACGAACCGTCCCCACTCGGACGAACGGCGCCAGTGCTTCGTCCCACTCGATGGTGGCGTCCTCGACGGGTTGCTGCTCCAGGTCCCGGCAAAGCTGCACGCGAAACTCCCATTCGGCTTCCAGGGTGCGCATCTCACGCTGCACTTGCTCGCGTATCGCGTTCTCCCGATCACCGATCGGGACGATTTCTCCGCTCAGCGCAGTCATCGCCGGTGCGAGAGGTTTCAGGCTGAATTTCGCAATGTAATCGCCATACCGAAACGGCGTCACGCTGTAATAGGTTTCTCCTAACGGCTCGACGTTGGGCGCACCGCCGAGCGAAGTCACCGCCGCGGGCGCTTCCGCGCCAACGGCTTCAAAAGCATGCCGGATGCCGCGCATGGTCGCCGAGACCACTTTTTTGGTGCCTTCCAGCCGGTCGGTGGTCTTGGCCAGCAGTTTGAGATTGCCCAAAAACTGATCGGCAGTCTTCGCCGGGAAAACTTTTCCGTTGATCATGATGAAGTCTTGTGCGGAACCCTCTGCGCCGGGCAGGCGCTCGCCCGGCACGTCGAAGACTTTCATCGCGAGACCGCGCGGCAAGCTGATCGCATCAGGCAAGATATCGCCTGCGTTGGTCGAGAGCCGTATCAGGACCTGGTGCGTTCCGGGCGTTGCAAACAGGCCCTGCGCCAGTTCCGGCGGCAGCCCGGGGTCGATCGTTAATTCGCCTTCGAGCACCCCGTGCGATTTGGCATGGACTGCGCGCACGGCGTGATGGTAGTCCTCGGCGGTGCGCTGCAGGATGACGTCGAAGGTCTTGTTCAGCTGCTGAATCGTCTCAGGCTCCTCTGCCGCGAGAGTCTCCACG
>CAZZZU010000139.1:0-9352 GCA_964658805.1 uncultured Steroidobacteraceae bacterium
TCGTGCGCTAGCGGCCGCTCCAACGCGGCTTGCGCTTCTCCGTGAAAGCACGGGTGCCTTCTTTCAGATCGTCGGAACGGATCACCCGTTGTACCGCATCGAGCGCGTCGTGCAATTCGAACGCTGCATGCTCCGGGATCATCTCGGTGTGGCGCAGCAACTGTTTGATGGCCGGGAAGAGTAAAGGCGGTCCTTCTGCCAGTTGCCGAGCAATTTCCCGCGCTCTGATCATGCTTTCGCCCTTGGGCACCACATGGTTGGCAAGCCCCCAATGTTTGGCTTCAGCCGCGTCCATCCATCGGCCGGTGAGCAGAAACTCCACCGCAACATGATAGGGAATTCGCCGCCGCAGCTTGATGGTACCCGCATCCGCCAGCACACCCACATTGATCTCGGGCAGGGCAAACTTTGCGTGTTCCTCCATCACGATGATGTCGCTGCCGAGCACGACCTCGAAGCCGCCGCCGCACGCAATCCCATTCACCGCGGCGATGACGGGCTTGTCGAGATTGCGCGGATAGTTCAACCCACCGAAGCCGCCGATGCCCCAGTCGGAGTCGGATTCTTCGCCGGCGGCCGCCGCCTTCAGATCCCAACCGGGCGAGAAGAATCGCTCGCCGGCGCCCGTGATGATGGCGATTCGCAGCGCGGGATCATCGCGAAACGAGGTAAATATGTCATTCAAACGCCGGCTGGCCTGCAGGTCGATGGCATTGGCCTTGGGCCGATCGATGGTGACTTCGAGAATGGCGCCGTCGATGACGGTGCGAATGCCGTTGGACATGTCAGCTCCCTGCGGGTGAATCAGAATTGGTCAGGCGAATCATGGCATCCACGGCGAGCACGCCGCGACCGACCGGCCGTACGATGACGGGATTCACATCGAGTTCGATGAGGGTGTTCAGGTGCGCGGCGGCATACTGGGCGACGCTCATGATCGCATCGGTCAATGCCTCGACGTCCGCGGCCGCCTTGCCGCGGTAGCCGCTGAAGAGCCGGCTGATCTTCAGCCGCGCGAGCGCGGCCACGACCGCACCGCGAGTCCACGGCGGCAGCAGGCTGACGCTGTCCGCCATGAGTTCCGTGAACACGCCACCGGCGCCGAGCACCAACACCTGGCCGAACTGCGCATCGCGGACCACCCCGATCAGGATCTCGGCAACGCCGTCGGTGCACATCTCCTCCACCAGCAAGCGCGCAGACAGCGGCGCGAGCCGGGTGGCCGCGGCGGCCGCGTCGGCCGAATTTTGCACGTTGAGCGTGACGCCGCCGATGTCACTCTTGTGCTCGAGATGCGCACCCGAGGCTTTGATTGCCACGGGAAATCCGATTTCGGCCGCCGCCGCAGCGGCGTCTTCGCAGGACACGGTGCGGCCGCGTGCGATGTTGAGTCCGAAGCCCGCGAGCCGGAGTTTGCTGTCATGTTCGCTGAGCGAATGGATCAGGCCGGCCTGCGGCTCGTCCAATCGGGGCAGATTCAGCTGCACGGTCGCGGACGCGTGCCAGGCCGCGCCGACGGCGCCCGCCAGGGACAGCGCCTCGAGCGCTTCACGCAGACCTTGCAGCGGCGTGACGCCGCCCTGGTAGCAGCGCGCACGGATTCGCGGGCTCAAGGTTTCCGGCAGCGACGCAATCAATACTGCGCGGGTCCGCACGCCGTCGGCGGCCGCGACGAACGCGTCGATGACAACGTCGAAAGAAGCGGTGTCGGCCTGGGCTTCCGGCGGCGAATCGAGCATGAAGCCGACCGCGTCGTAGCCTGCCTGCAGGACGGCTGCGAACACCCGTTGCAAAGCGGGCGGGTCGAACCACAAATACGTATGCAGATCAAATGGATTGGCGACCGTGACGCGCGCGCTGAGCAACTGCGCGAGCTCGACCCTTGAATCGTCCGGAACGCCGGCAAAATCGAGATCGAGGTCGCGCGCCACGTCGGCGGTCATCGCCATGTCGCCGCCCGATGCGCCCATCACCAGAATTCGATTGCCGGCAAGCGGACCCTGCACATGCAGGAGCTTCAACGTTTCACACAGCGTGCCCAAAGTGTCGCAGCGCGCCACGCCCGCTTGGCGGCAAAACGCATCGAATACTGCGTCTGCTCCTGCCAGCGCGCCGGTGTGCGAATGCGCCGTACGCGCGGCGGCAGCGGTCCGGCCCGCCTTGATGACCGCGATCGGCTTGCCGGCCTGGCGCGCCCGCTCCGCCGCGCGTGCGAAACGCGCCGGGTCCTTGATGCCTTCCAGATACAGACCGAACGCGCTCACCCGATCGTCATCGCACAAGCGCTCGATCAGATCCTCGACCGCGAGGCAGGTTTGGTTGCCCACCGTAAACAGGTATCCGATTGGCAAGGACCGGGCATTGAACATCAGGGTGAGGGCAATGGTGCCGCTCTGGCAGATCAACGCCACGCCGCGCTCGACTTTCGCGCCCACGACCTGGTCCGGCAGCAGGGCCACACGATCGAAGAAATTGACGAAGCCGTAACAGTTGGGACCGAAAAAAGGCACCGAGCGGGCAGCCGCCAGCAGGTCTTGCGTCAGGCGCTGACCGGCGCCGGCGCCCGTTTCGGTGAACCCCGCGCTGAAGCAGACGAATCCACCGGCATCATGTGCCGCGAGTGCGCTCGCCACGCCCGGCACTGCATCGCGGGGAACCGCGACAAAGGCTGCGTCGGGAGAGCCGGGCAGATCGCCGACCGTACGATAGTAGGTGACGTCGGGTGTCGACACGCGGGTCGGATGGACGCGCCAGACCGTACCGCGGTAGCCGATCGCATCATTGCCCCTGGCCACCGCATCGGTCCATGCGCCGGCGCCCACCAGGGCGATGCTGCGCGGCGCGATCAAGCGGCCGATGTCGGGCATCGGCATCCGTCAGCGCCGTTTCAATTCGATCTTGCGCGAGGCAGGCGCGAAAGCCTCGCGCGTTGCCGTCAATGCCTTCAGGTCGGTCAGCATGGCGAGCACGGGCTCGGGCAGGGGAGCACTGGCCGGTTTCTCGTCCTGCCGCACGTGCAGCAACATCATCTCGACGGTGGCGACCGGTCCGGCAACGCGTTCGCAATGAAGCATGCAACCCAACTGGATGCGCTTGCCGTCGAAATCCAGAACGGATGAGCGGACCTCGAGGTGATCCGTGTATTTGACCTCGTGCAGGTAATGCAGGTGCATCTCCAGCGTGTAGAGCGTGCAGCGCGTGCGTAGTCGGTAGGTTGCATCGAGGCGGAGATGATCCATGACGGCATCGACCGCGTAGCTTGCGATCAATCCATAATAGGCATCGCGTAGATGGCCGTTGTAGTCGATCCAGTCCGCATCGAGCGTTGCCTGATAGATCGGCAGTTCCGTCATCGGGGACGGCTCAGTGGATCCGCAGCCGGTCGCGCGCCTCGGCGGTGGTGAGCACGCGGGCACCGAGGGCTTCGATGATGGTGCGCGCCTTGTCGACCAACTGGGCGTTGCTCGCGTAGACGCCCTTGCTCAAGTACAGATTATCTTCCAGGCCGACGCGCACGTTTCCGCCGAGCAGCACCGACTGTGCAACCCACGGCATCTGCATGCGGCTGATCGCAAAGCTCCCCCACACGGAGTCCGGCGGCAATGTATTGACCATCGCCAGCAGATGGCCGACATCCGCGGGGACGCCGTACGCAATCCCCATGCACAATTGGATCATCGCGGGCGAGGCGATCAGCCCCTCCTTGATCATCTGCTTGACGAACCACAGATTGCCGGTATCAAAGACCTCGAGTTCCGGCTTGACGCCGAGATCCCTGCAGATAGCTGCGCCGGTGCGCAGGTAATCCGGGGTCGATACATAGGCGCGATTGGCGTCGCCGAAATTCAGGCTGCCACAATCCAGGGTGGCGATGTCGGGCCGGTACAAGCCTTCGTGGCAAAGATCGATGACATGTCGCATACGATCTTCCTGGCTGACGAAATCGCTGCCGGGCGCGGGCGTATCCTTGAGGCCATTTTTGCCGACGACGATGTAGCCACCCATGCCGCAGGTCAGGTTCACGATGACGTCGGTCTTGCTCTCGCGGATGCGCTTGACGACTTCGCGGTAGTGCTGGGTCTCCATGCTGAATGCACCCGTCTCGGGGTTGCGAACGTGAATGTGCACGATCGCAGCGCCCGCCTTCGCGGCGGCGATGGCCGTGTCGGCGATTTGTTCGGCCGTGACCGCGCAATGCGGACTCTTGGTCACCTTGGGGTCATCACCGGTGACCGCACATGAAATGATGACGTCGTGATTCATGGCATGCCTTGCGCGAATAAAATATTTAACGAGAGCCGGGGCAATATTACCGGTGAGCGCTCGCCTGCGCATCACGGCACGTCAGGGTCGGCTCCAGACCCTGATCCGCCGCGGCGATCAAGCGTCGCTCATCTTTCAGGTCAAAAGAACGGTAAGTGAGCACATACACCAGTGCGGCGACCGGCAAGCCCACGACCATCGCGACATCGGCGCCGCCGAGCATGCGTGCGACGGGTCCGGTGTAAAGACCCGTGCTGAAGAGCGGGATCATGACCACGAATCCAATTCCGTAGGCGAGCAATCCGCGCCAGTTCCAGCGACCGTAGATCCCCCGCGGGTTGAAAATTTCACGAATGGAATAATGGCCTTTGCGGACCCAGTAGAAGTCCACCAGATTGATCGCAGTCCAGGGCGTGAAGAGATATAAGAGTAAGGCCAGCAAGTCATTGAAGCGCTTGGAGAAGTCGTCGGAAGACTCCAGGGCGATGAAGATCGCGACCAGGGCGGCGACGGCGAGACTCTTGAGGCGGTTGGCAACCGTGCATTTTATCGGTTTGATCGAATCGGCAACGCTGAGAAGCGTCAGCGACGCGCCGTAAAAATTAAGCGCGGAAATCGTCAATAGTCCCAGCAATGCTGCGGCCAGCAGGACTGCCCCGAATCCCGGCTGAATGGCGTCCGCAGCGGCCTCGATGGCCGCGGGCATATCGAGTGTCGGCGCCAGCGCCGCTGCGACACTGCCGACGATCATCATCCAGGTGCCGCCGAGGAACGCTCCCAAAAAGGTCCACCAAAAAGACGGCCCCACGCCCACGTCGCGGGGCAGGTAGCGGGAATAGTCGGATACGTAGATCGACCAACTCAACTGATAGGACGCAGCCGCAAAGAATTGGCCGAGAAACGCGATTTTATTCAAGTCTTTAAAATCCCACTGCGCCCTCGAGAACTGAATCTTGAAGCAGGCGCCAATCGAGAATCCCAGCAAGAGGACGATAATGAGGAACGCGAAGCGCTTCTGCGCCGCGTGAATCTTGTCGTAGCCTGCTACGGCCAGGGCGATTGCGGACCCGGCAAAAACGATGATGGTGATGGGCGAGTTCGGGGCTGCGCCGGCGTAGAGTTGGTGCCAGGTTTGCGCGGCGAGCACCTGATTGAAGGCGTTGAAGCCGATGTAGGCAACCAAGGCAACGACCCATACCAAGAGCGCCCCGAGGTAGCCGAATTGGGGTCGGGATTGAATCATCTGCGGAAGCCCGAGCTGCGGCCCTTGAGTGGAATGGAAAGCCATGAAAAAGGTGCCGACGGCGCAGCCGGCAACGACTGCAATGATTGTCCAAAGCAGATTGCCGCCGAGCGCAACGCCGATCACGCCTGTGGCGAGGGTTGCTAGATTGGCGCTTCCGGAAAACCACACCGGCCACAGATGCCAGACCTTGCCGTGGCGCTCCGCCAGCGGCACGTAATCGATCGAGCGCCGCTCAATGAGTCCGCGTTGCGTCACGCTCGTAGTATGTCACTGCAACAACGTTCTCGCGGCCAGATCTCGCAGGCCGAGCAGTTCGGCTTTGCTGGCTTCCCAACTCGTGACATGGCATTCGGCGTAAAAACGCATCTCGTCGGTCTGCAACGCGGTACCAATGATGGACGCGCGATAACGCGTCCGGGACTCCGTCCCGCAGAGCGGGCAGCGCACGGATAGCACGACCTCAGGTTCGGGCATGGTCTGCTTTCCGCTGCGACCGTTTCAGCACACCACTGCGCGTTGCCGTCGCAACCGTGCGGCGGCCTGCGCGATGCTTTGCCAGTTCCTTTTCCGCATCGGATCTGCGCGTGAAAAGCTTCAGGAGTTGGTCAAATGATTCCATGAGAGCACCGTGTGTACACGTTGAATGAGGTGTCACTATGAAACGGGGAGGGGCCTCGCCCATGTGAATCGGATCGCAACACGACGCTGGACGCGCCTTCTGTCAAAGCCGTATTCCCTTTCCTGTCGCGAGTGGCCGACGCGCCGTCTGCCGGGTTTGACAAGAAGTGTCACCGAGGGCAGGCCTGTGACTAAATTTGTCAATCAATCGACAGGCATCGTGCGGGGCACCCCGATGTACACTCGCGAACGAATCGAACGGATTTCGGAGGGAGGCATGAAGAAGCGCTCGTACCTGTCCGATGAAGAAATCTTAGGGGCCGCCGCTGTCTCGCTGGTGGGACTCGCCATTGTCCTGGCAGCCGTGTGGGTGATGGTCCTGCTCGTTGCGCAATTAAGCCGCGAATTTTTTTGACTCCTCGAGCGCCGGCCTAGGCGCCTGTGCTATAGATGGTGCATGAGTCATCCAGAAGTCGAGCGATCGAAGAAGCAGTTAACCTGCCCCAAGTGTGGGGCTACCGGTGAGGCGACGTTGCAGCGCGGTTCAGCGTCTCACCCGGAGATCAAAGTGATCTCGGTGACCAAGGAATTCGCGGCACTCGAGACCAAGACGCTGGGCGCGGAGCCCGGCTTCATCTGCCAGCAATGCCGGGGCGTCGCGCACTAAGGGCGTTTTGCGGGAGGCTTGCGCAGCGCGGTGTCATGCTGTGCTTTTTTCACCGCCTCGCGCCGGCGGGCATCCTCTAAAGCCGCTTTGCCGATCGCATCGATGCTGTCATCGACACTGATGAGGCCCGTTCGTCCGTTATCAACTTTCTTCTTTGCCATCGTCGCATTCTACGTACCTTCTTCTGCCGCCGCGAACGGCGTGATGGCCTCTGCGCTCAAGGTCGGCAGCGTACGAACGCTGCGAATGGCGGGTAGCCGGTAGGCGACCGCAAAGAGCACGAGTGCGCCGAGACCCGCGAACACCAGTGAGACCCGCAGGCCAAAGTGCTCACCGAGCCATCCACCCAGCAACGCGCCGGGGCCCGCGGGAATGAGAATGAGCCAGCGCATGATGCTGGTCATCCGACCCAGCATGGGTGCCGGGGTCACCGCCTGGCGCAGCGATAGGAAATTGATGAAAATCAACACAGCGCCGATGCCGTAGGCGAACAGCATGAACACATAGGCAGCAATGCCAAGACGGTTTTCGGGCGCCATGCTCAGCACCAGCCACCCCAGCCCGCTCAATGCAAATCCGAGTACCAAGGTGGGCCCATTGCCGATGCGCCGGACCAGTCGATAACCCACCGCACTTGCGCATACGGTGCCCAACCCCAACGCGACGTAGCTGAAGCCTACGCCGCGTTCCGACAATCCCAAACGGCGGGTGGCGAATAGCAGCTGCACCACCATGGCGGATTGCCCACACAGTTCCCACACCCCGACGCAGATCGCCATGCTCATGAGCAGACGATCCCGCCGAACAAAATTCCAGCCTTCCTTCATGGCCGGCCAGAATTTTACGGCGACGTCGCGTGGTGTTTCCCTGACCCGGGTGCCGCGCAGGATGAACGCCGATACCAGCAACAAGAAGGCATCCGCGAGCAATGCCACCGGCGCCCCCAGCACCTTGATGAGCGCGCCCGCGGCGCCCGGACCCGTTACTTCAGCGGTCGAAGTGGCCAGGGCATTCTTGGCGTGTGCCTCGACCAGACGCGACCGCGGCACGATCTCCGTCAAGACGATTTGCGCGGCGCTACCCGCGGTGGTGTTCACCGCCCCGATCATGAATCCGACGAAATAGAGCCATTGCATCGATAGCAGGCCAAACCACCAGGCGACCGGAACGCTGGCGACGGCCACCGCGACGGAGAGCTCGCCCACCACATACACGGGAAGCTTGCGCACGCGGTCGAGCCAGACACCTGCGGGCAGTGAGAACAACGCGAAGGGCACCAGTTCCATCGCAGTGAGCAGGCCCATCTGGGTGGGCGACGCGTGCAGCAATACGGCAGCCGACAATGGCAGTGCCAGCAACGTCACCTGCCCGCCAAAGGACGAAATCAGAATGGAGCTCCACAGGCGTCGATACGTTACATCTCGCAACAGATCGGTCGGTGCAAGCGTAAAACGGGACAGGAAGCTTGAGCGTGGCAAGGCGCGGATTATAAGGCATCAACTCATTACTTCGGTCCCCAGATAGAGATCGAGGCACGCTTGTAAGCGTTCGCGATCGAGCGGCTTGGTCAGGTGATAGTCCATGCCTGCCGCTTTGCATTTCAGATCGTCATCTTTCATGGCATGCGCCGTCAGCGCAACGATCGGAATGCGGGTCGCGCCATCCTCGAGGCTGCGTATCGCCCGGGTCGCTTCATAGCCGTCGAGCACCGGCATCTGACAATCCATGAGAATCAGGTTGAAGCGTCCCGACTGCCAGGCCAGGACGGCCTCTTGCCCGTTCGCCACTGCATGAACCTCGTAGCCGAGTTTGCGAAGTGTGAAAACCGCGACCTTCTCGTTGACCGGATTGTCCTCGGCCAACAAGATCCGGCGTTGCGACGCGTCGGAGGAAAGCGCCTTGCGCGAGGGAACGGGCTGGGTGCGATTGCGCCAATCTTCCGCTTTACCGGCCAGGACCGTTACGAGGCAGCCGCTGAGCTCCCGAAAGGCGACCGGTTTGCGCAAGAAGCCTGCAAAGCCGAGATCCGTGAACAGATTCTTATCGCTACGTTGTTTCGATGAGGTCAGCAGCAGCAGGCGTGTCGGCTTTAAGGCGAGGTCGGCGTTGATCTGACGTGCGAGGTCCGCGCCGTCGCAATCCGGCATGTGGTGATCGATCAGCGCAACCTCGAACGGTCGACCCGCAAGTTGCCGGGAACGCATCTGGCTCATGGCGTCGAGCGCCGAATGGCAGCAGGCCACCTCGAGGCCCAATCGTTCGAGTTGCAGCCTGAGCACCGTGCTGTTGGTCAGGGTGTCATCGACCACGAGCGCACTGCGGCCGCGGAGGACCGGATGCGGTGCAAATTCGGGCACGTCGTCGCGCCCCTCCGGTAGATCCAATCGAGCCGTGAACCAGAAGCATGAGCCGAATCCCTCACGACTCTCCACGCCCACATCGCCACCCATCATTTGCGCGAGACGCTTCACGATCGACAATCCGAGTCCTGTCCCGCCGAAGCGGCGAGTGGTCGAATTGTCGACCTGTGAGAACGCTTTGAACAATGTGTTCCGGCG
>CAZZZU010000140.1:0-9090 GCA_964658805.1 uncultured Steroidobacteraceae bacterium
ACAGCGGGCCGAACGAGGGGCGCGAGCGGCCGCGGATGACCGAAGCGATTCCCTACGCCCGGCCGGCGCCGGCGCGCAATCGCCGCTACGTCAGCTCAGGCAGCGAGGACTAGTTTTTGGGCGCGAAGTCCCCGCCGCCGGTTGCCACGAGGTGGCAAAAGAACAAGTCCGGAAATCCGAGTGGCAAGCCGAAAGACATTCACGGGCTGCGCGCGCTCGCACGCAGTCACGCGCCCGACGCCGTCGCGACGCTCGTGAAGATCATGTCAGGGCGCTACCCGGCCGCGGCGCGGGTGCAGGCTGCAGGCATGCTGCTCGACCGGGGCTTCGGCAAGCCGCAGCAGCACGTCGATGCGGACTTGCGCATCGATGCGGTGCGCATCACGGCTGCAGCGGACTTTGACGCAAGGATCATCGCGACAGTTTCGAAACTCGGCCGCGACGATGACGGCACTCCGCACGCGGGCGAGACGATACTCGAGCTGCCGCTCGCCGAAAGGCTGCCTGAAGAGCTCGAGGCTGCCGATGACGAAGCACGCGCCGGCACGTTCAGACGACTCATACGCGGGCTGAAGTCGGGGCCGGCGAATTCCGCTCAGCACGATCGCCTCGATGGCTACCGGGACAATTCGACGGACTCATCGATCGAGCCTCAGTGAACAACGCATTGCTCGAGGTGCCGTTCGCGCGCGTACGGGAACTCTGGGACGCGCTGGATGACCGCGGCCAGGACCTGAATGCCGCACGCGAGCTCGTACTGCGCGATCGCTTCTACCTGCTGACCCGCATCCTCGGGCGCGTCGACGCGTGGCACCCTTGGATTTTCAACCGATGCCGCGAAATCGAGAAGGACCCAGACGGTTATCTCGACATCTACGGCCGCGAACATTTCAAATCTACCTTGATCACGTTTGCAGGCTCCATCCAGGCGATCATGCGCGACCCGGAGATCACCATTGGTCTGTTCAGCCACTCGCGTTCTATCTCGAAAGCTTTCTTAAGCCAGATCAAACGGGAGTTCGAAAGCAACGAGGTATTGCGCGCGCTTTTCCCCGACATCCTCTGGAATGAACCCGCACGCGAGGCGGCGTCCTGGTCGCTCGAGGCCGGCCTCATCGTGAAGCGAAAGGGAAACCCGAAGGAGGCGACTTTGGAGGCACACGGCCTGGTAGATGGTCAGCCCACGTCGCGCCACTACGCGCTCATGATCTACGACGACGTCGTGACTCGCGAGAGCGTCTCGACGCCTGAGCAGATCCAGAAGACCACCGAGGCCTTCGAACTCAGCGACAACCTTGGGACGGCGAATGGTCGGCGCTGGATGACGGGCACCCGCTATCACTTCGCCGACACGTACGCGGAAATTATCAAGCGCGGCGCCGCGCGGCTGCGTCACAGACCGGCGACGGACGATGGCACCATCACGGGGCGGCCGGTGCTGTTCACGCCGAAGCAATGGCGGGTGAAAGTCCGTGACCAGGGCGAGGCAACGATCGCGTGCCAACAGCTCGGCAACCCATTAGCGGGCAAGCAGCGCATGTTCGACGTCAACGACCTGCAGGTCTACGAGGCAAGGCCGCTCAGTCTGAGTGTCTACCTGCTGTGCGATCCCGCGCGCTCAGTGAAGAAAGACAGTTGCAACACTGCAATGGTGGTCATTGGCATCGACGCCGCCGGCAACAAGTACCTGCTCGACGGGCATGATGACAAGATGGATCTGATGGAGCGCTGGCGCTGCCTTCGGGATTTGAGACGCAAGTGGGTCGACGAGCCAGGGGTCATGGGCGTGACAGTGGGTTATGAGCGCTTCGGTGCGATCTCGGACCTCGACTACTTCCACGAGCGTATGCGGGTAGAAGGAGATCGCTTCGAGCTTATCGAGCTCGAGTGGCCGCGCGAGGGACCAGGCAGCAAGGTTGATCGAGTGCAACGCCTAGGCCCGGACATCCGCGGGCACCGTTTTTTCGTACCGTACCCCACGGACCCTGAGAACTTGACGCGGCTACAACGAAGCATGGTGGCCGCGGGGTATGGCTACCGCGTCTCGCAGCGCATCCGTCGACTCGACGATGACGGCAGAATGTACGACTTGACGGAAAGCTTCCGCATGCAGCTTTCGTACTTTCCGTTCGGCGGCCGGAACGACCTCGTCGACGCGGCCTCACGGCTCTACGACGCCGAGCCGACGCCGCCCGAGTACGTCGACCAGACGAGCCTCGAGCCGGAGTGGTCGTGACTGGTAACGCACGAAGGAATCGGAATTTGATGGCAGATCTAGCGCAATCACGGAACACGCAAAGGAGCTTCAGATGGTAGTAGCAGCAGTAGTCGTCGGCGTGAGCGCGGTTGCGGCAGCCGGCGCCACCGCCTATGCGGGCCACGAGGCGGCCAACGCCACCAAAGACGCCGCCAACACGGCCGCGAACGAGCAGCGCCAGGCGCTCACGCAGCAAGAACAGCTCAACGCGCCTTATAACAAAATCGGCACCGATGCCACTTCACAGTACGAGAACCTCCTTGGCATCGGCCCGAACGCCAATGCATCGACGATCTCAGAAGCCCTCAAGAACACGCCCGGCTATCAGTTCACGCAGCAGCAGGGTGAGACCGGCATCCTGAACGCAGCCTCAGCCGCCGGCGGCGTGTCCGGCAACACGCTCACGGCGCTTGATCAATACAACACCGGCCTCGCGGACCAGACCTATCAGAACGCGCTCTCGAACGCCCAAGGCGCGGTCACCATCGGCCAGAACGCCGCAGCGGGCACGGGCGCTGCAATCCAGAACACCGGCAACCAGCTCTCAACCATCGCCACCAATCAGGGCAACAACATCGCCAACATCGATATCGGCACTGCCGCCGGCATCTCAAAGGCGATTGGTAACGGTGCGAATGACTATCTGGAAATGTCGAGCCTCAAGGCGCTCAATCAACCAGGCGGCGGCAGCCCGTCGTATGTCACTGGGTTAGACGGCGGGGGGACCTAGCCACTATCCACGAGGTGCAGGTCGCTGCTGTTCGATCTGAGAGCCTACATGCTTCCACGTTCATCAATAATACGATCGAGCCGTTCCTTCGCCGCTCGTAGGACGTAATGATAGTCGTCGCTTCCGACGATTTTCGACGACCATACGTTCATGTCGAACAGCGCGCTGTATCGGTTGACGATGGCGAGACCGCCGTCGAGCAGGTCACCCACCTCGTCACGCATGTGCGGATAAGTCTCTGAGACGTTGCGGTCCGCCACGACGTCTGAGGCATTGCGATGTGAGTAGTAGTTGTGGCGGATCTTGATCAGCCGATCCACTACATCATTTGTATTTCGCGTCGCGTATCGCATGTCGGTTTCGAGCCGGGCAAGGTCGAGCGCTTCGTAACTTGATTCAGGGTCGGGAAGACTCTGCATACGCGCTACAAAGAACTTCTTCGAGAAAAGGTGCTGGTTTGCTCGGATGGTGTCGAGCAGTCCTCGCAGGCCGAGATTCGTGTCATCCTGATCGAAAATTCGACATAGGCGAAAGATTGCCGAGTCGATATGCGCTTGGATCGTGAGGCTCCAGAAGGTCCAGGCCTCGTTCATCGTTGCCATCTGGTCTGCTTCCCCGGCCGCGATCAACTTCGTGTGCATCTTGAACGAGATGTTGGCGTCCACAAGCTCGAGGGACAAGGCGCGTAGCAGCCTCCTGAATTCCTCTTCGTTGCTAACCTGAATGGCCATTTGAATGTCCTCGGCTTCGAGCGGGGCACGCTTGCCTCTCGGTGTACATGTGCAGCGTTGTATTACGATTGTGAGACGCGGGACTCTTGACCGCCCGTGACATGTCATGCACTGTAGTGTCGTGGCACCGCAAAAAGCAAACCGAACCTTCGATACCCAGTCGATTTACCTCGAGCCCGGGAAGGCCGAGCTCCTCGACCAGCTGGCCGCCGAGACCCGCATCCCGAAAGCGGTTTTGTTGCGCGAGTCGGTCGACGATTTGCTGGTGAAGCACAAGAAGTTGCGGCAGCAGAAGCGGAAACCATGAAGCGGCGCCCGCCGGTGCGCGAACACCGACAGGCGCCTAACCACAATCCACGTATGAGGTGAATATGGCTAAGAAAAATTCTACTCGCCGAAGGGCGCGCAAACCCAAGTTAATCGACGTTAAGGGCCATCAGCTGACCGATGCGATGTACGCTGACCTGAACGACCGAGTGGGCTTCCGTGCAGCGCAGACCAAAGACGCCCACCGGGCGTTGGCGTTGGGGCTTGACGATTTCCTGTCGAAATATAGACCGTCCCGCAAAGCTGAATCGCTGCTGCTTGATATCAGCAAAGGGACAACATCGGTTGCGCTTGCGATAGGGGCGATGAGTAATTACGGGTTTTATGTCAGTAATCCGCTGTCGATCCGCTCGGCCGGCTGCGAAGTACTGAAGAGGCTTGCACAAGAGCTCCACCACGCCTCAACAAAGCTCACGGCTTTTGCCAACAGTGTCGAGGCCGAGGAGTCGACGAAACTTCAAGACTGGATCGTGCGAGATGAGCAAGTCGCGCGGATCGGCCAGGGGGCGAAGGTGGCGGCGCATGCATAAGCCAACGTCCTCCCGCGACCTCCCCGAATTTATCTTCCAACGCCTCGAGACTGAGCGGGAGCGGCTTTGGCAGGTGCGGGGCATCGTTGATGCGGCCCGCAAGGTCATCGATCACGCCGGTGACAGGATCGAGGATACCGATCAGCCGCTGTGGTGGGCATTGTCGGCGGCCTCGAATCTGATCGAAGACATCAACGACCGCTTGGATCCGGCGGTGATTTCACGTCAAGAGGAAAATCGCAATGAATAAGGCTAGGCGTGTTCCGAAGGGCGGCATCGCACTGCGCGGCTCGAGCGAAGATGACCGGTTCACTACTCTCGATGCGGTGATCGCGCTGAACGGCGTCTGCATCGCGCTCGATGCCGCCGGCGGCACGGACGACCCGAACTCGGTGCACCAGTTGTCGACGGCCGCGAAGATCCTCTCCTCGATCGTCTATGACCGAATCGACCTGTGACGATGCACGCCGGCGGCCGCGGGGTCGCCGGCGTGCTCCAAAGGATCGCCTTGATACGACATCGGAAACTGCATGCACGCAAAGCGAACAATTGAAATAATCGGCGCCGCGGCCGCAGTTCTCGCTGGGATATTGTGGATGCTGTCCGCCTGGTACGGACGCGCGGAGGCACCCGTTATCAGCGCAGGGTATGACTACAGCACACCGGAAGAGAGTGGGCGGCTGCGCAATGTACAGACGGCCGGCAAGTTCAACTTTTACGCGGCGCTCGCGGCGGCCTTGGCGGCTTTTGCGCAAGGGGCTTCGCTTTGGATTCGTGACCCGTGAGCATGCCGCTAGCGCAGCCGAGCTTCCCCAGGCACCTGCGGCACGTCGCAAATCACGCCCCCGCTACCAACCTTTAATGGGACAGTCGTTTCGACCACCGAGCTAGCGCGTATCCTGGGCTGGTATCAAGCCGCCTGTGCGCTCAGCCGCATTCCGAACGCGCCAACAATCTTCGATACGGTCTCAAAACTTGGATTGCCCTCAGGCGAAAGCGCCTTATAAAGTCCGGCCCGTGTGATGCCAGTTTCCTTAGCCAGCTTCATCATTCCACGTGCTCGAGCGACAACACCGAGTGTGTGAATCAGCATCTGCCGATCCATCGTCTCTTCGAATATCGCCTCAAGATAGTTTTTGATGTCCTCTTCGGTCTTCAAGTAATCCGCGGAATCGTATCGGCTCACTTTTATCCGAGTGCGCTTCGGTTTGGCTGCCATAGTCACTCCTACTTGATCGGCTTTTTTGCCGGCGAATTCAACGCTTTCCACAGCGCATGTGCGCTCTTGATGTCCGTATCCTGAGTGCCCTTATCCCCACCGCAAAGCAGCAAATAGATAGTCTTGCCGGCTCGCCCGTAATAGACACGGTACCCTGGACCGAAATCAATGCGAAGTTCGCTCAGGCCTTCGCCTATCGGCCCGACATCTCCCGGATTGCCATTCGCTAATCGGTCAATACGCGCCTGAATCTTTGTGCGTCCCTTCGAATCACTCAATCCCTTGAGCCATCCGTCAAATGCATCCGTGCGCTTAACTTCGTACATGGAATAGTGTATACTATAGGATACAGCCTGTAAACTGCCGAGACTTAACGATTGACTGACGCCGGCTTCGGAGGGAAGGGCAGGTCGTACCCCAATCGGGCCTCAGTCTGGTTGCTAGGAAGATTCACGCGATGCTCGGGTCATTTGCTAAGTTCTGTGACGCTCCGGCGGTAACGAAGCCGCGGAATGGTTGCAAGTAAGTACCAAATCCTACCCCCGCTACCAATCAAGTCGGTCCTAACCGGGCAGATGGTATCCACCTTCTTCCGGAGACATGGGTAGTAGTTTGGCCCTTAAGAGGTTAGGGGCATTCGACGCGGCCTGCCTCGTGAAAGTGACAGCCAGATTTCGTCGGTGATCTCTTTACGCACACGGTGCTAAAACCGGTCCTGTAAATCAACTGTTTTAAGTCCTGCGTGCAACGCCGCGGCGCGCATGCGCGCATCGTAGGTTGCGACCTGAGTGGCCGAACCCAACAAAGCCGCAGCGACATGTAGAGCGTCAAGCGTCCGCAACGCTATCGAGTCGATGTGGAATAAGAGGCGTTCGGCCTCGCGGTGAACCACGGGACTCATGTCGAGGCGGTGGAAAGTACCAGAATCGGCGTCTGCCAAGACTGCGTCGCGGATGTCCAAGGCTTGTTGGGCAGTGATCATACCTTCGCGTCGTCTGCGCGCGACGGCCGACAAAACTTCGGTAATGGCGAGTTCGGAAATCATGAGATCTTGCCGGCCTTTTAGAAAAGCCTCGAGCGCGTCGCTCTCGGGCTCCGGTACATAGAGTTTCGCCAGCGCGCTGGAATCGATGTAGATGCCAGCATCGGGACCTGGGGCGTCTTGAACCATTTATTGTTCAGCCACGCTCTGCACGCTCATCGATGACTGCCGCGGTGAGCGATGCTTGCAGTACCGGCATCTTGCGGCGGAAATCGGCACGGCCAACAAAGGGTTTCGCTTGCGCGCGGCGTGGCGGTACGAGGCGCGCAACGGGTCTGCCACGATCGGTAATCGTTACCTCGTGGCCCTTGCGAACCTCTTCGATCAACGCGGTGAGATTTTGCCTGGCTTCACGTATTCCTGCCTCTTTCATGATGCGACTGTGCTACATGTAGCACAAACGCGCAAGCGGAACTTGTAGAAGCGCACCTGCTATCTACTGCGGCGGATTGCCCACGGAACAGTTACAAGTAAGTACCTAATCCTGCCCTCGTTACCAATCAATAAAATGAGGCGATCGGTGCTCGTGCCGCCGGTCCGTGAGCAAGCCAAGCTAACGAGTATTCCGTGGCAGCCCCGTGGTGACAGCGCATCAAGCTGCTTGCGCACTCAGCCGCATGCCAAACGCAACTCCTATTTGCCCGGCTTTTTCGCCTGTGGGTTCAACTTCTTTCCAGCCCGCGTGCGCGTTTTTTGTAACCGCGATAACCCGGTCCGAAATCGATGCGAAGCCCAATCAAGCCTTCGCCGATTGGCACGATATTGCCAAGATTGCCATTCGCCAACCGCTCAATGCGCGCCTACTTTGAGCGTCCATCAAATGCATCCGTGCGCTTGGTTTCGAACATTATGCAAAGCCGCAGGAGGCTGTAAACCAAAGGAGACGCAGCGACTCTGGCGTCGCGCCCGCGACGGACGCTCGAGGACGCAGCGCAAGCGGTGCACGTCGCCGGTAACTCCCGCCGCTCAACGCGCAGATCATGGCAACGGAAATTGAGAGGACCCCCTCAGTATGTGTCGGCAGGCGGGTGCTAGCCTCTCGGGCCTTTCTTCGGGACCATCTGGCCTTCAAAAAAGAAAATTGACACTTCAACCGCGGCAGTCCGCCGGTCGCAGCGACCGACGGCTGCCGTGTGAGGCTGGCGGATGAAAACAGGAACGATCACACATTTACTGACTTTGGCGGGCCTCGTGGCCCATCTCGGGGGTTGCTCGACGCTGCCACCGGGTGCGCGCTATCCGAAAACTGCCTCTACGGCTTACGCAGGAGCGGCCCAGGATCGGGTTGCGATTGCGTATCACCAAGGCGATGCTGGCGACGACGACCGGTCGGCGTTCCGCATGCTGTCGGTGGGGGCGGACGGATTCGCGACGCGAATCGAGATGACGCGCGCCGCCAAACACTCGCTCGACTTGCAATACTTTATCTTCACCGCGGACTCCACCGGGCTGCTGCTGAGCAAGGCGGTGCTGGCCGCTGCCGATCGGGGCGTGCGCGTGCGCATCCTGGTAGACGACGGTTCGACCGTCGCAGGCGATGAGCAGATCCAGGTCCTCTCAGCCCATCTACGCATCGAAGTGCGGGTTTTCAATCCCTTTCATTACCGGGGCCACATAGCGCTGTTCAAGGCCGCGGATTTCGTCTTTGAGAAAGGCCGTGTCGATTACCGGATGCACAACAAGCTCTTCGTTGCGGATAATTCCATCGCGCTTGTTGGCGGACGGAACGTGGGCGATGAGTATTTTCAGGTGAGCCCTGACACGCAGTACGCGGACGACGACGTCTTCGTGGGTGGTCCCCTCGTGCGCAAACTCTCGGCGACCTTTGATGATTTTTGGAACAGTTCCCTCGCAATACCGGCCCGGGCGCTGATAAAGGACGCATCGTCTTCCGAACAGCTCGCACGCCGGCGCGCGAGCCTGGACGCGCACTGGCGCGCCGCGGACGAAGCGCGGGCCGACTATTTGAAGCGAGCGGATGGCGGCGAGCCGTTGTCCGGAATGCTGAATGGACAGTTGCCAATATTCTGGGCGCACGGCACGGTCGTGTGCGATAGCCCCGACAAGAAACAGGTGCTGAGCGAAGGCCGGCACGGCCGTCTCATGTATCGGCCCATCGCCGAAGCCTTGGCGCACGTGCAATCCGAATTCCTTATGATTACCCCGTATCTGGTGCCGACGGCCGGCGAACTCGAACTGCTCAAGGCCATGCGCGCACGCGGCGTCCGCGTGCGCATCCTCACCAATTCGCTGA
>CAZZZU010000141.1:0-8944 GCA_964658805.1 uncultured Steroidobacteraceae bacterium
GGGCGATCGTTCAGATACGTTTCGAATATTTTCCCGCCGTCGAGGTACGTGCGACGCGTACTGGCAGTCCGAGCGGCGCGCGCGCGGCCTTGATGGTCTTGATTGAAGAATTCGCGGCGGTCGCCTTGAAACCGATCAGTATCCGGTCGGTCGGGGCGCCGCTCGGCGCCGACCGCGACGGCATCGGGTTCCATTCCGGGACTGCCGCCGCGACGGCCGTGAGCATGCCGAACCAAGTCAGAACGCCAATCAAGGGTAGTCGCCGGAGCATGGTCATCGTTCGAAGGTTAGCAACGATCGCGCCGGCAGAGTGAGATCCACCGCAGCAAACGATGGAAAGGCGGCAGTGCGCTAAAATGCCGGCTTACGATCAATAAAGCTCGAAGGGCAACGATATGCAATATGACAATCGGCAGTTTTACATCGATGGCGCCTGGGTGGATCCGGCCGAAGCGAAGGAGTTCGTCGTCATCAATCCAGCGACCGAGACCCCGGCCGGTGTGATCTCGATGGGCAGCGGCAAGGACGTGGATCGTGCCGTCGGCGCCGCGCGTCGGGCCTTCGATGGTTACGCTCGGACGACCCCTGCCGAGCGGCTTGCACTGATGGAACGGATTCTGGCTGCCTATAAAGCGCACTACGACGAGATCGCTGCTGCCATGACAGCCGAGATGGGCGCACCCGTGACACTGGCGAAGGGCTCGCAGGCGGGAATTGGTGTGGGCCACATCAGCGCGATGATCGAGGTGCTCAAGACCTTTGCATTCGAGGAAGTGCGCGGCTCGATGCGCTTGCTGCAGGAACCGGTGGGCGTGTGTGCGCTCATCACGCCGTGGAACTGGCCCATGAACCAGGTGGCCGCGAAGGTCATCCCGGCTCTGGCCGCGGGCTGCAGCATGGTGCTCAAGCCATCCGAGTACTCGCCCTTCAGCGCCATCTTGTGGGCCAAGGTCATGCATGAAGCCGGCGTGCCGAAAGGGGTCTTCAATCTGATCAACGGCGATGGCCTGAATGTCGGCGCCCCGCTCGCCTCGCATCGCGAGGTCGACATGGTGTCCTTCACAGGCTCCACCCGCGCCGGCACCGAAGTCGCAAAAAGTGCAGCGGCGTCCGTCAAACGCGTGCATCAGGAACTTGGCGGCAAGTCGCCGAACCTGCTCCTGGAAGACGCGGATTTCGAGCGCGCCGTCAAAGCCGGTGTGCTGCACGTGTTTCAGAATTCCGGTCAGTCGTGTAATGCACCCACCCGCATGCTGGTGCCGGCCGGCCGAATGGCCGAGGTGGAAGCGATCGCGCGGCGCGTGGCGGAAGGCGTAGTGGTCGGCGATCCGACCGACGCGACGACCACCATGGGGCCGGTGGTTTCCAAGCTGCAATACGATCGGGTGGAAGGCTTCATCGAGAAGGGCATCGCCGAAGGTGCGAAAGTCGTGATCGGCGGCGCTGGTCGCCCGCCCGGCATCGAGAAAGGCTACTTTGTCAGGCCCACCATCTTCTCGAATGTGCACAACGACATGAGCATCGCGCGCGAAGAAATCTTCGGGCCAGTCCTGTGTATCTTGCCCTACGAAAACGAAGAGCAGGCCATCGACATCGCCAACGACACGCCGTACGGGTTAGCGGCCTACGTCTGGTCCGGGGACAATTTGCATGCGCGCGCGGTCGGCAGCCGCATCCGCGCCGGGCAGGTGTCTTTGAATGGCGCGTCGGGCGGCATGAACGCGCCGTTCGGCGGCTTCAAGATGTCGGGCAACGGCCGCGAGTGGGGTGAGTTCGGCTTGCGCGACTTCCTCGAGGTGAAGGCCGTCATGGGAGTCGACGCTGCCTGAGCACGCGGGCGGGACGGGCATCGTCCTGAAACTCGAGCGTCTGGCCAAGCGCTACGCACCGGACCGCCCTGCCGTCTTCGAAGATCTGAATCTCGAACTGCGGCAAGGTGAATACATCGCCATCAT
The DNA here is from genome assembly GCA_964658805.1 of uncultured Steroidobacteraceae bacterium. Classification (GTDB taxonomy): domain Bacteria; phylum Pseudomonadota; class Gammaproteobacteria; order Steroidobacterales; family Steroidobacteraceae; genus Bog-1198. The sequence continues at coordinate 1,956 of CAZZZU010000141.1, forward strand.
GGGCGAGTCCGGAGTGGGTAAGTCGACGTTGCTCAATGTACTTGCCGGCCTCGATCGGCCTGACACCGGTCGAGTGCTGATCGACGGTACCGACCTGTCAGTGCTCGACGATACGGCCACCACCTTGCTGCGGCGGCGCCACATCGGTTTCGTCTTTCAAGCGTTCCATGTACTGCCGTACCTCAGCGTCGAACAGAACGTTGCCCTGCCGCTCGAGCTTCTCGGGATACGCAATCCGGCGCGTACCGCGCGCGCGCGCGAACTGCTCGCCGCGGTTGGTATCGACGCGCTGCGGGCGCGCCTCGCGCGCGAGCTGTCGGGTGGCGAGGTGCAGCGGGTGGCCATTGCGCGCGCGCTCGTGCATCGCCCGCGACTGGTGCTGGCCGATGAACCCACCGGCAACCTCGATCCGCAGAGTGCCCGGCAAATCCTCGAATTGCTGCGCGCGCAGGTGAAGTCGCAGGCGGGCGCCGGGGTGTTGATCACCCATTCGCGTGCCGCTGCCGAAACGGCGGACCGCGTTCTGACGCTGACCGCGCGCGGGCTGCTGGGGTGATCTGGGGTGTCCTCATGCTGGCGCAACTGCGCGAGCAACCCTTGCGGATGGCGATCACCGTATTGGCGCTGGCGCTCGGCGTCGCCCTTGGCACGGCGGTATACCTGATCAACACGGCAGCACTCAGCGAGTTCAACCTGGCGAGCAAGCGTTTGGTGGGCGAATCCGATCTCGTGGTGCGCGGCGCACGCACGCCCTTTGCGGAAGGATGGCTGACGGAGCTTGCCTTGGACCCCGCCGTCGAAGTGGCCAGCCCGGTACTCGATCTGGAAGTGGCACTCGCAGGCCACGGCGCCACGCTCGAAGTGCTCGGCCTGGATGTGTTTCGTGCCGCTTCGCTGCAACCGCAACTGCTCGGTGAGGTAGGTCCGCATCTGTTCGACTTGTTCGCGCCGGATGGCATCTACTTGAGTCGCAGCGCCGCCGCCCTGCTCGGCGCGCAGCGCGGGTTCACGTTTGAGGTGTTGGTGGGCGATACCCGGAAAACCTTGCGAGTCATCGACACGTTGTCGCAGGAAGCTTATCCGGAGGCGCTCGGCATCATGGATATCGCGTCGGCGCAATGGACGTTCGAGCAGCTGGGCGCGATCAACCGCGTCGATTTGCGCCTGCGCAAGGGGGTCGACATGCACGACTTCGCGCAAAATCTGAGCGCGCGTCTGCCGCCGGGCATCCACGCCATCGCGCCGCAGGTCGAACAAGATCGCGCCACGAACGTGACGCGCGCATACCGGGTGAATCTAAACATGCTGGCGCTGGTCGCCCTGTTCACCGGTACCTTCCTGGTATTTTCGACGCAGGCGTTGTCGGTGCAACGCCGTCAGCGTTCGCTCGCACTGCTGCGCGCGCTCGGCGTGACACGCCGCGAACTCGAGCGCGCGTTGCTCGGGGAAGGAGCCGCGCTCGGTTTGCTCGGCGCGGCACTTGGCATCGCTTTCGGCATCGCGGCCGCTGCAGCGGCCATGCACTATCTGAACTCGGATCTAGGTAACGGACAGCTGCGATCGTTAGGCACCCGCCTGCATCTCGCGCCGCTGCCGTTGCTGCTGTTCCTGGCGGTGGGTACCGGTGTGGCCGCGGTGGGGGCTTGGTTCCCGGCACACTCGGCTGCGCAAGCGCCGCCCGCGCGCGCGCTCAAGGGAGGCTCTGCGCCGCTGCGCGCGGCACCCCGCCATACGTGGATGGGCCTCGCGTTGCTCGCGAGCGGCGCCCTGCTGGCTGTCTTGCCACCCGTCGCGGGCCTGCCGATGTTCGGCTATGCCGCCATCGCCGCGCTGTTGTTCGGCGCTGTGCTACTGGTGCCCTCCCTGACGGCGAGCGCCTTGCGGCTGGCGCCCCGCACCGGTTCCGTATTGCTCGATATCTCCGTGGCACAGAGGCGCGACAACGTGCGCGCATCGACCTTGAGCCTCGCCTCCATCATCGTGAGTTTCAGCCTCATGGTGGCCATGGCCATCATGGTGTACTCGTTCCGCATTTCATTCGAAGCGTGGCTTGGCAAGTTGCTGCCGGCCGATGTGATCCTGCGCGAGCCCGGCGGCACCGATACGGCCTACTGGGCGCGCAACGAACAGGCGCGTTTGGCGGCTGCGCCCGGCGTCGCCCGTATCGAATTCCGTCGCACGCGACAGCTTTTGCTCGATCCTGATAAAGCCGCTGTGACGCTGATCGCGCGCGGCGCTAGTGCCGCGCAGACCGCGGCAGAGTTGCCGTTGATTCGCAACGCAGCGCGCCGCACCGACGACCTGCCGCCCGCCTGGATTTCAGAGGCGATGCTGGATGGTTACGGCTATCGCATCGGCGATGTGCTCAATCTGCCGATCGCAGCGGGCACGGCCGCGTTTCGCGTCGCCGGCGTCTGGCGCGACTACGCACGCACCTCCGGCTCGATCGTGGTGCCGCGCGACGACTACATACGCGTCAGCGGCGATGCTGCCGCGAGTGAGGCATCGGTGTGGCTGCAACCACAGGCATCGGCGGATGCCGTCGTTGCAGCGCTGCGCAGTCGCGTCAGCGCCGGCGACAATCTGGAGATCATCACGACGACGGCGTTGCGCGAACGCTCCCTTAAGATCTTCGATCGCGCTTTCATCATCACGTACGCGCTCGAGGCGGTGGCCGTGTTGATCGGCTTGGCCGGCGTCAGCTTCGCCGCCAGCTCCAACGCACTGGCGCGCCGCGCGGAATTTGGCGTGCTACGCCACATCGGCCTGCAACGCCGCCAGATCATCATCATGTTGGCGAGCGAAGGGATGCTGAGCAGCGCCTTCGGCGTGCTCTACGGCCTGGGGCTGGGCGTGGTCTTGAGTCTGGTGCTGGTGTTCGTCGTCAACCGACAGTCGTTCAGCTGGAGCATCGATTTTGCCTTTCCGGCGCTCGAACTGGCACTCATCAGCGCGGCGCTGATTGCCGCCGCAGCGCTGACCGCCATCTGGAGCGGCCGGGGTGCGATGAGCAGCGACGCGGTGCGCTCAGTGCGCGAGGATTGGTAGATGAAAGGTCAGTTAGCAGCAGTGCTGTCAGGGTTGTTGGGCGTTGCCACGGCGGCGGACGAGCCGCAGTACTACCCAAGCGTCACGCCACGCGTTCTGAGTTTCCCCGCTGACTACGGCAGCCATCCGCAATTTCGCACCGAGTGGTGGTATGTCACCGGCTGGCTGCAAACGGACGCCGGCGAGTGGCTCGGCTTTCAGGTCACCTTCTTTAGGACGCGCCCCAAGATAGACGCGCGCAATCCCAGCAGTTTCAGACCCGCGGAAATTTTGATCGCGCATTGCGCCGTGAGTGACCCAAAACGCGGCCGTTTGTGGCAGGACCAGCGAATCCGCCGCGCGGCGCCGCGCCTGGCGGAAGCTGCATCGGACGACACTCGTCTCATGATCGAGCGCTGGACGTTGCAGCGAGCAGCCGGCGTCTATCATGCCAACGTGACGGGGGAGGAGTTCTCCCTGCAACTCGCCATGACACCGACCCAACCTCCGGTGCTGAACGGCGAGCAAGGCGTCAGTCGCAAAGGTCCGGCCGCCGCGGCTGCAAGCTACTACTACAGCATCCCGCATCTGCGGGTGGCGGGCGCCGTCACGCGCGCCGGCGTCTCTGAACACGTTCACGGCGACGCATGGTTCGATCATGAATGGTCGAGCGACTATCTGGACGCCGACGCGGCCGGCTGGGACTGGACCGGAATCAACCTGGACGATGGCGGCGCCGTGATGGCATTTCGCATCCGTGACGCCCGCGGCGCCACGCATTGGGCCGGTGGCACTCTGCGCTCCGCAACCGGTGAGACGACGGTCTTCGCACCCTCAGACGTGCGCTTTGAACCGCAGCGCAGCTGGACTTCGACCCGCACCGGCATTCGCTACCCCGTGGTCTGGAACATTCAGGTGGGTACGCGACGGTTGCGGCTCGAACCGCTGCTCGACGATCAGGAAAACGACACGCGTCTCACCACCGGCGCCATTTACTGGGAAGGCGCGGTGCGTGCTCTGGACGAAGGCCGCAGCATCGGCAAAGGCTATCTCGAGCTCACGGGATACGGCGAACGTCTGCAGCTGCGCTGAAGCGTTCAGCGAAACTTGAAAGCGGCGCTCACATAGGCGTAGTTGTCGCCGAAGCGAAAAATTTCCTGGTTGGAACTGCGCTGTGAATGCTGATACAGAAAGTTGAACACCAGCGCATCAATCGGTGAGTACACCGCGCTCAACGTCCCCGAGGCCGCTTTCGCATTGATGTTGCCCAACTGCAGGACGCCGGTGTCAGTGACCACGTTGGTGTTCGACGGGATGTAGTCCTGATGCTCATAGCTCAACGTCAGGTAGGCAGTCAGTCTGCTGGAGAATACGTACGCCGGTGCGAAGCTCACCCCTTTGGAAATGAAGTAATTCGCCTGGGCTGCAAGATAGGCATGCAATTCATGCCAGACCGACAGGTTGAACTGGGTCTTTTCGGTGGCCTGCCAAACCCCTTCGATACGCCACACATCGCCTGAGAATGCACCGATGTCAGTATTGTCATAAGACCGCTTCAGGTACCCGCCATAGCCGTTGATCGAGGTCTTATCCGAGATCACATATTTGAAATTGAGACGCGGCTGCGAATCATGATAGTTAGGACTGAACTGGATGGTCCCGATGGTGTTGAACTGGCCGGCCGGATACTTGCCATCCGCGTAGTTGTACTCAAGCGTGAAAGAGTTGCCGACGTTGTAGTCGAATTCGATGCCGGCATTGCCCGTGGTCACGCGCAAATTGCTATTCCTCGCGGCATCGGCGCTGTGGGTATATTTCGACTCATGCACGCCGCCTTCAAGAGCCCAATGCGGACCCAGCTGGTAGCGCCCGGTGCCAAAGTAATTCTGGAAGTCGACCAGATCGCGGCCCGTGTACAGGGTTTCCTGAAAGCTCGCAAGGCTGTGCTGGTACTCGCCGCCGACCGTTCCCGAGAAATACGGGCCGACTACCCAGTCCCATTTCAGATTGGCGTCGCCACCGGTGTTATCGAGTTCCGAATTTTTGGCGTAGAAGCCGTGATTGATGGCGATGTTGCCCTGGAACAATTGCCGGCCGAGATACCACTGCGCGTAACCGCCGACGGTAATGGTGTTGATCGTGTCCGACTTGCTCGAGCCGGGCGGTAAGCGACCATCGTTGGGCAAACGAAACAGGTTGCTGTCGAACAGCTCCTGATCCTCGACAAAACCGAAGAACGTATTGCCCTCTTCAGGCGTCGGCGCATTGGGCGGAGGCCCACCGGGCCCGCCTATGGCCCAGGCGAAATTGGCGACGAGCGATGCGCCCAACAAAAGAGTCAACGATGTTTTTTGTTTCATGATATCCCGCTGGCTCCTCCGCCAGTCTCCGTTCAAGCAATCATTCTAGTCGACAAACCGATCAGCGACGCATCGCCGTTAAGCGATTGTAAGCTAGACCGCCGCAAGCAGCGCTGCTTCAATGCTGTCACCATAATGCGTCCACCCGCCGAGGTGCTGCATGCGTTCGACCGCGGCGATGCGCATGCGCTGCTGGCGCGGCGGATTGTCCAGGAGCGACTGCATGGCGTCGCGCAAGGCGCCCGGGTCGCGTATCGGGACCAGCAACCCTTCCTTTCCAGGGTCAAAAAGATCCGCGCCGCCCGTATTGACGCTGCTGATCACGGGCGAGCCGCATGCCATGGCCTCCGCAAGCACCATACCAAAGCCGTCCTCGATGCTCGGCAGAACCGTCACATGCGCTTCCGACATGGCCTTGCGCACCCGCTCGAACGGTTGTGCACCTTCAAACTCAACCTGCGCGAGCGGCGCGTCTCGCAGGTACGGTTTGATGCGCTCTTCGATGTTGCCCACCAGACGCAGTCGCTTGCGCGGGTGCTTTAGCTGCCTGAAGGCTTCCAGCAGGTAAGGAATGCCCTTGCGGAACGAAATCTGGCCGACGTAGAGCACGCAAAACTCATCCGCAAGCGGCTGCGACACGGAATAAAAGCGCTTCACATCCGCAGCCAGTACCACCTTGCGAAGCTTGGCGGCAGGCACGCCCATTTCGACGAATGAGCGAAACGAAAACTCGGACGGCACGAAGATCAGATTCGCTGCGGCGTACTCGGCTTCTTCACGCTGCAGCGCAGCCGTGGGTGGCGCTTCGGACGGCAAGCCCCAGCGCGCGCTTTCCTCGCTGAGAATGTTTTGCTGATAACGCATGTGGGTCGAACCGCGATCGCAGATGTAGGTCGCGCCGTTTGCCTGGGCGCGCAAGCCTGCACGCAGACCCGACCCTGACATCGCGATGAGGAAGTCACAGGGCGGCAGCGTTGCTGCGACATACCGGTCGAAAGTCATGGAGGTGAAGGTATCGGCGCGATCGATGCTCCGCCGCGACCAGTTGAGCCGGCTGCGTAGCGCAAGTTGCGCGGGGTGCACCCACGGGAAGGCTCGCACTTTTCGCCGCGGCAGGCCTTCGCGCTTTAGCCGTAGCCAGGGATATGTGCTGTAGATCGCGACGAGATGTCTGCGGCGCTCCAATTCCCGGGCTAGCGCGAAATGATGAAATACACCGGGCGTCGACAATACGACTCGCATCGCGGCTAGCATAGCACGCACTTTCCGGGCATCCTTTCGCGCATGCCTGCGCCGACGCACCGCTATTTTCTCGACCGGGCGTACGGTGCGAGTGGCACCCGCGAACTACCCTACCCCGCCTGGGATGCGTCGTTACCCGCGGAATTGCGCTATCCGTATGACGTGCTGCAGGCTGCCTTGCCGCAGATCAGCGAAGGCCCATTGCACTTCTATTTTACAAAAGATGCCTACGCCCTGCCGGAATACGGTCCGCACGTGGTGGCGGTGTTGGTGCAAGAAGAGCGCTGCAAGGTCCCGGTCTATGGACGCCACGTCCGCGCCACCGTTCGCAACATGACGTCACGACCATTCCTCGGCTTC
>CAZZZU010000142.1:0-8892 GCA_964658805.1 uncultured Steroidobacteraceae bacterium
TGCCCCGCCAGCGGCTGTACGGCTTCCCGACAACGACGAGAAGATCGACACACTGATAGAAAAAGCGCAGCAAGCCATGAGCGATCGGCATTACGTCGAGCCGGCCGCCGGCAGCGCGCTCAGCCTGTATCGCGAGGCCATGCTACTCGATCCGAACAACGGAGAAGCGAGTCAAGGCTTGCAGCGCCTCGATGAATTGTTGATAGCACGGGTGCAGAGTGCGCTCGACGACAAAAAATTCGACGTGGCACTACAGCTGCTGGAGATCGCACGCGGCATTGATCCAGCCGACGCGCGCCTCGCAGTGCTCGACGAGAAAATCGCGGCGTCACGGGCAGAACTTGGTCCTGCCCAGATCGCCGCGGCACTCAATGCACAGAACTTCGATCGCGTCGCGCAACTGATCGATGACGCGCTGAAAGCGAAGACGCTGGCGCCGGCCAAGGCTGCGCAGATGCGTGACGAATTGCATCGCCGCCGGGATGAGTTCGACACCGCCCGTTTTCTCAAGTTGATCGATGTCCGCCTGCAACAGGACAAATTGCTCGATCCGCACAATGACAGCGCGTCGTTTTATATTGAACAGGCCAGGCAGGCGGGCGCGCCGCCGGCGACTCTGCTGCCGCTCACGCAGGACCTTGCCAAACGATTGACCGTTGCCGTTCATGCGGCTGTCGATCAACGTCGATTTGGCGATGCGGATCGCATCGTCAACGAACTGCGTGCGCTCGGGGTGCCGGCTCCCAGCCTTGCCGCCTTGAGCCATGATGTGACCGCGGCACGCGCGCTCGCGGCGCAACCCAAGGTTGAGCAACCCCGCTTCCTTGATCTGGCGCAAGAGCGGCTGGCACAAGGCCGATTGCTCGAGCCGGAAAACGACAGTGCTCTGTACTACATCCTGCAAGCGCGTAACCAGGATCCCAAGAATTCCAGTGTCAGCCCGGTCGCGACGGCTCTGCAGGCGCAGTTGGCCGGGCTGGCGCGTGCCGCGCTCGACTCGGGCGATGCCGGCAAGGCGGCTGGCATCGTGCAAAGGAGTGCAGCACTGGGTCCGTCTGCGGAATTGGACAGTCTGACTGCCCGCATTACCGCCAAAACACAGGTTTCTGGGGCAACTGCCGCGCAGACGCCTACGGTACCCGAGCAGGCGCTGACGCGGGCTCGCCCATTGGATGTTCAGTACCCGATCCGGGCGCAGCAAGCGGGCACCGAGGGCTGGGTGGATGTCGGCTTCACGGTCAATGCGGACGGAAGCGTGACAAACGTGAAGGTGGTCAACGCCTCCCCGTCGGCCGTGTTCGATACTGCAGCCACCCGAGCCGTCAAGGCATTGCGTTATCAGCCGGTGCTGCAGGCCGGCGTGCCGAGTGCCGTGAATACCCAGATCAAAGTCGTTTTCCGCCTGCCAAAATAGTTGAAGATCACGATGACTCCAGCAAGTGCAGCACTGCCCGTCGTGTCCCCTGCGGGTAGCGATTCACATCCGCCTGCAGGAACGTCGCGCAGTCGAAGCAATAGGCTGTGTCTCGTGGTGCATGACGATCTCGACCTGCGCCTGCGGCTCGCGGGACTTGTCCGTAAAGCGGTACCGACGCTTGGCGCTGACACCGTCACGCGCGCGGGGTATGCCGCGATCTCGACCGAACGCATCGGCAGCTACGCTGCCGTAATGTTCATTGCGGAATTCACGCCGCCGGAAGCGGCGGCTCATGCATTGAATGCACTCACGCGTTTGCGTGAATTGCATACCACACTGCCTATTTTCGTCTTTGCGCGCGGTGGCAATGAACGCAGCGCTGCTCGCGCGATGAAGCTGGGTGCGACGGACTACTGGCCAATTCATTCGGTGGTGCTGAGCGAATTGGCCGCCGCTTTGCAGCCGGTCGTTGAGGTATCGCAAGGCGACTCGATTGCCCCGCCCAAATCGGATCGCTGGCGTCAGCCGGAAATCGCGGGTTACTCCCTCATCAAGAAGCTGGCGCAGACGTCGTCCGCCTGTGTCTACCTTGCTCGTAATGCAGAATTCGCCAAGCCCGTTGCGCTGAAGATGCAGGAAATCAGGTCAACCCCATTGGTTTCGGAACCCGAGCGGCGTCGGTTCACTCAGGAGTGCGAGATTCTCTCCCGCATCAATCACCGGTCGGTCGCCAATATTCTCGATTTCGGGATCACCGATGAATGCCTGTACCTGGCGCTCGAGTACTTTGCCTGTGGCAGCCTGCGCGAACGTTTGAAACACCCTGTCAGCGAATCCGATGCCGTCAACTATGCACACCAGATTGGCGAAGCGCTGCAGGTAGTCCATGCGGCGCACATCGTGCATCGCGACCTCAAGCCATCCAATTTGATGCTGACCGACGAGAACCGCCTGGTGTTGATCGATTTCGGCTCCGCGCGCACTCGCGTCATGCGTGCTGACGACGCGCGTATCGACGATTGCACCGGCACCCCCTATTACGTGAGCCCAGAGCAAGTTGATGATCGCGCGCCTGATGAACGCGGCGATCTGTACAGTCTCGGCGTAGTGCTGTTCGAAATGCTGGCCGGCAGGCTGCCGTTCGTCGGCAAGACGCTTGGCGATATCTTTGCTCAACATCGCTCGGCCCCCGTACCGCGACTCCCGCTTCCGGTGCAGGCGTATCAGCCCATCATTGATCGGTTGATGGCCAAAGATCCGCAGGACCGCTACCCGGCAGCCGCCCAATTTCTCGATGAGTTGGACGCCGTACGCGCCGAACTCAAACCGCGTCATCGCAAGTCGCAGCGGAGGGCCTGATTTATGCAGTTCAAGTGGGCCCGACAATCGCTGGCGAATTTGTCAGCAGGCGGACTTGGGATCCTGGTCGTCATCCTGGGCTTCTCGTTCCTGACGGTTGTGTTGATTCCGGGATTGGAACTGGCAAGCGAATTGGCAGACAACACCGCGGCGCTCAAAATCGTCACCCAGCAGCAACGCTACCCCACTCAGATCCGTGCGGCACTCGATCTCGCGCAAAACCGGTTGAATACCCATGGCTACGTCGGCGAAGCGCTCGACCAACTAAAGGGGGTCGCCGCCAAGCTCGATGTGGCTGTTCCTGAACTTACCCGGACGCGGGATGCCAACTGGTTTGCGCTCGCAGGCGATACCAGCGCGATCGGCGAACCGCTGACGCGCAGACACTCAGCGGCGCTGCGTGAGCAATGGGCAAGACAGCGCGAGACGCTGGCGCCATTGCTCGCGTACAAGGGCGTGCCTTACCAGGACAGTGAGGCCACCGGTCCGGTCCTGAATGACGCCGGTAGGGAATTGGAAAAAGACGTCGCTGCCGCTGCACGCTTGAGCAAGCGTGCCATGCCCATCATGGATGAAGAGTTAGGCGCCGTTGCAGCAGAATTGCAGAGCGGCAATCAGCGCTCGGCATCGCAACTGCGTCTGGTGATGTTGCTCGGACTGATCATTGCTGCGGTACTCGTCGCGCTGGTGGCCATCCTGCTTCTGGCACGCACCAGGCAAGAAGCGGTTCTACGCGAAGTACGTCAGCAAACCGCAGACATCATGCGCACGGTCAAAGACGGTCTGTTCCTGCTCGATCAGGATCTCATGATCGGCTCATCTTACTCGACTGCAATGGAAGGCCTGTTCGCGCGTCGCGATATCGCCGGCCTGCCTTTCGAGGCCTTGCTCAAGGATATCGTTGCCGAGAAAACCCTCGCCACCGCGTTGAAGTTCGTCAAAGTGTTATGGGCGGAGCGCACCAAGGAAAATTTGGTGAAGTCGATCAATCCGCTCGGTGAGGTGGAGGTGGTCGTCGACGACGGCAAGGGCGCCACGAGCACGCGTTACCTCGCATTCGAATTTCACCGGGTACGCGTGGCGGGAAAAATCACCCAGGTGCTGGTGTCGGTGTCTGATGTCACGGCGCGAGTTGACCTGGCACGCGAACTGCAGTCCTCGCAGAGCCAGGCACAGGGCCAGGTGGACACGCTGCTCGGCATCCTGCATGTCGAGCCGACGCAATTGGCTTCGTTTCTGAACGATTCCAATGCGGCGATGAAAATGATCAACGCGGTGCTGCGTGAACCAGCGCGCGAAGAGTCCGCTTTTCGCAAGAAGCTCGATACTCTTTTTCGTCAGGTGCACTCCGTCAAAGGCGAGGCAGCGGCGCTCGGTCTCTCGTCGATAGAGACACGCGCACACTCGTTTGAAGACGACCTGAAGGCGATGCGTGAAAAGCAGGACCTTTCCGGCAACGACTTCCTGCCGCTGGTCATCAAATTAGACGACCTGCTGACGCATCTGCAGGCTGTCGGTGATCTGGTGTCGCGTTTGTCGCGACTGCATCTGGCCGCCGCTCCTGCGGATGACTCGGTGTCGCACACCGATACGGCGGTCATCGAGGACCAGACTCTGGAGGTCAAGCCGGATGCGGGTATCGCCTCCGTGCTGCAGCAATTGTGTGCACGGCTGGCGGACGAAAACGGCAAGGAAGCCGTGTTCACGACTGCGGGACTGGACACGGTGCCGGATGACTATCGTCGTATGGTCAAGGACATCGCTATTCAGGCCATTCGCAACGCGCTGGTGCACGGCATCGAGACCCCGTCCGACCGAACGGCCGCGGGCAAGGCGCCGAATGGGAGCGTCCGGCTTGCCTTCCATGATTTGGGTGAGACCGGCTACAAATTAGTCTTCGAAGACGATGGTCGGGGCTTATCCGCCGACCGCATCCGCGAAGCGGCGCTTAAAAAAGGCTTCCTGACGCAGGAACGGGCGGATTTACTGGATGCGAAACAGACCTTCGCCTTGTTGTTCCAGCCAGGGTTCTCCACCATGGATACAGCGACCAAAGATGCTGGCCGCGGCGTCGGTATGAACCTGATTGCGAATTTGATCCAGCAGGTTGGCGGCAAGGTATCCGTGGCAACGATGCCGGGCAAATTCATGCGCCTGACCATGACCTTGCCGCCGGCGAAGCGCGTCGGCGCCACTGCGGCGGCGTAAAAATGAAGCTCATGATCGTAGACGATTCGAATATCATTCGGCGCCGTATCGAGCGCTCGCAGCAGATCGATCGGCTGGAAGTCGTCGGCTCTGCCAGCAATGGTCGCGCTGCGGTAGAGCTGTTTCAGCGAACCATGCCCGATGTGGTCACGATGGATCTCACCATGCCGGAAATGGACGGCATCGAGTGTGTCGAAAAGTTGATCGCCATCAAATCCAACGTGCTGATATTGGTGGTCTCTGCACTCGCGGACAAGGCAACGGCGGTTGAAGCGATCGAGAAAGGCGCGAATGGCTTTCTGTGCAAGCCCTTTACGGACCGCCAGCTCAATGAAGCATTGGAAGAGTTGTTGGCGGAGGCTTGAGGTGTTCAAGGAAGCCGAAATCCGCACGTTTATCGACGGCACGACCCACTACTTCGAGACTTCCGCGCAGCAGGCAGCCACAGTGGGCTCTCCCTACCTCGTGACCGATGGCAAACCGGGCGCCTACGAATACACGGGAATCATCGACATCTCAGGTGCGCGCAAGGGCATGGTGTACTTTACGGCGCCTCGCGGAATGCTCACCGTGCTCCTCATGCGCATGCAGGAAACCGATACCAGCGATGACAACATCAAAGATTTGGTTGGAGAGGTCGCGAACACGATTTCGGGCAACGCGCGGCGTGATTTTGGCAAAAACTTTGTGATATCGGTCCCTGTGGTGGTAGCGCACGAGGCGGAACCCATCGTGCCGCCGCATGCGCGCTCTTTCGTCATCCCGATCAATTGGCGCACGCATTCGGCCAAATTGGTGGTGTGTATCGCTTAGCGTCGGACGTGAGGATTGCGCCTATAATCAGCGTATGACGCACACAAACCAGCACTTTTCCCGACGCGACTTTACCGCCTTGTCGCTTGCAGCCAGTGTGGCCGCGGTGGCGCCCGGCGCGGCGGCAGCTGCCGCTGAAACTGTTGATACCGATGTGGTCGTGAGCACGCCACACGGCACCTGTGACGCCGCCTTCGTGCATCCGAAAGGGAAAGGTGCCTGGCCGGGCGTGATTCTGTTCACCGACGTGTTCGGCCTGCGCCCGGTCATGCGCGACATGGCGGCGCGACTCGCGGCGGGTGGCTATGCGGTGCTCATTCCCAACCCCTACTACCGGACAGCCAAAGCGCCAGGGTTGTCGACCGATCTGGATTTCTCCAATGCCGCAGACCGGGACAAGATTGCGGCCATTCGCAAGCCGATGACTGACGACGCGGTGTTGTCGGATACCCAGGCCTACGTCAAATTTCTCGACCACCAGCCCGTGGTCAGTAAGAAAGCCAAGATGGGCGTGTTTGGCTATTGCATGGGCGGGCCCATGACGATGCAGGCGGCGGCGGCGAATCCTGGGCGGATCGCTGCCGGCGCGTCTTTTCACGGCGGCGGCCTCGTCACAGATAAGCCGGACAGTCCGCATCTGAAAGTGCCACAGATGAAAGCGCAATTTTATTTCGCGGTGGCGGCGAATGATGATCAACGCGATCCGGACGCAAAAAACAAACTAGACGAGGCTTATAAGGCAGCCCACTTAACCGCCCAAATCGAAGTCTATGACGGTTGCCAGCATGGCTGGTGCGTGAAAGATATGCCGGTGCAAAAAGACGGCAAACCGATTTACGATGCAGCCGGCGCCGAACGTGCTTGGGGACATCTCGTTGCTGTGCTTGGGGTGCTTTAAGCGAGGAGCGCGTGGGGCTACGTGATCTGTTCGAACTCGGGGGTAAGGTCGCGCTGGTGACGGGCGGCTCGCGGGGTCTTGGGCTACAAATTGCCAAAGGTCTCGGCGAAATGGGCGCAAAGATTGCTATCAGCGCCCGCAAGTCTGATGAACTTGACGCCGCCAAGTACGAGCTAGCTGCCTTGGGCATCGCCGCCTACACCGTCGTCAACGACCTTTCCAAGGAAGGCCAGGCATCGACGTTGACCGACGCGGTGGCCACTCACTTTGGCAACATCGACATTCTCGTGAACAACGCGGGCGCCACCTGGGGTGCCAAAGCGGAAGAGCATCCCCTCGAGGCCTGGAATAAAGTCATGACGCTGAATGCCGGCAGCGTGTTTGCCCTGAGCCAGGCGGTGGCGAACCGCTGCTTCATCCCGCGCCGCTCCGGCAACATCATCGTCATCGCGTCGACCGCAGCGTTGCGCACCGGCATGGCCATGAAGGCCGCGGCGTACTACAGTTCCAAGGCCGCAGCGCTGCATCTGGCGCGCGCGTTGGCGGCAGAGTGGGGTCAGTACAACATTCGCGTAAATGCCATCTGTCCGGGATTCTTTCCTTCAAAAATGGCGAGCGGTCTGCTCGAGAGCGTGCAGGCGAGTGTGATCGCAGGCACGCCACTCGGTCGCATCGGGGGCGAAACGGATTTGCAAGGTGCCGTGGTGTATCTGGCTTCCGACGCGTCGCGGCATGTGACCGGCCAGTACATCGCGGTCGACGGCGGCGCATCGACGGTATGAACGCGCTGTGAGCGTACTCGACGTCTTTCACCCCGCCGTCGCCGCCTGGTTCACGCGTACCTTCCCGGCGCCCACTGATGCGCAAACTGCGGCCTGGCCGGCGTTGACAGCAAAGCGGCACGTATTGGTCGCCGCACCGACCGGGTCAGGCAAGACTTTCGCAGCCTTTTTGGCGGCAATCGACCAGTTGGTACGAGGGGGCCTCGCGGGGCCTCTGCCCGACGAAACGCGCGTCGTCTACGTCTCGCCGCTGAAGGCCCTGTCCAACGATATTGTTCGCAACCTCGAAGCGCCATTGGCCGGTATCCGGCAGGAACTGAGCGCTTTGCAGTTGCCGGACGTGCAGATTCACACGGCGGTGCGCACCGGCGATACCACCCAGTCGGCGCGTGCGAGCATGCGGCGGCGACCACCGCACATTGTCGTCACCACACCCGAGTCCCTCTACATCCTGATGGGATCGCAATCGGGTCGCGCGATGCTGGCGACGTGCAGGACCGTCATCGTCGATGAGATTCATGCAATCGCCGGCAACAAGCGCGGCGCTCATCTGGCACTCACGCTGGAACGGCTGCAGGCGCTCTGCGGGACGGGCCTGGTGCGGGTCGGCTTGTCGGCGACGCAGAAACCGATCGAAATCATTGCGCAATTCCTCACTGGAATGCACGGGGCGCAATGCGTCATTGCCGACAGTGGTCATGTGCGGCGTCGCGATCTCGAACTCGAGTTGCCGCTGACGCCGCTCGAAGCGGTCATGTCGGGTGAAACATGGATCGAGATCTACGACCGGTTAGCCGACCTCGTTCGAGCCCACCGCACCACACTGATCTTCGTCAATACCCGCCGGTTGGTGGAACGCGTTGCGCGCTTTTTGTCCGAACGTCTTGGCGCGCAAAACGTTGCTGCACACCATGGGAGCCTGTCGAAAGAGCGCCGCTTCGACGCCGAGCAACGCTTGAAGAACGGCGAACTGAAGGTTCTGGTGGCAACGTCGTCGCTGGAACTGGGCATCGACATCGGCGACGTGGACCTCGTCTGTCAGATGGGTTCGACGCGTTCGATCAACGCCTTTTTGCAACGGGTGGGACGTGCCGGACACGCGGTGGGTGGCATCTCCAAGGGCCGGTTATTTCCCACCTCGCGCGACGAGCTTATCGAGTGCATGGCGCTGCTGGACGCCGTTCGTCAGGGCGGCCTGGATAAACTATCGATCCCGGAAAATGCGCTCGACGTGCTGGCACAGCAGATCACGGCTGAAGTGGCAGCGCGCGAGTGGCAGGAGGAGGATCTATTCGCGATGATTCGGTGCGCGTATCCGTACCGCAATCTCTCGCGCGATGAGTTCGATCAATGCGTCCGCATGCTGGCGGAAGGATTCAGCACGCGCCGTGGTCGTCGCAGCGCGCTGCTGCACC
>CAZZZU010000143.1:0-8838 GCA_964658805.1 uncultured Steroidobacteraceae bacterium
TTGACGGATGCCGGCAGCTTCATGAGCAAGAACGTCGGCACTGCGATCGGGGTAACGGCAAACGAAACCCTCGGCGGCTCCGGCGCCGGTAACTACGTGCTGGTTCAGCCGAACGGATTGGCTGCCGATATCACCCCGGCCGCGCTGACCTACACCGCGACACACACGACGTTGGCGGCGGGACAGGTACCTACCGGTCTCATGGGCAGCGTGAACGGCTTCGTCGCGAACGAAACTCAGGCGGACGCCACCAGCGGCACGCTGGCCTGGACGACGCCGGCGGACGCGCAAAGTCATCCCGGTGCCTATGCCATCGACGGCGGCGGCCTGACGGCCACGAACTACCTGTTCGTCGAAGCACCGGGCAACGCGACCGCGCTGGCGCTGGAAGGCGGCTCCTTGCCTCCTCCGCCACCCTCGTTACCGCCGCACTCGATGCCGCCAGCCCCGCCGCACTTGCCACCGAAGCCGCCGCTCGTGGCTGCGACGGTACCGCAAACGCTGCTGAGCACGATCGCGCAACTGCAAGCAACCGTGCCTGCCGGTTTCGAGGAGTCCGCGCGCGATGATCGCGTCGAACCGGCCACGCTGCTCGCGTCACGCGCATCGAGTCCTGCCACGTCGCCTGACTGCAGCAACGGTGTCGATCCGATGACCTGTGCCGACGGCGTCACGCAGCGCGTGGTCGGCGACAAGGGTACCCTGCTGCACGTCGTCGATGGCGGCGTGCGGTTGTCGAAATGATCGGCATCCCGCATCGCCCCGCCTGCGTGCTGGCAAGCTTGCTCATCGCGGCCGCGCAGGGCGCCGTCGCAGCGGCAGCCCCGCCTCCGGATGCGGGTTCCCTGTTGAAACAGGTGCAGCCGGTGACGCCGCCCGCACCCGCGTCGAATGATCCGGGCTTGAGAATCGAGGCACAGACCGGAAGTGCGCTGCCGACGAGCGCACCGTTCCTGGTGAACACCTTGATCATTTCCGGCAACACGCTCTTCGACACGCCGACGCTGCACGCGCTGCTGGCCGACACCGAAGGGCAGACGCTCACACTCGGGCAACTGCAAAGCAGCATTGCGCGCCTCACGGCGTTCTATCACGCGCGCGGGTTTCCGCTGTCGCGCGCTGTGATCCCGGCACAGACCATCGAAGCGGGGCGCGTACGCGTCGACATCATCGAAGCACGGTATGGACAGGTCGAGCTCGACAACCACAGCCGGGTGACAGATCCCGTGTTGCGCGCCACGCTGGCATCCTTGCAAAGTGGTGAACCGATTTCGCAAGGCACGCTGGACCATGCACTGCTGCTGCTCTCCGACATTCCGGGTGTAAAGGTGGATGCGACGCTGAAACCCGGCGCCACCGTCGGCAGCTCCAATCTGCTCGTGAATACCGCCGGCGCCCCGGCGCTGCAAGGCGCCGTCGATGTCGATGATTACGGCAATCGTTACACGGGCCGTGCGCGCGGCGGCGCGACCTTGCAGGTTATCGATCCGCTGCGGCACGGCGATGTATTGAGTCTGAGCGCGTTGACTTCCGGCAGCGGCATGACCTACGGGCGCGTCGGCTATGACACGCTGCTCAACGGCGCGGGTACCCGTCTCGGTGTCGATTACTCGGCACTGCATTATCGGCTCGGCAATTCGCTCGCGCCGCTCGATGCGCACGGCACCGCCGAAGTGACGAGCGTGTGGGTACGACAACCTTTCGTGCGCAGCGCCGTAGCGAGTCTGTACGGCGAGATCCAATATGACCTGCAACAGCTGCACGACCACGTCGACGTAATCGCGCTCGTCGATGACCGTCACCTAAACGACGCCACTGCGAGCCTGACCGGTGACTTGCATGACGGGTTGCTCGCGGGCGGCGTTACGTCGTTGAGCGCCGGCTTCACGATCGGGCACGTGAACTTCGACAATGCCGTTGCGCAGGCGGCGGATCTGGCGAGTGTGAAGACCGAGGGTCGCTTTGCCAAATGGAACGCGAACCTTTACCGCCTGCAAGCCATCAGCAGCGCAGACACACTCTACCTGTCCGTGAGCGGCCAGTGGACCCACGACAACCTCGACAGCTCACAAAAGCTGGTGGAAGGCGGCGTGTATACCGTGCGCGGCTACGATATGGGCGCGCTGTCGGCGGACAGCGGTTATCTGGAAACAGTCGAATGGCGTCATGACTTGGGGACGGCCTGGCAGGGAAGATGGCAGGTGCTTGGGTTTTTCGACAGCGCGCAACTCAGCGTCAATACGCATCCCTGGGCACCCGGGAAAAATTCCGCAACCTTGAGTGGCGCGGGACTCGGCCTCAATTGGCTCGGACCGCGGGGCTTTAGCGTGAAGACTGCCGTTGCCCGGCGGATTGGCAGCGAGTCCGCGCTGGTCGCTTCCAGTTCGTCGGTCCGGGCCTGGGGTCAGATCGAGTACGCGTTTTAGACCGGTGAGGCGCCGAACGATTACTGACCGTCTTGTATCGACATGGTCGCGAACCGTTCTTCTGCGCCACGCGCAATCGGCATTCCACCGTCACCTGCGCGTCGCTGACGCACGGCGTCGCCATCATGTGTCTGCCCGAAACCAAACGAGTCTGTAAGGACCCATCGAAACCGGTTACCGATCTTTTCAAAGATATGCGCAAAAAGCTGTCTGCCACGCCGCATTGCTAATCCGGGCTTGGGCAGCAATTCGGCCAACGCATATAAGGTTTTTTGCGGAAAGCGATCGAGCGGATAGTAGCGTTGGATGATCGCGACTGCTCCTTCGTAGGACCGCACGTCGAGATGCCGAAGGAGATACCGGACGTCGTCCTCATCGTGGAATTCAGCGCCGATTCGCATGGCGAGACATTTCATGGCCAGCAGATACTCGGGTTGGGCGATCATGACGTGAAGATGATCGAGCTCGATGAAGGAGGCATAGTCACCGCGCGTACTGAGGAAACCCTTCACGCCGTCGTTGAGCCAGTCAGTACTCAAGCCGGCCACCGTGGCCACCCGCGCAGCCGCCTCCCGAACCTTGGCGGCCGGCCGAAAAACCGCATTGACACTCTGTGTGGAAGGACGGGCGGCGTACGCCAGGCACATGACGGCGCCACCGACAACAAACAGCTCTCCGGTGACGCCCGCGCATTTTTCCCACCGTCTGTGCAGATAGCGGTTCATCGGCTCCGAAAAGAACCGTGCGACCCAACCCGCGACCACTCCCGCGATCAGAATGACTCTGGTGAACAACACGGGCACCGAGGGCAACGGGCCCCCTACCGCCACGAACAGATCGAATAGCGCGAACACCACGAACATATGAATGAGGTGAATTTCACGCGCCGATGGCGTACAGCCTCATGTCGCGGCCGCTGCGTGCCAGCCCCAGCACCCGCACCTGCGCCCCAAAACCTAAGACCAGGAGGCGAAACAAATCCCCGTCGTTGTGCTCACATCATTGGTCCGCAGACAGCCATTTGCCAAGCCACGGATGTTCACGGAATTAATCAGCCCGATGAAAATTGCCAGACCGCGGATAATGACGAGTCCGTCCAGGTGACTGGCGCCAATGGGCAACCTGATTCGCGCGACATTACTGTGAAATCGGCCCACTTTCACATACCTGTGGTGATGTGCAGCTGTGCCGTGTTTGAGTATACTGTGTTGAAGAATTCAACATCGAGCGCATTGCATGGCAACCGTCAATTTCAGCGTACCTGACGACGTGAAAGAGGATTTCGACGCGGTTTTTGGTGATCGGAACAAGAGCGCTGTAATAGCCGAGCTGATGCGTCGTGCGGTTTCGGAGCATAAACTGCAGCAGCGTCGCCAGCGTCTTTTTCAAAAACTATCACGAACGGTAAGACGCCCGGCTGGTGATCGTGAAATCCGGACCGCGCGCAATAAAGGCCGGCCGTGACGTGGGTGATCGATGCCAGCGTCATTCTAAAATGGATACTGCGAAACCCCGACGAAGAAGCTGACACGGATAAAGCAACTGCCGTGTTGGAACGCGTCGTCAATGGGACGGCGTCAATTCTTCAGCCGGTACATTGGCTGGCAGAGGTCACCGCGGTACTGTCGCGAATATCGCCATCTACGGTCGTTTCCGACGTAGAGAAGCTGCAGGGAATGGAATTCCCCGTCGCTGATGATCCGGCTGTATTGACTCGCGCTGCGCAACTGTCCATCGAGACCGGGCAGCATGTTTTCGACACGCTTTACCATGCAGTCGCCATCGAATATGAAAGCGCACTATTGATAACTGCGGACGATCGATATCGAATGCGCGCCAAGCGTTATGGACACATATTAGCGCTCAGTGATTGGCAAACGTCGTTCTGACGTTCCTCTTCACCCAAGCAACGGCGTCACCACGCGCTCCAGACGTTCCGCGGTCCATGCCGGCTCCTTTTCCTTCCAGCCGTCATTGACGAGCAAGCCTAGCCGATCGATGGTGAAGTTGACGGGCAAGCGCCAGATGCGACCATAGCCTGGCGCGCTCGAGTGCAACGCCAGGCCGACAGGAAAACTGAATGATTTCGCCAGTTGCGTGACCTGCGGCAGTTTGTCGGTGCCGTCGAGACTGAAGCCCAACACGCTCAACGTATCCGCGTGCTGGGCGGCATAGGCCGACAACAACGGCAGTTCTTCGCGGCAG
Organism: uncultured Steroidobacteraceae bacterium; assembly: GCA_964658805.1. GTDB lineage: Bacteria > Pseudomonadota > Gammaproteobacteria > Steroidobacterales > Steroidobacteraceae > Bog-1198. The sequence goes on from CAZZZU010000143.1 coordinate 4,632, forward strand.
GGCCCGCACCACGTAGCCCAGAAGGTCAAAATGACCACCCGGTCGATGAGATCCGTCGTCGAAATCTGCGCACCGTCGAGCGTCGTCAGCGTGGCCGGCGGCGCAGGCCTGCCCACGTGCAGCGCATTGGCTTGCGCGCGCGGGACGAAGAGATTTGCGCCGAGCCATGTCGCACCGATGGTCACCGCGCGGCGCGTGTACTTCACTTCAGAACGCATAGCTGCCACCCACGCTGAAGGTATAGCGCGGAAACACCTGGTAGCCCACCAGGTTGCTGTAGACCGGCACCTGGCCAAACGCGTACACATGCAGGTTGCCGACCGCTTTCACCGTGATGCCAGGACTCACGTACGCCACGTAACCCGCCGTGTCCGTGAGGTCGGCGAGCGCGCCTCTGTCGACCGCCTTGTGCAGCAGGTTCACCTGTAATTGCTGCACGAAGCGCGGATCGCCTTCCCAGCGCAATCCGAAGCTCACCGTGGTGGAGTTGCCGGGACGGTAATCATTGCCGGGTTGGTTTTGTTTCGTGGTGAAGGCGTGCTGAAACTGCACGTCGGCGAAGGCGTCGAAGTTCTGGCTGATTGGTTGGTAATAATAGGCGCCCAGAATAATGTCGGTGCTGCCGGTGCCGGGCTGCAAGCTCGCATCGAGCGGTTCGCCCGCGAGCGGGCCGCCGCGGAAATTGACGTCGGTACCGTACTGGCCCGTGGGCAACTTCAGGCCTATCTGCAGACCGAGATTGTGTGTCGGCAGAAACCCCTGGAACGCGCCGATGACCCGCACATCGCCGAGGCTCGAGCTGCGCGAATCGCTCGATGCCGGCAACGGCTCGGTGGAATCGTATTCCCCGTACGTGGAATGCGTGCGGATCACATAGGGCACACGCAGGTTCACGTTCCAGTCAGGCGAGGGCGCGTAATCGAGCCCTAAGGTGATGTAGCGGTTCAGCGTCTCGCGCTCGAATTCGGCGCCGTCCGGCACGCTGTTGACCGAGTGCGTGCCGTGGCGCAGCTCATCCTGATGGATGTAATCGTATTCCAGGCTGACGCGCCAACCCGGTTCGGCGCTGTACCCCATTGCCGCATCGGCATTCAACGTACAGCCGCAGGTGGCGCATCCAAACGACGCCAGCGGCGCCAGACCCAACCCAAGACCCAGGCAAACGACCGCCGAACCAGGGCGGTGTATCGAACAGGACATGGTGCTCTCCCAAAAATCGATTGGAACGCCGGCGCGGCACGCGCGGACGCGAGGCGAAGTCGCGGTGCGGTGCTCGTCGCGGCAGCAACGATCAGGCGAGCGTGGAGGGAGGTCCGCGGGGTTGATGCGCACGTCGCGGCGGCGTGCTGCAGGTGAAATTATCCGGCGCTGTGAAAACACCCGTCGCGGCGCGCGTGGGTGGTTCGAACGCCAACAGCTGCGACAGCGGGCCGGCCGCCGGCGCACTGCCGTAGGGACAATTCTCGAAATGTGAGTGGCCCAGGCCGTGTCCGGCTGCGCCGTGACCGGCCGCGCCCTGCTCGCCGCCACCGTGGTGGTGGTGCGCATGCTCCACCGGCACAGCAGCAACGGCCGGGCAGAGCTGTAGCATGAATGGCGTGCCACTCGCCGGCATGAAGCCCACCGGGATCCAGGCGCGCAACAGCAAGGCTGCCAGCAGCAAGCCGGACAGCACACGCCGATGCCTGACTGGACGCGGTCGGTTTAGCATGAGAGAGGCGCGACCATGCCAGAAGGCGCGACAATGCGCCAGAGCTGCGAGCCCTCGCCCGTTTCAGTATCCCCGTCCGTGCTCCACGACATTCTCAAGTGCGCCGCCCGCTTCATATTTTCGGATATTGGCGACGATGGCCTCGACCGCCGTCGTGGCGTGCGTAGGCGCGGCCACGTGCGGCGTAAGGTACACACCGGAATGCCGCCAGAAGGGATGGTCCGCCGGTAGCGGCTCGGTCCGGAAGACATCGAGCACCGCGGCCCGCAAGCGGCCGGCGTCGAGCGCCTCGAGCACCGCGGCATCGACCACCTGCGCGCCACGCCCGGCGTTGATCAGCACAGCCTGCGGCGCGAGTCGAGCCAGCACTGCGGCGTCGATGAGATTAGCCGTGGCGGGCGTGGAGGGCAGCAGGTTGATCAGAAAATCGGCCTGCGTGACGGCGTCAAGCAATTGATCGGGCCCGGCGAAAGACGTCACGCCTGACTGCTGCTTCGGCGACCGGCTCCAGGTACGGGTCACGAATCCCAGCTGCGCGAGGGCCGCAGCGACGCGGCCGCCGAGATGCCCGGCGCCGAGCACGCATACCGTGCGATCGCGCGCGAGCTTTTCCGCCTGCGGGTCCCAGCGCCCCGCCAGCTGCGCGGTGCGATACAGGAATAAATTGCGATGCCAAACCAGCGTGGTCGCGAGCACCCATTCGAGCATGCCCTGGCCGAGGCCCTCGTCGACCATGCGCACGATCGGAATGCCGGGCGGCACGACGCCATCGGCGAGCAGCGCCTCGATGCCTGCGTTGACGCTGAACACGACTTCGAGGCCGTTTATGGCCGCGAGCTGACCCGCCGGCGGCCGGCTGACAACCGCATATTCACAACGCGCCGCAATGGCGGGATGCACGATCACGGCATGGTCCGGCAGGGCAGCGCGGATCAGGCCCGCCCACTCGGCGTCTCGCAACATCACGACAATAGTTTTCATTATGAGTTGCATTGTGGTGCGGCAAGCGGCAACACTCAAGGCGATGAGGCGCACGAACGGTTATGCACAATTGAATTGCAGTTGATGCCGCGCGACCGGTCTTTGACACGGGCTGCCGCATGGCTCGCGGCGTCTTCGATCGGGCTCTTTACCAGCGTGGCAGTCGGCGCACCGACGCCCGGCGTGGCGACGCCCGGCGGCACCCTCACCGTCGGCCTGCCCTACGATATCGATACGCTCAATGTGTATGCGACCGCGGAACTCGGCGACGTGCAAGCGGCGGTGGTCGAGGGCTTGCTGGCGCCGGACGCCCGCGCGCACTACACCGCGGTGCTCGCGACCGAGGTGCCGACGCTCGACAATGGCGGCATCCAACTGACCCAGAACGGCGCGGCCATGCGCGTGATCTATCACCTGCGCCCGGACGTGACCTGGCACGACGGCGCGCCCTTCACCTCGGCGGACGTGAAGTTCACCTGGGACGCCGTCAAGGATCCGCACTTCCTGGCCGAGTCGAAGGATGGCACGCAGGATGTCGAGTCAATCGAGACGCCGGATGCGTTGACGGTCATCGTCAACTACCGCCGCGTCGCGCCCTCGTTCGCCGCGACGCTGTTCACCTTCGGCATCCTGCCGCGGCACACGCTCTTGGGTCACGACCTGAATCATGACGTCTACAACGAGCGACCCCTCGGCACCGGTCCGTTCCGGGTGAGCGAGTTCCGCCGCGGCCAGTACGTGGTGCTGGAACGCAACGCGCACTATTGGCGGCGCGCCGCGGACGGCAGCGCGCTGCCGTATCTCGACCGCATCATTTTCAAGATCATCCCCAGCTCGAACACCATGGGCGTATTGATCCGTGCAGGTGAGGTGATGCTGGCGCCGCGCATTCCCTACATGCTGGCGAAGCAGCTGCAGGGCAGCGCCAACATCGAGTTGCGCAGCGGCGCATCGCTCGGCTGGCGGCACCTCGACTTCGGCATGCAAGGCGACTCGTTGCTGCGCGACTTGAGCTTGCGGCGTGCGATTGCGCTCGCCGTGAACCGCACGGCGTTGGTGAAGGCGGCGGGTGGCTTTCCCCGACCGTTGTACTCGCCCGTGGTGGCGCTGCTCGAAGCGCTGCACGATGCGTCGCCGCAAGGCTCCGCACCGGCTTTCGATCCGCGCGCCGCCGAGCAGCTGCTCGATGCGGCCGGTTACCGGCGCAGCGCCGATGGCATCCGCAGGCGCGACGGCAAGCCGCTCGACTTTCGCATCACCACGCGCAGCGGCGACATCGACGGCGAGATCGGCGAGCAGATCATCATTGCCAACCTCAAAGCCATCGGCATCCGCCTCAGTGCCGACAACAAAACCGGCATTGCGTATCGCGAAGCACGCTACCGCGGCGCCTTCGATCTGCTCTACAGCCAATGGGTGACGGCGGCCGATCCCGTGTACAGCGTCTTCTACGGCACGAAAGGCCCGCTCAACGGCCAGGGCTATGCCAGCGCGCCGCTGGATGGCGCGCTCGAG
>CAZZZU010000144.1:0-8767 GCA_964658805.1 uncultured Steroidobacteraceae bacterium
CAGCGACTTCAACGCATCCAGCCGGCGTGCTTGCTCCGGCCGCTCCGCCAACAGGGCGCTCGCATGCGCGAACTCATCGCCGATCGCGCCCTTCGCTTCCAGATAAGGCTCGAGATAGGTCTCGTCCCCGGTCAGGAGATAACCGCGCTGCCCGGTTTCCGCGTCTTTGAGCGTCGATATCAGGCCTTCGAGCTGGGTCAGCACTTCGATGGATCGCGCCAGCCTCTGCGCACCCGACGCGGCTGACTGCTGCGCCTGAAAAGACAATATCGCGATGATCAGCACGGCGACGACCGCGGCCAGGAAAGCGGCCAGCGTACGCGCGGGCAGCGGGAGTCCGAAAGACTTCACGTTCGCACGCTCATTCAATGCGCCAGATTCAGCAACGCGGCATTCCCGCCGGTGGCCGTGGTATTGACGGTCAGGGTGCGTTCCTCGGCAAACCTGCCCAGATAGTGAGGACCGCCCGCCTTCGGGCCGGTGCCCGACAAGCCGCTGCCGCCGAACGGTTGCACGCCCACCACTGCGCCGATCATGTTGCGGTTCACGTAGGTGTTGCCGATCTGCGTCTGCGCGAAGATACGCCGCCAGAACGACTCCAGTCGGGTCTGCACGCCCAGCGTCAGCCCGTAATGCGTGGCACGGATGGCGTCGAGCACGCCGCCAATATCGGCTGAGCGGTAACGCACCACATGCAGCAGCGGACCAAATTCTTCACGCGTCAGTTGCGCGGCGCTGCGCAATTCAATCAGATGCGGCGCCACGAAACTGCCGCGCGCTGTCGCGGCAGACAGCGCACAGGCCTTGATGATGCGTGCTTCGCTTTGCATGCGGGCGACGTGCCGCATCAGTCCTGCCGCTGCTGCCGTCGAGATCACGGGACCCACGTCAGTGGCGAGATCCGCAGGGTCGCCGATGACGAGCTCATCCATGGCGCCTGCCAACATCTCGATCACCGCGTCGGCAATGTCGTCCTGCAGGAACAACAGCCGCAGCGCCGAGCAACGCTGGCCGGCACTCATGAACGCCGATGTGATCACGTCGTCCACCACCTGTTCAGGCAATGCCGTCGAGTCGACGATCATGGCGTTCATGCCGCCGGTCTCTGCGATCAATGGCGTAATGGCACCGTCGCGCGCCGCCAGCGCGCGATTGATGAGCAATGCCGTGGCCGTTGAACCTGTCATCGCCACGCCTGCCAGGCTGCCGTGACCGAATGCGGCAGCCGCGAAGTCGCGACCAATGGCGGGCGTCAGGTGCAACACGTCCTCCGGCACGCCCGCGGCATGCAGCAGGCTCACGCAGCGCGCCGCGATCAGCGGCGTGCTCTCGGCAGGTTTCGCCACCACGCTGTTGCCGGCCGCGAGCGCAGCAGCCACCTGCCCCATGAAGATAGCCAGTGGGAAATTCCACGGGCTGATACAGGCGAATACCCCCCGCCCGTGCAATGACAGCTCGTTCAACTCCCCCGTCGGACCGTTCAACGCCTCGCCGACCCCGAATTCGCGGCGCGCACCAAGCGCGTAATAGCGGCAGAAATCGACGGCCTCGCGCACTTCCGCGATCGCATCAGGGATGGTCTTGCCGGCCTCGCGCACCAGCAGCCCATACAGTTCGTCACGTGCGGCATGCAATTGATCGGCGGCGCGTTCCAGGCACGCGGCACGCGCCGGCCCACCGCGCAGATCCCATTCGGGCTGCGCCCGCGCGCCGGTTTCCAACGCAAGCGTTATCTCCGCCGCCGTCGCATCGTGACTCGAGCCCACGAGATCGTCCGAGTCAGCCGGGTTGCGCACCGGGCGTAACGCCCCGGTCATGGCCTTGGGCGCGGGACCGGCTTGACGCGACGCCATGGCCCGCCGCAGGCCATCAAGATTGCCGGGCTCGCCGAGATCGATGCCGCGCGAGTTCGCGCGTTCGCCAAAGAGCGCCGGCGGGGCAGGCAAGCCGGGGTGTGCAAACGACTCCATCCGCTCGATGTCACTGATGGGATCGCGCACGATCTCGGCCACCGGCACCTGTTCATCCATGAAGCGATTGACGAACGAGGTATTGGCGCCGTTCTCGAGCAGCCGCCGTACGAGGTAGGCGAGCAAGTCTTTGTGCTCTCCGACCGGCGCATACACGCGGACCGGCGGAAAATTCGCAACCTGTCGCGCAGCCTCGGCGTACAGCAGGCGTCCCATGCCGTGCAAACGCTGAAATTCGTAGGCGGCCTCAGGCGGTGCCAGTTCCAACACGGCAGCGATGCTGTGTGCATTGTGCGTGGCGAACTGCGGGTACAGCACCTCGACATGGCGGAACAGGCGCCCGACGCAAGCCAGATACGACAAATCGGTGAGCACCTTGCGGGTGTATACGGGATAGCCATCGAGCCCGCGCTCCTGCGCCCGTTTGATTTCCGAATCCCAATAGGCGCCCTTCACCAGACGCACCGCGATGCGCCGCTGCGTCGCTCGGGCGAGCGCGGCCACCCAGTCGATCACCTCCAGGGTGCGCTTGCCGTAGGCCTGCACCGCAAGCCCGAGTCCCTCCCATTCACGCGTTGCCGGATCGCGCGCCAGCGCCTCGATGACGTCTAGCGAGAGGTCGAGCCGATCGGCTTCCTCTGCGTCGATGGTGAACTGGATGCCGAGACGCGCCGACTGCGTCGCCAGCAGCGCGACCTTCGGAACCAGGCGCTGCATGACGCGGTCATGCTGCAACAATGAGTAGCGCGGTTCGAGCGCCGATAATTTGACGGAAATACTGGAACTTTGGTGCGGCGGTTTGCCGCGCGACGCCGCGCCGATCACGCCGATGGCACGCGTATAGGACGCCTGATAACGCGCCGCATCCGCGGCGGTGCGCGCGCCTTCGCCCAGCATGTCAAACGAACACAAGCTCAAGTCTGCTTCGCGCGCACTGCGTTCCAGCGCTTCCTCGATGGTGCGGCCGACCACGAACTCACCGCCGATGATGCGCATAGCGCGCCGTACGGCGAGCCGAACCACCGGCTCGCCCGCCTTGCGCGTCAGTTTGCGTAACCACCCGCCGGCGTCCTCGCGGATGGCAGGCTCGAGATCGAGAATGCCGCCAGTCAGCATCAGTCCCCAGGTCGACGCATTGACGAACAACGACTCGGACCGACCCGCGTGCGACGACCAATCACCGGTGGCAAGCTTTTCCGCGATCAGACGATCCGCGGTGGCGTCATCGGGGATGCGCAACAGCGCTTCAGCGATGCACATGAGCGCGATCCCTTCCTGGTTGGAAAGTCCGAACTCCTGCAGAAACGCATCCAAAAAAGCGCGTTCGTCGCGACGTCCGCGCGCGCCCTCGACCAGCGCCTTGGCGCGAGCGACCGCTCGATGCCGCGCGCCACCGGTCAGATCGAGCGCATGCAACAGACGCGTGACCGCGCTCTGCTCGTCCTGTGTACCGGCGGCCCGGATCTCGTTCCGCAGTGCGGTCAAATCATCCAACATAGATCTTCATCCCTTGCGTATTCCGCCGCGCAACGTCGCGGCGAAGAAATCCTGCGTCGAGGCAATCTGCACGCTGCCTTGCGACAACACCGCAAGTTCCCACGGTTCGAGATCGGTCGCAGCGCCCGCAGCATCGACGAGCGTGAGCGGCGCCGTCAGGCTCGCCAGTAACGCCGTCTCGCCGGGCGCGACGCTCAAGACCGGCAATTGTAGCGGCGAACAGACCCGCGCTTCGACCGAGTGTGCCTTGGCCACCATCAAATTGAGATCGGTGCAGGGGCCGCCGAGCAAACGACAGTCGGTGGCGAGCGCACCGTCGAACTCGACCCACTCGCCGATCCGACGCAGTTGCCGGCAGCGACCATCAGAAAAGCTGAGCGCCACACCCTCGCCCTGCAGCAGCACCATGATGCGCGTATGGTCAGGGAACGCCGAAAACGGACCCGCTGCTCCTATTTCTGCGATGCTCACCCGCCAGATGAATGGCAGTGGCGGCATGCCTGCCGCCGCTGCAGGCTCGCGCAGGACCTCATGCGTGATGCCACCGCCATTGCGCCAGGGCATGGTAATGAACGCCGCACGGCGGACCACCTGCAGCTGCGTCATGCGACGGCTCAGCCGCTTTCGAGCAGCCGCAACAGCGCACCGAAGGCAGGCAGGGTGATCGTATCGTTGGCTGCGCTCGCAGCGACCGGATGCGAGGCAAAACGGGCGATGACGGTCTCTGCCCCCGGCGCCACGTACAGACGCTGGCCGTGGATCCCGCGACCCTCGAAGGCGTCGCGGCGATCATGCGTCACCCACCACATATTGCGATATGAATAGCCCGGCAGCAGGTCGTAGCCGGCAGGGGTAAACTTCGCTGGATCCGCGCCATGGCGAATATCCGCGACCACGGCAGCCGGGATCAGCTGCCGCCCACGATGAGCACCCTCGCAGCGCAGGAGCTCGCCAAAGCGCGCCAGATCACGGAGTGTGGCGCTCAATCCGCCGCCGCCCATCGCGACACCGATGGAGTCAACCGCAAGGTAGCCGTCTTCCTCACAACCGAGCGGCGCCCAGAGGCGCTCGCTGAGCATATCCTGGAGCCCGAGACCGGTAACCCGTTTCATCACCCAGCATATGACCTCGGTATTCACAGTGGCATACGCAAACGCGTCGCCATGGCTGCCGCGCTTGCGCAAAGTCAGCAGATATTCATAGTAATTGCTCGGGCCTGTGTAGCCTGGCTCGGTGGGCCGGATGCCGCCGGCGCGTCCGTAATTCCAGATGTCGGCCTGATCATCTGTATAGTCTTCTGAATAGGCCAGACCGATCTGCATGTCGAGCACCTGGCGCAGACTCGCATCGGCATAGGCGCCGTGCGCCATCTCCGGCAGGTAGTGCGCCACCGTCTGCTCCTCATCCAGTACGCCTTCTGCGATCAACGTGGCCGCCAGGGTGGCTGCGTACGATTTCGTGATCGAGAAACAGGTGTGTGGAATATGCGGCTCGAGCGCGCCGAAATAACGTTCATACACCGGACGTCCTCGATGCAGCACGAGAATGCCGTCCGTATAGGTGTTCAGCAGCGATTGCTCCCAACTGAGCCGCGCGCCTCGCATATCCTCGAACGTCAGCGCGTCGATGGCAGCGGCGCGTGCGAGATCGGGTGACGGCATGCCGGCCCGCGCGCCACTGCCACGCCATACCGATACCGTGGGCACCAGCTGCCGCAGGTTCGACAAAGTCCAGCGGATCTGGGGGAATCCCAGGAAGCGATCGTCACGGTAACGCACGCGGCGGTCTGCGGCAGGCGGCGCTCCCTGCATCCAGCCCAGCAGCTTTGGATCGGACGCCTGTCCGTCAGCGAACTCCATGCCCTCGAAGGTTAATTTTCCGTCGTTCATGATCCGGTATCCTAAGCCGCTACCGTGCGGAAACAAGCATGATTAGAGACTGGATCAACAAAGGCCGCGAGCTGGGTGCCAGCGACCTGCACATGGAAGGCGAATTGCCCATGATGGCGCGCGTGCGCGGTGCGTTATCGGCTGCCGGTGCGCCCATTTCGAGTGTATCGCTGACGCGCGCCGCACAGGAACTGCTGGGCGCCGAGGCCTGGAGCGAATTCCAGGAGCGCGGCTCTGCTGACCTGTCCCGCACCGTCGCCGGCACCCGCTGCCGGTTCAATGTTTTCAAGACTGTGCGTGGCGTCTCGATGGCGGTGCGGCTGTTGACCTCGTTTCAGAACGATCTGCGGGCCTGCAATCTGCATCCCGACCTGAAGAGGCTGACCGACGCCACTACCGGACTGGTCATCATTGCGGGACCGACCGGCAGCGGTAAATCGACAACGCTGGCGGCGTTGATCGAGGAACTCAATCAAGGCGCTGCACGCCATATCATCGCCATCGAAAGTCCGATCGAGTATCTGTTCAACAACCGGCGCTCCTTCATTCGTCAGCGGGAAATCCCAACGCATTCGCCGAGCTACGAACAGGCGCTCACCGATGCGCTGCGCGAAAATCCGGATGTGCTGGTGATTGGCGAGATGCGCACGCCTGAGGTGATGCGGCTTACCTTGAATGCCGCGGAGACCGGACATCTCGTCATCACCACCATGCACTCCGCCAGCTGCGCGGAGGCGTTGACCCGTCTCTGCATGTCGTTTCCGGCCGACCTGCAGGGCAGTATCCGCGCCCAAATCGCGGACTGTCTGGTGGGGGTCGTGAGCCAGCGCCTCGATTTCATACCTGAGTACCGCATCCGTGTCCCCTTATGTGAAGTGCTGCTGCCAAGTGCGGCGGCCAAAGGCACCATTCGCGGCGGACAATTCAGTCAGATCGCCACCGTGCTGCAGACGGGCGGCGAAAGCGGTATGTGGACTTTCGAGCGGTATCAGCGCTGGGCTGCCGGCAAGTCCGACTGGGTGCTGCCGGCCAGCATCCCTGCATTGGCGGACGACCGCATTTCAGAGACAGCGGCGACGCCGATGCCGACGCGGCGGGTGGCGCAGGTTCCGCGGCTTGGCGAGGAGGGAGGCGAGATCCTGATCGAGGAAGATGCCAGCCTGGACGAACTGGCCCGGCGTATCGAACGCGGCAGCCTCAGTGGTTCCAAAAACTGAGCAGCATGAACACAAGTGCAATGAGAGTAAGCCCGACGTGGCCTAGCGTGGCCCGCGCCGGCGCCAACAGGTCGTTGGCGGGTGGCTCCTGAGGTGTCATGAGGCGATGCAGGGCGGCGAGTAACAGCATGGCTTTACCATACCGTCCCACCCTCGCGCAGAGGTGACGCACTCCACAGTTTTTCTTGCGATTTGTGCAGAATCGGCGCATTTCGCTAGCCGCTTCTCACTTCAGCCTTCTTCCGCGTCGTCCTCGTCTTCTTCCTCATCGTCGTCGTCCAGATCGTCCTCATCATCCTTTTCCATCTCCTCGGGCAACTCGGTGGCCTCGTTGGTCTCGGCGATGGGCGCTTCATTCTCCATTGCGGTTTCGTCGGCAGATTCTCCATCGTCATCGACTGGATTACCGGGCGCCATAATCAACACATCAGGATCTTGTACATTCATGTTTTTTTCTCCGTCACGCAAAGGGTCGCCGGACTATCGGTCAACCGATGTAAAGCGGTCTGTCAGACTAATGCGCTACTTGCAGCCTGCGGCCGAACGAATCGCGTCGATAACGATGCCGGGCTGGTCGCGTTGAATATAGTGGCCGGAGTTTTCGACAAAATCGTGACGTGAACCCGGAAACGACGCAGCAATCTCATTCTGCATCGACACCGCAGCGTCGCGCTGTTCCTGCGTTTCACCGGGCGCCAGCTTGGTGCTGGACAAAATGATGGCGGTCATCGGCTTGGGGGGCGGACTCGCGCTCACTTCCGAACCGGCAGCCGCGCTGTCCGTCAGTTCACGCCGCATGATCCATGGCATGAACAGTGTCACCGCGCGTCGGCTTTGATAAGGCGTGTTCGCGGTCGCATCCACGATGAGACCTTGGGTCCAATGCGTCGAGTCGATCAACACCACGCCGGCCACTTCCGCCGGGAAATTGCGCGCGAAATATTGCATGTAGAGTCCACCCAGCGAATGCCCGACCAGAATGTAGGGCGGCCCCACGTGGCGCCGCTGCAGTTCCTCACGCAACTCGCCGACGATGGCCACCGCGTCGCGCTCGTCACCGGCCGAGGGCGGGTCGCTCCCCAGGTACCCGGCCCGGGTATAGACGAAAGTCCGCGCGCAATTCTTGGCAATTTGCGGCTGTATGTTTTCCCAGACTTGCATGGTGTCGCCGACCCCCGCCTCGAAAATGACGGTGTCGCGCCCGGATCCCGAGATTTGCGCCTGATGCTGCATTTCCGTGGCAGCGTAAACACGTGACGCCACCGACACCGTGAGCAGCAGGCCAACCACGCACGGCGCAGAGCATGGCCTAGGTCGTCTAATCATGCATGAACCTTGCCTGCAAAGGCACTTGAAAAGCGAGGTGAAACCCACCACCCTACGATTACACGCAACGTCAAAGGTTGGGTATCGGTATGTGGCGCTTATTTAGATTCTGGCGGCTTGCGGCACAAGACTTGCGCTTGCTGTGGTTTGCTCTACGGCATCCGGATCGGCCCATTTGGCTGATACCGTCGTCCATCGCATTGATGCTATGGGCCATCGAGCCTCTGAATCTGGCGCTGCCTGTGTTTGGCGTCATCGATGAGTTCTTGCTGGTGCCCATGTTGCTGCACACCATGTTGAAAATGCTGCCCGCTCGAATCGAAGACAATTTCCGCACCGTCCGAACTGTTTGAGTGTCTATTTGCAGCCGGCTGCGCCGCGAATTGCCGATACCACCACATCGGGTTGATCACGCTGAATGTAGTGGCCGGCATTCGCGACGAACTGATGGCGGGATGACGGGAAGAACGATGCAAGATCCTTCTGCAATGCGATTTCCTCGTCATATTGCTGCTCGGTCTGGTTCAGCAGCGGCCGTGTACTCGACAGCACGATGACCTCGCCGAGTCGCGGCCTGGGACTGTCTTGAACCTCCAGACCTGACTCGCCGCTGTTCTCCAGCTCCTGCTTCATCGCCCACGGCATGTACAACCTGATAGTCCGACGATTTTCAAGAGGCACGTTGGCGTTGGGATCCACAACGAATTGCTGTTTCCAATGGGTTGAGTCGATCAGGACCAAACCGGACACGTCACTTGGAAAGTTTCGCGCGAAATACTGCATAAATAAGCCGCCGATGGAGTGGCCCACCAGCACGTAAGGCGGGCGGATATGCCGCTGCCGCAACTCGGCCCGCAGTTCCCGCACC
>CAZZZU010000145.1:0-8715 GCA_964658805.1 uncultured Steroidobacteraceae bacterium
GCTGCCGATGATTCATGCACGCCAGGCGGCGATCGCAGAGTTGGGGCCGCGCGTCGCGTTGCGCGAGGACCTCGCCGTGCAAGGCGAGCGCGAGCGCATCAGCCTGGAACCGGCGGCGCTCATTGCCTGGGCACGTGCGCCGGCCGAGTTGTCACGGTGGCCGCTGCGCGCCGCGGCCTTTGCGCTGCCGGCGGCGGTCGCCGCAGCCGCCGTGGTCTGGGCGTTGTGGGGCATTGCGTTCGTGCTGCTCGCGGTGCTCGTGATAGAGGCGGCGCTGCTGTACGCCTTCAAGGAGCGCATCCACCGTTGCTTCGCAGGCATCGAAAGCGCCGCCGACGATATTGCGGCGCTTGCCGTGCTCCTGCGGCGCATCGAGGCCGAGGAGTTCGAGAGCTTGAGTCTGCTCGACCTCAAGGGCGCGCTGTCCTCACATGCATTACGGCCCTCGGCGGCACTCGCGAAGCTCGCCACCACGGTCAATTTCGTCGAAGCGCGCCGCAATCCATTGCTGGCGCCGTTGCTGCTGCCCTTGATGTATGCGTTCCACGCGGCGTTCGCCGCCGAACGCTGGCGGCGTCTGCATGGACCTGCGGTGGCGGCATGGTTGCGCGTGCTCGGCGAGATGGAAGCGTTGACCTCGCTCGCCGGCTACAGCTTCGAGCATCCGGAATATACGTTCCCGGAATTCGTGTCCGGGGCGCCGCAGTTTCGCGCCACCGCGCTCGGCCATCCGCTGCTCGTCAAGACCACCTGCGTGCGCAACGACGTCGACCTGTCCGGCGCGACGCGCGCCTGGCTGGTCAGTGGTTCGAACATGTCGGGCAAGAGCACACTGCTGCGGTCGGTCGGCATCAATGTGGTGCTTGCGATGGCAGGCACCTCGGTATGTGCAGCGCGCCTGCAGCTCTCGCCGCTGGCCATCGGCGCGAGCATCCGCGTCAACGACTCGCTCTACGAAGGCAGTTCGCGCTTCTATGCCGAGATCAGTCGCCTGCGCCAGCTGTTCGAGATCGACGCGCTGCCGCTGCTGTTTCTGCTCGACGAGCTCCTGCAAGGAACCAACTCGGCGGATCGCCTGATCGGCGCACGCGGCGTGCTGCGCGCACTCCTCGAGCGCGGCGCCATCGGCATGATCAGTACGCACGACCTGGCGCTCGCCGACGAAACCGGCCTCTTGCCCGGCACGTTGCGCAACGTGCATTTCGAGGATCACCTCGAGGGCGGCAAGCTTACGTTTGATTTCAGGCTGCGGGAGGGCGTCGTCACCAAGAGCAACGGTATCGAATTGATGCGCGCCATCGGCCTGAAAGTCTGAGAAGCATTACTTTAGCGCGTTCATTCCGGAGCGGCCGTGCGGTCCGATCGCGAGCGACAGCGCCCCTTTGATTCCCGCAGCAGCGGCCAGACCCGGCGCGCTCACGTACAACGGGCTCTGCAGTTGCTCGGCTTCCACGTAGCCATTCAGCCAGTGCAACATCCGCGCATGCACCCGGGCGTACAGGCTTGCCTGCATCACGCCACCGCCGATCAGGATACGTTGCGGCGAATGACTCAGGACCAGCATCGCGCACAACTGACCGAGATAATCGGCCTCGATGGCCCAGATGAGCTCATCCTGCAGCGCCTGCGACAAGGGACGTCCGGTGCGCGCAACGATCGCCGGGCCTGCTGCCAATCCTTCGAGGCAATCACCATGGAAAGGACACACGCCTGCAAATGCTTCGTCGCCGGGATGCCGTCGCACGAAAATATGACCGAGCTCCGGATGCATCATGCCATGCACCGCGCGTTCGTGATGGACCACACCGACCCCGATGCCGGTGCCCACCGTCACGTACGCGATGCTGTCGAGGTTGCGGCCGGCGCCCCACCGCACCTCAGCCAGTGCAGCACCGTTGACGTCCGTATCCAGGAACACCGGCCGCTTCAGGCCGCGGTGCAATGCGCCCACCAGATTGGTATTGCGCCAGCCCGGCTTCGGCGTGCTGGTAATGAATCCGAACGTCGGCGAGGACGGTGATAAGTCCAAGGGACCGAAGGCGCCGACGCCGACGGCCGCCAGTTCGCCGAATTTTCGTCTCGCCGCCACGAAGTACTTGATGACGGATGACAAGGTGTCGGCAGGGCTGCGCGTGTCCAGGCGCAGCTCATCGTGGATTTTTCCATCGCGATCGCCGACGGCACAAATGAACTTGGTGCCACCCGCTTCGAGCGCTCCATAGAACTGCTCCGGATGACCGATCACGTCACTTCGCCCCTTGCCGCTGCTTGCATCGACGGTAGTATAGGTGGCTCCACGCTTAACTCTAGGAATGAGTCGTCATGCCAATTATGGTGCGAGTGCTTGCCATACTTCTGGCAAGCCTGTGCTGCGTCACCGGAGCACTCGGCGACGTCTCGAGCCCCTATGAGTATCGCCCCGGCAGCGCCGACGGTATCGGCAAGGTTTATTTCAACCGCGAGATCGCCCATGTCATGGGCTACGAAGGCGCGGACTGGCTCGAACGTCCGACGCGGGCGCAGGAAGAGCGCCCGGATCTGTTGGTGAAAGCGCTGCACTTGCATCCCGGCATGACCGTTGCGGATATCGGCGCGGGATCGGGTTATCTGTCGAAGCGGATGGCGCCTCTGGTCATGCCTGGCCAGGTCATGGCCGAAGATGTTCAGCCGCAAATGGTCAAGATGCTGCAAGCGCTGTCGCAACAACCGGACGCGGCCAACGTCGTGCCGATGTTGGGCACTGCGGATGATCCGAAGCTGCCGCCGCGATCGATCGACCTCGCGGTGATGGTCGACGTCTACCACGAGCTCGAATTCCCCTACGAGGTGATCAGCAATTTGTTGAACGCGCTGAAGTCGGGCGGTCAGCTGGTGTTCGTCGAGTACCGCGGTGAAGACGCCAGGGTGCCCATCAAGGCGTTGCACAAGATGACGGTCACCCAGGTACGGCGCGAGATGCGGCAATTCCCCTTGACTTTCGAGCGGGTCGACGAGCAGTTGCCGATTCAACACATCATTTTTTTTCGTAAGAACTGAGTCTCAGGGCGGCCGACTGTCGCCTGCCGGACGCGGGCTGCAGTGCACCCGCACCACCCAGGCCGAAGGCCGGCATGTTGACGTACACGTTCTCGTGAGAGCCCGCCGATGCCGCATACGTCTCGTGCCAGATGCCGACCGAACCATCGGTGCCGACGGATCGGTTGAAATCCCGCCAGGCCGGCAGATGCGCCGCGTTCTTGTTCTGCGCGTAGTCGAGCAACTGTCGCATCGAGCGCCAGTACTGCACCATCATGGTGGTGCGTGAAAACCAGCTCTCGGCGTGCAGGAAGCCGAGCTCCGGCTGCCGCTGCAGCTCCTTGATCATGCGCGGCATGGCCTGCACGGGCGGCAGCCATTTGTGAATCTGCAGCGGCCGATTGATGCGTATGCCGATGAGGAAGACGACGAATTCGCCGTCGAGTATCGCCGTGAGACGTTCGTTGCGGATCATGCAACCGAGTGTAACGTGAAAGCCAAAGGAGACGCGGAGTGCTACCCTTCGGCCAATGCGTCTGCTCAAAACGACCGCGATCACTGCTACCTTGCTGGCGTTGCTTGGCGTGTCCGCCTGTTCTTTGTTTCATAAAAAGCGCCCGCCGCCCCCTGAGCCACCCGAGTTCATCGTGACCGGTGCGCCGACAGGATCCATCGTGTACATCGATGACGTGCAGCGTGGCGACGCGACGGCTGTCGGCAACCTGCCGCAGGAATTGAAAGTGACCGTCGGTATGCATCAGGTCGAAGTGCGCATGGGCGATACGGTCTCATACCGCGAACAGGCTTACGTCGAAGCCGGCGAAAAGCGCGTCATCACCGTGCTGTCAGGCTTTAACAGGGAATAGCGGCTCGATACCGCCCGGCCGCCTGGTCAGTTCACGCTGGCCGTGACCAGTTTGACACCGAAGCCCACGAACGCGGCACCCGCGCCACCGGTGAGCGCGGTGCGCGTGCGCTGCCAGCGGCGAAATGCCGCCGCGAGACGTACACCGCTGAAGATGAGCACACTCAGGTAGATCACGCTGAAGCTCTGCGCGATCGCGCCCAGGATGGTGAACGAGAGCGCCTTGTGCCCATACGCCGGATCCACGAACTGGATGAAAAAGGCCAGGCAGTACAGGATCGCTTTGGGATTGAGCAAGCTGATGCCGAGCGCGCGCAGCAGTGGATCCTCAGCGGCGCCGGCTGACGAAGCCGGAGTGCCGGCGGCCAAGACGGCGCCTTGGCCTCTCGCTGCGTTCCGTCCCTGCCAGGCTGCCATCAGCAGCTTCGCGCCGAGATAAGCGAGGTATGCGCCACCCGCCCATTTGAGCGCCAGGAATACCGGCGGGTTGGCTTTCAGGATCGAAGCAACCCCGAGTGATGCCAACGTCATCAGCACGGTATCGCCGATGAATACGCCGCAGGCCGCGCGATAGCCCGCGCGCACGCCGCGCCGCGCCGCCGTGCTCAGTACGAACAGTGAGTTCGGTCCCGGCAGCAGAATGACGATGAAGGTACCGAGCACGTAGGTCGGGAGATGAATAACGCCAAAGAGGCTCGCGTCCATCTGACGATTATCGCTTCGCGAGGGGTAGAGGAGGCTCTAGCAGATGCTTAATTTGAGGCCCCGGGTAATAAGGATCACCCCGAGCTATCCATGGAAGCCTCGGCCCTGCTAGAGCCACCACTGCGCCGATGGTCTCAGCCAAGCTGACGCAGCGCATCACCCAAATGGGTGAAGCACCTGCAGTACGTCTCAAAATCCTCTCAAATCGTCGCAACCCGATGCAGCAGCGCAATCAGATCGCCCTGCGAATCCGTCTGGGTTTTGCGAAACATGGATTTGAGCTGCGAGCGCAGGGTCTCCACGGAGAGGTCGAAACTTTGCGCGATCTCTTTCAAAGGCCGACCGGTGACCATGGCTGCCGCCAGCCGGGCTTCAGCCGGCGTGAGGTTGAACATCGAACCGAGGAAAAGCGGGTCGGCCGACAGGTGATCGGCCGGCGCGGTCATAGTCATCAAAAAGTGCTCCTCCCGTCCGAAGACGCCCATGGTCAATTCCGGGCGCATGCTCCAGAGGCTGCACAGAAGAGTTCGACCCTCGTTATGCCGCCCACTCAGGCGCAGCGCATAGCGCCGGCCTTCAGCGCCATCGCCAGTCGCTGCGGAGGTCGGTTGCGATCGGATCGCCGCCTCCAGTTCAGCCATGACCGCGCCATTCCGGCAGCGCAGCCGGTTCTGGTCGATGTACACCACGTCTGCATACTCTTCCAGCAGCAGGTCAGCGGCGGAATTCTTGCGCAGCACTTTCAGATCTGCATCGACGAGGATCATCGGACGGGCGGACGCCTCCATGAGTTTGGAGCCCATCGCCGCATCCGCTCGGTCCTTCTCGAGGTGCCGCCAGATCCGGTAGGCCCTCACCAGATGGGCCACGTAATCCGCGAACAGCTGCAAGTCGTCCGGACTGAAAGGCGGCAGCGAATGCTGGCGCGCCATCGCGATCATGGCGATGCTGTCCGGGTCCTCCGCAATCTTGCTGGCCACGAGCGCTCGTACATCGAAGGCATGCCAGAATTCGCGATAGAACAGGTGCTGTGCGTACTCCGCACGCGGAAACGACACCGATGTGTTCATCAACTCACCGATGGGTCTCTTCGCCGTCTCCAGCATGTGCGGATCGTGGCGGTGCCATTCACGCACATGCTCGAAAACCGCATCCACCAGTTCGGCTTTGACGCCCGCCGAGGGTTGTTCCGACCGAATCAGGCGACCCTGCTTCGGATCGACCACCACCAGTTGCATGCCGCTCGTGTCGAGGTCTTCGTTGAGCGCCGCCATCGCGTCCGCCCAGGGCGCCATGCCGGACGCTGCCGCGTAGATCGCGTCCAACACCGACCCCGAAACCGCCTTCACGGCTATTCCGCTAAGGCCGCAGCCGCTGACTGTAGCTCACGCCATACGCGGCAGGCCGCGCCAACAGCACCGGGTCTTCGGACGGCTCGATGCCCGCCAGCAGGTTCAACGGACTGAACATGATGGTCCGCTGCGAATTCACCTGCTCTGCCAGCACCTTGTCGAGGCTGAGCGTGCCCAGCAAGACTTTCTGCCGTTCTTTCGGCCAGGTCACCGTCGAGTCATTGATCGGATCATCCTTGCCGGCAACCTGCGCCAGCAGGCGGAACTTGACCGGTCCCTTGGCGATACGCTGCGGCAATTCGTTCATCAGGTAATCCGGCCCGGCTTGCTTCGCGGCCGACTCGCTCAGCGCATGCTCGCCGGCAACCGGGACGATTTCGTAGCGCGCGTAATGCGCATTGCCCGATGCATTCGTGAACTTGAAAGAATTCAGGCCATAGAATGGCAGGGTGGCAAAGCTGACCGGCGCGGGCCGCGACGCGGTCACGAATTTCACTGCCGCCGGATGCGTGCCCAGAAACTGTTCGATCGGCGTGGGCTTGGGTGCATCCGGCGGGCTCGCCGCGACCGCCTGCAGAAACGCCAGAAATTCCTCGGGTGTTGCCACCGGGAACGAGTCAGCAGAAATACTGACGATGTCAGTGAAGCCGCCCCCCGGCAGGTTGAAGCGAATGGCGATGCCGTGCGGACTGGCATTCGGATCGGCGTCCGGCAGATTCGGTACGCCGGTCGGGTCGGAGAAGCGCACGAGGACCGGAACGCTGCGCGAGAAATGCAACGCTTTGCTGAAGGCGGCGGCGGATTTGCTTGGCGTGAAGGTGCCCTCGACCATGATGCCCTTGGCATGATTGGCGCGATAACCCTTGTGCGGACCGTTCGACAACTTGTTCAAGGCGTCGACGAATGCGACGGGCAACGGCGGTTGCGCAGGCGCAGTCGCGGTGTCGGCGCACGCGATCCCGGTGACGCCGCACGCGAACGCCAGGCAGACGATCCGAAGCAAACGAGATGACAGCATGGCAGGCCTCCTTGGCGTGTTCGTGGCAACATGAGTGTAGCGCGCTGGGAGGATTTTGCATGCACCGTGGTGGCAGTCTCGTTTATGCGCTCGTCGTTGCGCTACCGGCTTTGCTCTGCTCGTCGCTGGCAACTGCGGCGCCTGACGCTGCCGAAGCCGCGCGGCTGTTCGCCGAGGCGCGCGACCTCTGCGAGCGCGATGCCGGCAAGCTGTGGGGGCAGTCGCTGTGCGGGCCCATCCTGTACGTCGATTACACCGATCGTGCGACGCTTGCGAACCAAAAAGACGCCGCCGGTAACCTCGAGCCGGACGGTGCAATGTTCCGCGGTGTTTTACCGGACGACGTCATCATCGCCAACACGCCGACGGAATGGGCCGGTACGCGTTGGACGCAGATTCTCGCGCCGGCGCCCACCGATGCAGCAAAGCGACACGTGCTGCTGGCGCATGAGCTGTTTCATCGCATCCAGCCCGCGCTCGGACTGACGCGCCCGGAGGCGGCCAATCACCACCTCGACACGCTCGACGGCCGTTATTACCTGCAACTCGAATGGCGCGCGTTAGCCCATGCGCTTGAGGCCAGGACAGCTGCGACGCGCCGGGCCGCGGTCATCGATGCGCTCGCGTTTCGGCACGAACGCTATCGACTGTTTGCAACGGCCGCAGCCGAGGAAGCCGCACTCGAAATTGCTGAAGGGGTGCCCGAATACACCGGCGTCAAGCTTGGCCTGACGGACGATCGCGCGCGTAGCGCCTTTGCCGTTTACGATCTTGCGGCATTCGTGCCTGCGCCGACCTTCGTGCGTTCTTTCGCCTACGCCACCGGGCCGGCCTATGGCTTGCTGCTCGATGGCGTCGACCGTCACTGGCGTGACCGGCTGAATACCGGCAGCCGTCTCGATGAGCTGCTGGCCACCGCGTTGAAATTGCAACAGGCCGCCACCGTCCCGATCGCCGCGCGTGCGGCACGTTACGATGCGGTCGTATTACGTGCCAGCGAAGTACGCCGCGACGCGGAGCGACAGGAACGACTGGCAAGGCTCAAGGCGCGACTCGTCGACGGTCCCGTGCTCATCCTGCCGCTCGCACAAAGCAATTTTCAATTCAATCCGCAGACGTTGGTGCCGCTCGCCGAATACGGCACCGTGTACCCGACGCTGCGACTTACCGATGAATGGGGCACGCTCGAGGTCGAACAGGGTGCGCTCGTCGCATCCGCCACGCACCGCGCGACGGTCAGCCTGACGGGCGCGGATCCGTCATATCTGGCGGGAGACGGCTGGCGTCTCAAGCTGACGTCGGGCTGGCATATCGAGAAAGGCGATCGTGCTGGTGACCTGAAGCTCGTGCGCGCGACGCCTTAAGCCAGGCGAATCACCGCGGCACCGAGCGTGATGGCACAGGCCGCGACGATGCGTCTGATGCCTATCTGTTCGCGCAGCACGAGACCGGAAATGATCGTGCCGAACAGGATCGAGGTCTCTCTGAGCGCTGCCACGACGGCCACCGGCGCGAGGGTCATGGCCCAGAGTGCGAGCCCGTAAGAGACGACGACGCCGCTGCCGCCGATCACACCAAAATGCCAGTTACGCCGCACATAGGCCACCACGGTCTTGCGCCGGCTGGCGACGGCCCAAGCGACGAGCGGTATGCCCGAGGCGAGAAAGATCCACAGCGTATAAGACGCCGGCGCGCCCGAGCGACGCACGCCCACGCCATCCACCAACGTATAGGCCGCAATGACGACGGCATTGCTGAGC
>CAZZZU010000146.1:0-8638 GCA_964658805.1 uncultured Steroidobacteraceae bacterium
TCACCACCACCGGATTTTGAGTCCGGCGCGTCTACCAGTTCCGCCATCCGGGCATACCAGGCCGGGCAGTATATGCGATCAGTGCTCTTGGTAGAATGCCCATCGACAATGAAGCGCACGGATTTTTATTTCGATCTTCCACCCGAACTGATCGCGCAGCAGCCCACTCCGAGCCGTTCTGGCAGTCGCCTGCTGGTGCTCGATGGGCTCACGGGCGATGTGCAGGACCGGCGTTTTCGAGACCTGCCTGATCTACTGCATGCGCAGGACCTCTTGGTATTCAACGATACGCGCGTCATTCCAGCGCGGCTGATCGGCACCAAGGACAGTGGCGGCCGTGTCGAAATCCTGCTCGAGCGGGTGCTTGATGCGCGTCTCGCGTCCGTACATGTCCGGGCAAGCAAGGGCTTGCGGCCCGGGGCTGTCGTCAATCTGCCCGGCGACGTCACAGCCCGCATGCGGGAGCGCAACGGCAGTTTATTCGTGCTGGAATTTTCGCACGATGCCCTTAGCCTGTTTCAAACGCATGGCCAGATTCCGCTGCCCCCCTACATTGCGCGCTTGCCCGACCCGGCGGATGCTGAACGTTATCAGACCGTCTACTCCCGCACGCCAGGTGCGGTGGCCGCACCGACGGCCGGCTTGCACTTTGATACCGAGACGTTCAGCGCGCTCGCGGCGCGCGGCATCGGTACGGCCTTCGTCACCTTGCACGTGGGAGCAGGAACGTTTGCGCCCGTGCGTGCAGACGACATCGAGGAGCACACGCTGCATTCAGAATTCCTGGAGGTGTCTGCGCAGACGTGTGCTGCGGTCAATGCGGCGCGCGCCACCGGCGGCCGCATCATTGCGGTAGGCACCACCGTCGTTCGCAGTCTCGAGACGGCTGCCCGTGGCGGCACTCTTCATCCCTATCGAGGCGCCACCGACATCTTTATCAAGCCCGGCTATTGTTTCCAGGCAGTCGACGCCATGGTAACCAACTTTCATCTGCCGGAATCGACCTTGCTGATGCTGTGTTCGGCCTTCGCAGGTCACGGTCCGCTCATGCGCGCTTATGAACATGCGGTTGCACAGCGTTACCGCTTTTTCAGTTATGGCGATGCCATGTTGCTGACGCCGCAGTCAGCGGCGAAGGGTATTGCTTGATGCGTTTCGCGGTGAGTTCTACCGACGGTGCCGCGCGGCGCGGCCGATTGAGGTTCGAACGCGGTACGGTGGAGACGCCGGCCTTCATGCCGGTCGGTACCTACGGCACAGTGAAGGCGATGACGCCGGACGATCTTGTGCAAGTCGGCGCCGAGATCATTCTCGGCAACACGTTTCACCTTTATCTGCGTCCCGGACTCGAGGTGATCGAAGCGCATGCCGGCTTGCACCGGTTCATGCACTGGGCGCGCCCCATCCTGACGGACTCCGGCGGCTTTCAAGTGTTCAGCCTGGCAGCGATGCGCAAATTGAGCGAGCAGGGCGTACGCTTCAAGTCGCCAATTGATGGCAGCGAGGTATTTCTCTCGCCAGAGGAGTCCATGCGCATTCAGCGCACCCTGCGCTCGGACATCGCCATGAGCTTCGACGAATGTACGCCGTATCCGGCTACCGCAGCAGTAGCGCGGACGTCGATGGAGTTGTCCATGCGCTGGGCGCAGCGTGGGTTCGACGCTTACTACGGCTCGCCGGCACCTGGGACCTTGTTCGGTATCGTGCAGGGCGGCGTGCATGCCGATCTGCGCCGGGCGTCGCTCGAGACGTTGGTGAAGATCGGCTTCGAGGGCCTGGCGGTCGGCGGATTGGCCGTCGGCGAAACCCAGGTGGAACGCGAGCAAATTCTCGACGCAGTGGTGCCGCACATGCCACCGGCGAAGCCGCGCTATCTCATGGGTGTCGGGCGCCCTGAGGACATCGTCGAGGCCGTGCGCCGCGGCATCGACATGTTCGATTGCGTCATGCCGACGCGACATGCACGCAACGCCCATCTGTTCACACGCTCGGGCGTCGTCAATATTCGCAATGCGGCGCACACCCGGGATACCGGGCCGGTAGAGGAGGGCTGCGGGTGTTATACCTGCCGCCATTTCTCGCGCAGCTATCTGCGTCACCTGGATAAATGTAATGAGATACTCGGCGCGCACCTCAATACCGTTCACAACCTCCATTTCTATCAACGCCTGATGCGCGAGATACGCGCTGCCATCGAGGCGGGCAGCTTCGTCGCGTATGCGGCAGACTTTCACGCACGGCAAAGCAGCGCGCTCCCAGGTTTGGAATAGGCTGCGGTATACTACGCGGCTTTCCGTCGCGGACCAGCCGCTAAAAACGAGCATAACACTATGGATTTCCTCATTAATTCCGCAACTGCACAGGCAGTAGGCGGCGCTTCTTCGCAGGGTGGCATTTTGCAGGCGATGTTGCTGCCCTTGCTGCTGCTGGTGGTTTTTTACTTCATGCTGATCCGACCGCAGAGCAAGAAAGCCAAGGAACAACGCGAAATGCTCGCCAAGGTCGCAGCCGGTGACGAGATCGCGACGACGGGCGGCATTCTCGGCAAGGTCGTGGAGGTCGGTGACCAGTTCCTGACACTCGAAGTCGCCAATGGCGTGAACCTCAAACTGCAGAAATTTCAGGTAGCGCAGGTGCTTCCCAAGGGCACGGTCAAAAGCGCATGATTTCTTACCCGCGCTGGAAAATCGCGACGTTCGCGATCGTCCTCCTGATCGGGATTTTCCTCGCGCTTCCGAATCTCTTCGGCGAGGAAGATGCCTTGCAGCTGGCGCGTGACCGCGCTGCCGTGGTCGAGGCCGATCGTACCTCGGTCGAGAAGTTGCTGACTGAGAAAGGCATCAAACCGAGTGGCGTTTTCCTCGAACAGGGTCGCCTGACCCTGCGTTTCAGCAGCAAGGCTGACCAGTTGAAAGCACGCGATGTGATCAGCGATGCGCGCAAGAAGGACTTCACCATTGCGTTGTCGCAGGCCTCACGGGTGCCTAACTGGATGCGCAACCTCGGCTTGAATCCGGTCAAGCTGGGTCTCGATTTGCGTGGCGGCGTCTATCTTGTGTATCAGGTCGACGTGCAAGGCGCGGTGAAGCAGATGCTCGATCGCTACGAGCAGGAGTTTCGCGCCTCCTTGCGCAATGCGCACGTCGCCTACCAGGACGTGCAGGTCGACTATCCGAATAACCGCGTACGCGTGTTGTTTCGGGACGCCGACTCGTTCGCCAAAGGCAAGGCGGCGATCGTCGCTGAGAATCGAAACGTGACATTCACGGACGTGACCGTGAACGGGGCGTCTGCGTTCGAAGTGGTGCTGACGCCGCAGCAGATCAAGGAGCGGCAGGACTATGCCGTACAGCAGAACATCGTCATTCTGCGCAATCGCCTCAACAGTCCCGAATTGGCCGTGTCCGAGCCGCAGGTTGCACGCGAAGGCGTGGACCGCATCGCGATACAAATGCCGGGACTGCAGAACTCGGCTGAAGTAAAGAAAATACTCGGCAAGACCGCGACGCTCGAATTTCGCATGGTCGACGAGAACAACAATCCGCTCGAGGCCGCCTCGAGTGGCCACGTGCCGCTCGGCTCCAAGTTGTATTACAGCCGCGACAAGCAACCGGTCCTGTTGCGGCGTGAAGTCGTGGTGACGGGTGATCAGCTCACCGATGCAAGCTTCCAGCCCAATACGCAGGACGGCGCAGCCGTGTCGGTCAGCTTGGACAGCCGTGGTGCGGCGAAGATGCTGAAGAACACGCAGGAAAACATCGGCCATCTGATGGCGGTGGTGTTCATCGATCGCTCGCGCGAGAAGAATGCGCAAGGCATGGACGTCGACAAGGTGTCGGAGGAGGTCATCAATCGCGCCACGATTCGGGGCGTATTCAGCAATACCTTCTCGATCACAGGCGTCAATCCCGTCGAAGGCCGGGAACTCGCGTTGTTGCTGCGCGCCGGCGGTCTGGCTGCACCGTTGACGCCGGTCGAGGAGCGGGCGATCGGTCCGAGCCTGGGGCAGGACAACATCGACAAAGGCATCAAGGCGATGGTGGTGGGTACGCTGGCGGCCTTTATCTTCATGGCCGTCTACTACAAATTATTCGGCCTGATCGCGGATCTTGCGCTCGCTGCGAACGTCATCCTGCTGACCGCGCTGCTATCGATCTTTGGCGCTGCACTGACGTTATCAGGCATCGCCGCCGTGGTGCTCACGGTCGGCATGGCGGTGGACGCCAATATTCTGATCTATGAGCGTATCCGCGAAGAGTTGCGCAACGGCGTGTCGCCGCGTGCGGCGATTACAGCCGGTTTCGATCGCGCGTTTTCGGCGATTGCCGACTCGAACGTGACCGCGCTCATTGCGGGAATCGTGCTCTGGTCGTTCGGTGCCGGCGCAATCCGGGAGTTCGCGGTGGTCCTCGTGTTCGGCATAGCAACTTCCATGTTTACTGCGCTGACCGGCACCCGCTCGATGGTGCAGCTGATCTATGGCTATGGCCGGCAGCGCAAAGTCGACCACCTGTCGATTTAGAGGAATGACGCATGGAATTTTTTCACAAGGTAACCCGCTTCCCGTTCATGAACACCCGCAAGGTGTGGTACGGGCTATCGGCATGCCTGATCATCGCGTCCATCGCGCTGGTGGCGGTGCGTGGCCTCAATCTTGGGGTCGACTTCACGGGCGGCGTCACGATCGAAACGAACTTTCCGCAGGCACCCAACATCGAACAGCTCCGCGCGGCGTTGGCGAATGCGGGGGTGAGCAACGCGCAGGTTCAGGCGTTCGGCAGTTCGCGCGACATCCTGGTGCGTTTGCCGCCGGACCCCAACGTCAAAGGGGACCAGATCGGCATTCGCATTCAGGAAGTGTTTGCCAAGATCGACAGTGGCGTAAAACTGCAGGGCACCGAAGTGGTGGGTCCGCAAGTGGGCAAGGAATTGTTTACCAAGGGCGGTTGGGCGCTGTTCGCGACGTTGGTCCTGATTCTGATCTATGTGCTGTTCCGTTTCACGCCGAAGCTCGCGCTCGGTGCGATCTTTGCGGTACTGCACGATCCCATCTGTGTGGTGGGTTTCTTCGCGTTGAGTCAGATGACATTCGATCTGACCGCCATTTCAGGGGTGCTGGCGGTCATCGGCTACTCGTTGAACGATACGGTGATCGTGTTCGACCGCATTCGTGAGCGGGCGCGCGCGGCGCGGCGCTTGAGCATCTCGCAGGTAATCGACGAATCCATCAACCAGACATTGTCGCGGACCCTGATAACCAAGCTGGTAACCCTGCTGGTGGTGGTTGCGCTCCTGGTCTTCGGTGGCGAGACGCTGCGGGGTTTTTCAGCAGCGTTGGTGATTGGCATCATTGCCGGAACCTATTCCTCGATCTACATTTCGGCGGCATTGGCGCTTGATCTCGGGCTGCAGTCCGAGGATTTGCTGGAGCGCAAACATGTCAAACCCGAGGAAGTGGACGGCTTGCCCTAAGTTCGCCCTGCCCCTAGAGTGGCTCGATGGAGCTACTTACCGACCCACAGACGTGGTTGTCGTTTCTCACCCTGACCGTGCTCGAGATCGTTCTCGGCATCGATAACATCATTTTTTTGTCGATCTTGGTCGACCGGCTGCCTGCGCAGCAGCGGCGCAGTGCGCGCTACCTGGGACTGGGGTTTGCGATGCTCACGCGCATCGGCTTGCTCTTCTCCATCACCTGGCTTGCGACCTTACGGGCGACGTTGTTCACCGTGTTCGGCAACGAGCTCTCCGGCCGTGATCTGATCCTCACCGGCGGCGGCGTGTTCCTCGTGGTGAAGAGTGTCCAGGAAATTCGCGGGATGCTGAAAGGCGAGGTGCACGAGCGCAAGCCCGGTCCGATGAACGGTTTCTGGATGATCATCCTTCAGATTGGCGTCATCGATATCATCTTCTCGCTCGACTCGGTGTTCACCGCAGTGGGCCTGGCGCAGCACATTCAGGTCATGGTTGCCGCGATCATCGCCTCCGTGCTCGTCATGATGGTCGTGTCGGGTTCCGTAAGTCGCTTCGTCGAACGCTATCCCTCCATCAAGGTATTGGCGCTCGCATTTCTCGTCTTGGTCGGCGCCGCGCTCGTCGCCGAAGCCTGGGATATCGAGGTACCGCGCGGCTATATGTATTTCGCAATGGGATTTTGCGCAGTCTGCGAATGGATCAATATCAACCTGCGCAAGCGCATGGACGCACTCGCCAAGATCGCCGTCGATGCCTAGTGCAAACTCTTAAATAGTTTGTCAGTGCGTCGGGAAAGCCGCTACAGTCGGGAGACACAAGCCATTAGCGGTAGCGACATGAATCTGAAAGGGATGCTGGCCACCAAACCGATAGCCGCTTATCAGAAGGAAGCGGCCGAGAAAGGCCTGAAGCGTGCGCTTGGAATCCCGCAGCTGGTTGCCTTCGGTATCGGCGGCATCATCGGGACCGGCATATTCGTTCTCACCGGGTTAGCCGCCGCACAGCACGCGGGCCCGGCCATCGTGATCTCGTTCCTCATCGCCGGCATCGGTTGCATGTTTGCCGGTCTGTGCTACTCCGAATTCGCGGCCATGGTGCCGGTATCAGGCAGCGCTTACGCCTATAGCTATGCGACGCTCGGCGAATTCGTGGCGTGGTTCGTCGGCTGGAACCTCATCCTCGAATACATGATGGCGTCCTCGGTGGTGGCCGTCGGCTGGAGCCGATATTTCGTCAAATTGCTGGACCACTACGGCATCAATTTTATTCCGGCGGCGTTGACGTCGGCGCCGTTCGAGGCAGTCGAAGGGGGCGGCTTCATGGTGCATGCGAGCGGCGCCTTGATCAATCTGCCCGCGATCATCATCATCGTTGCGGTCACGGCCCTTTGCTACAAAGGCATCAAGGAGTCGGCCAGCGTCAATACGGTCATCGTCGCGATCAAGGTTGCCATCGTCGTCGCGGTGATCGCCTTCGGCGCCCGTTTCGTCGACACGCACAACTGGGTGCCGTATATCCCGAAGAACACGGGGACATTCGGCGAGTTCGGTTGGAGCGGCATTTTTCAGGCATCGGCGATTATTTTCTTCGCCTACATCGGCTTTGACGGCGTGTCGACGGTGGCACAAGAGGCGAAAGATCCGCAGCGCGGCATGCCCATCGGCATGCTCGGCAGCCTCGCGATCTGCACCTTGCTCTACGTTTTGATGTCGAGCGTGATGACGGGCCTGGTGCCGTTCAAACAGTTGAACGACGCCGCGCCCGTCGCGATTGCGCTCGAGTCTCACCCGAGTTTGACCTGGCTTTCGACCTGGGTGATCTGGGGCGCACTGTTCGGCCTGACGTCCGTGATCATCACGATGATCATTCCACAGGCACGCATCTGGCTGACTATGTCGAACGATGGTCTGTTGCCGAAGGCGCTGGGCGCCGTACATCCGAAATTCCGCACACCGCATGTCGCCACGGTCATCACCGGCGTGATGGCTTCGGCATTCGCAGGACTGCTGCCGATCGACATCCTGGGCGAGCTGGTCTCGATCGGCACCCTCATCGCCTTCATCGTGGTCTGCATCGGTGTCCTGGTGTTGCGTTACACGCGACCCGATCTGAATCGGCCGTTCCGCGTCAAATGGGTTTGGTTCACGGCGCCGATGGGCGTGCTGTTTTGCGCCGGCATGGCTTACTCATTGCCGAGCGCCACGTGGGTGCGGCTCCTGATCTGGAGCGTTCTCGGCATCACGGTCTATATTTTCTACGGCTATCGCAACAGCCGCTTACGCAGCGGTTCGACTGCCGCGGTGCGTGCGACGCAGACCGCCCTCGAATAGGCGGGGACTCGACTGCTATTCGCTTCGAGCTGAGCGGAGCATGGCAATGGCGGCATACGCGATGATGCCGGTGACAGCCCAGCGCATCAGCGTCAGGTGCTCACCCAGCATTTTAACGAGTGGCACGGCAGCGACGATACCAACGATTCCGCCCAAGGTCAGACCGACGGCGACCGAGGGCGAGAATCGCCCGGAACGCAAGAAGCCAAGACTCGCCACCGGGATCAGTACGCCGTCGCTGGCAATCATGATCGGGTAAGCCGCAATGGGGTGCATGCCGAGGAAGGCGAGCAGCGCCATCGACGGTGCATAGTTGCCGATGCCGGCGCACATGAGTGCACCCATCACGAAATTTGCCACCACCGCGACCGCGAAGCGCCAGCCCGCAAGCCCCATCGCCGAGCCGCTCGGCGGAATTATCCCGAGGTTGGTCATCGTGAAGCATGCCGCAGCGAGTAACAGGGCCACGCCCATGAATAGCTGAATGACGCGCCGACTCATTCGACTGACGATACCGGCGCCCATCCAGGCGCCCAAGCCTGCGCTGATGACCATCGCCATCAGTAGCGTGGGCTGGACTTCGATCGTGGTGATGAACAGCGTCGCGCTGATAAACGTTCCCACTGCATTGCCGACGTTCAGAGTCCCCGGAATCAACTCATCGGGTGGATTCCTGCGCAGTTTGAACAGTGCCGTGATCTGCGCATAGTTGCCGATACCCAGAGTGTCGAGGAAACTCGTCGCGCCGCCGATCACCAGGTCGCCGGCGGACGGCCTTACCGGCCAACCGTGCCGGCGGGTCGACACCACCCAGACGGCCACTACGGCAACCT
>CAZZZU010000147.1:0-8543 GCA_964658805.1 uncultured Steroidobacteraceae bacterium
CACGGGTGGAGCTCGCTTCTTGGCAACAGTCGGCTTTTTGGCACCAACGGTCGTCTTCTTTGCAACGGCGCGTTCTTCCGAGCGGGCCGCATGATGACTGCGCAGCTGGTCGAGGATGGCGGGATTCTCAAGCGTCGATACGTCCTGAGTAATCTCCTCACCGCGCGCGAGCGCTCGCAGAAGTCGCCGCATGATCTTGCCCGAGCGGGTCTTCGGCAGATTATCGGCAAGCACGATATCGTCAGGTTTGGCGATGGGACTCAGCTGCTCAGCGACCCAGTTTCGCAGTTCAGCAATCAGACTGCTTGCTGCGGCGCCCTCGGGACGCTCTATCTTGAGCGACACGTAGGCGAAGACCGACTCACCTTTGATGTCGTGCGGCTTGCTCACCACCGCAGCCTCGGCCACGTGCGGATGCGACACCAGCGCAGACTCCACTTCCGCAGTGCCGAGCCGGTGGCCGGCCACGTTCAGAACGTCGTCGACGCGGCCGAGGATCCAGTAATAACCGTCCTCGTCGCGATGCGCCGAATCGCCTGCGACGTAATAGCGATTTTGGAAACGCGCCCAGTACGTATCGATGTAGCGCTGGTTGTCGCCCCAGATGGTGCGCAACATCGATGGCCACGGGCGCCGGATCACCAGATACCCGCCACCGGACGCCGTGCGCACGGCGCGGCCTTCTTCATCCACGATGTCGGCAAAAATGCCCGGCAACGGTTTCGTGCACGAGCCCGGCTTGGTTGCCGTCACGGCGGGTATCGGCGACATCATGATGCCGCCGGTTTCGGTCTGCCACCACGTATCCACGATGGGGCAGCGTTCTTTGCCGATAACCCGGTGGTACCACATCCACGCTTCCGGATTGATGGGCTCACCGACGCTACCCAGCAGGCGCAGTTTCGACAGGTCATACTTCTTCGGGAAAACATCGCCCGTCTTCATCAGCGCACGGATGGCCGTTGGCGCGGTATAAAAAATGCTTACGGCGTGCGTTTCGCACAGTTTCCAGAAGCGCCCTGCGTCCGGGAACATCGGTGCGCCCTCATACATGAGCAGCGTGGCGCCGGCAGCGAGTGGTCCGTAGGCAACGTAAGTGTGGCCCGTTATCCAGCCCACATCGGCCGTACACCAGAACACATCGCTGTCCTTCAGATCGAAGGTCCACTTGGTGCTCATCTTGGCATGCAGCAGATAGCCGCCGCTCGAGTGCTGAATACCCTTCGGCTTGCCGGTGGAGCCCGACGTGTAGAGCAAAAACAGCGGATGTTCCGCGTCGACCCAGGTGGGCTCACAATCGTCGCTCTGGCCGCTGATCACGTCATGCCACCAGACATCGCGGTCACTGCGCATGTCGCAGGGCGAATCGGTGCGTCGATAGACCACTACCTTCTTGATGGTCTCGCAGCCATCGGCCAGCGCACGGTCCACTGCTTTCTTCAATTCGACCACGTTGCCGGCACGCCAGCCGCCGTCGGCCGTGATCACGAACTTGGCGCCGGCATCCTCGATGCGATCCTTGACCGAATTCGCCGAAAAGCCGCCGAATACCACGGAGTGAATGGCGCCGATGCGGGCGCACGCCTGCATGGCAATGACGGCCTCGGGAATCAGTGGCATGTAGATCACCACACGATCACCCTGAGCGACATTCAGGCTTTTGAGCGCATTCGCGAAACGGCATACCTCGCGGTGCAGTTCCGCATACGTGAGCTTGCGCAGGTCACCGGGTTCGCCCTCCGCGATGATGGCCAGCTTGCTGCCGCGATCGGCCAGGTTCACGTCGAGGCAGTTGTAAGACACGTTCAGATGGCCATCGACGAACCATTTGTAGTTCGGGGCACGCGCATCGTCGAGCGGGATCGTAAAAGCCGTCTGCCAGGCGATTTCCGCCGTGGCAAGATCCGCCCAGAAGCCGATGTAATCGTCCGCGGCTTTGTCATACATCGCCTGCAATGATTTCTGGTTCAACGCAGCGTGTTTGCGAAAAGCCGCCGATGGCGGGAACTTCCGGTTCTCCAGCTGAACCGACTTCAGATCTTTCTGTGCCATTGAATCCCCGCTTTTCTTTTTAAGCAGCGCGTGCGATGCGTCGCGTCTGATGTCTCAAAATGCTGCCGAAACCATGCCGGTCCAAGAATGCCTCTAGCTTATCGCCATCGGGCGCTTTAAGTTTCAAGTCTTCCATAGACGCCACGAGCGGCAGGTCACAGACAATGCCCGTGAGCTTGCGAGCCAGATAGGCGGTTTCCCGGTGCGCCGCCAGCCGGGCGGCCAGCGTCGCGGCACTGCGAAACTTGAGCGCGGCGACTTTGTGAAGATTATCGTAAAGTTCATCGAGCGAGCCGAAAGCGGCGAACAGCAGCGCTGCTGTCTTTGGGCCGATCCCGGGCACGCCCGGAATGTTATCCACGGCATCGCCGGTCAACGCCAGAAAGTCTGCGATCAGTTCCGGTACCACACCAAAACGCTCGCCGATCTCATGGTAGCGATAGCGCGACCCAGCTGTGTAGTCCCAAAACACGTCTCCATCACGGATCAGCTGCGACAAATCCTTGTCGCGCGTCACCAGCACGTTGCGCAGACCCGCGGCACGACAGCGCGACGCCAGCGTGCCGATGATGTCGTCCGCTTCATGGTCACAGGTCGCAAATTCGGCCACACCCAGGTGCCGGCAGAATTCGCGGCAGAGCGCGAACTGGCGCTCGAGCGCCGCCGGCGGCGCGTCGCGATTAGCCTTGTAAGCAGGATAGATCGTGTTTCGATACGAACTCTCATTGCGCATGCACAGGTCGAACGCCACCGCGATCCGCTCAGGCCGCACCTGCTCGAGCAGATCCGAGATGAAGCGTGCAAAGCCGTACAGAGCGTGCGTGGCATTGCCATCCGCATCCACCATGTCGGGTGGCATGGAATGATAGGCACGAAAAATAAAGTAGCTGGCGTCGATGTGGTACACGACGCCATCCCGCGGGATCGCGGAAAAAACGCGTGCGTTCACATCGGCCAGCGTTGCATGCGCTCGTGCAGGGGACTCGATCGGGGAAAGTGCGCCACCAGGTATTCCATTTGATCCGCCAGTACCCGGCGCCCTTTCAGGAAAATGTACTCCGCATAGGTCGGCGTGAACGGCACGGCCAGAAGCTGCATGCCGGCCTGTTCCGGCGTGCGCGACGCCTTCGCATTGTTACAACGACGGCACGCGGATACCACGTTGCTCCAGAGGTCGAGACCGCCGCGGCTGAAAGGCGTCACGTGATCGCGGGACAGCAGGCTGTAGCTGAAGCGCGAACCACAATACAGGCAAAGATAGGCATCGCGGCGAAACAGCGTCTGATTGTTGAGCGGCGGCACGTACGACGCCCCGCGGAGATTGCCCGGATTACCGGTTACGCCCACCGTTGCAATGATTGAATTGACATCGACGATCGTGCGTAACCCGGTTCTGGCACATGTGCCACCGAATAGCCGATACAACAACGTACCGCAAGTGTAAGCCACTTGCTCGGTGTGATAGAGGCGCGCGGCTTCTCTGTAATCCACCCACTCGAGCGGCATTCCCGATACGTCGGTCCGCAGGATCTGCTGCGACAAGGGGTGGCTCTGGACCACCACAGTCAGATCATCACGCCAGTCCAAGGAATGGAAGTTATCAGGCACGACCGAGTCCATAACGGATCTTAAGATAGTGCAGTCTTATGCCATACTTCAACAACATTTGGGATGTCGAATACATTGTTACGCATTCGAACATGGGCATCGGCTCTGCTTGTCGCGCTCGTCCTGTCACACGCGGCGCAGGCGCAGCAGCGCCGCAACGTCGAGATCGTGCGGGACACCTGGGGTATCGCACATGTCTACGGAAAGACCGATGCCGACGCGGTCTTCGGCGCCATCTATGCGCAGGCCGAGGATGACTTCAACCGAATAGAGCGAAATTATCTCGTCAACCTGGGATGGCTTGCCCAAGCCGAGGGCGAGTCCGCGTTGTGGAACGATCTGCGCCAACGTCTGTTCGTCGACGTCAGCGTGTTGCAAGTGCAATTCGCAAAGAGCCCGCCTTGGCTGAAAACTCTCATGACTGCATGGGCCGACGGTCTCAACCACTTTCTCGACACACACCCGGCGGTCAAACCGAAAGTCATCACGCACTTCGAGCCGTGGATGGCACTCTGTTTCACAGAAGGCAGTATCGGCGGCGATATCGAGAGCATCGACCTCCCAGGGTTGCGCACCTTTTATGACGCCACAGCCCGGCCGGTCGCGCGCGCTGCGCAGCAGACTCCGTCTGAACCCGCGCCGGGTGGCTCGAACGGTTTCGCGATAGCGCCCGCCCGCAGCGCCTCGGGCCACGCGCTGCTCTGGATTAATCCGCACACGTCCTATTATTTTCGCTCGGAACTGCAGATGGTGAGCGAATCTGGTCTCAACGTTTATGGGGCAGTCACCTGGGGGCAGTTCTTCGTCTACCAGGGTTTCAACGAACACAACGGCTGGATGCACACGTCGAACGGCGGCGACGCCATCGATGAGTACCGCGAGACCATCGTGCGCAATCCGCACGGCAAGCCAGAGGGTATCTACTACCGCTACGGCACGGCGCTCAAAAAACTCGACGTCCGTGAGCTCGATATCCCGGTCAAGTCAGCCCAGGGCATGGAACATCGCAAGTTCACGGTGTATCAAAGCGTGCATGGTCCGATCATTCGCGCCGACGGCGAGCAGTGGGTCGCTATCAAGCTGCTGCAGGAGCCCGTCCGCGCCCTGGCGCAGTCCTATCTGCGCACCAAGACGACGTCCTACGCCGCGTTCCGCAAAACCCAGGACATGCGTACAGACACCTCGAACAACACGGTCTATGCGGACGCCGACGGTAACATCGCTTATTTTCACGGCAACTTCATTCCACGCCGCGACCCACGTTTCGATTACACCCATCCGGTCGACGGCAGCGATCCGCATACCGACTGGCGCGGCGCGCATGCGATCGATGAAACGATCACGCTTTTCAATCCGCGCAGCGGCTGGCTCATGAACACCAACAACTGGCCGTTCTCGGCTGCTGGTGAGTCCTCGCCGAAGCGCGAGGACTATCCGGCTTACATGTGGAGCAAGGGCGAGAATCCACGCGGCCTGCATGCCGTCGAGGTGCTGCACGATATCCACGACGTTACGCTGGACTCGTTGATCGCGGCAGGGTACGACCCGCACCTGAATGCTTTTGACGTGCTCATTCCTCCGCTGATCAAAGCCTACGACAGACTGCCGCTCAAGGATCCGAATCGCGACCGGCTCGAGGAACCCGTGACGGCTCTTGCTACCTGGAATCACCGCACCGGCAGGGACTCGATCGCGACCAGCATGGCCATCTTCTGGGGAATGCATCTGTTGGCGCGCGAGAGTGACGCAGCCAAGGCCGCGGATGCGCCGGTATACGATTACACCGTCGCGCATGCCACTGACGCTGAGCGCATCGAGGCGCTGTCCGCGGCTTTCGACAAGCTGGAGCACGATTTCGGTCGCTGGCAAACCCCATGGGGCGACATCAACCGTTACCAGCGCCGCACCGACGACATCGTGCAACCGTTCGACGACGACCAGCCGAGCCTGCCCGTGGGTTTCGCGCCCGCTGTCTGGGGCGCGCTGGCATCGTACGATTCAGTGCGGCCCCGTACCACCCGCAAGCTCTATGGCTCGGTGGGCAACAGTTTCATCTGCGCAGTCGACTTCGGCTCCAAGGTACATGCCAAGGCGCTGATGAGCGGCGGTGCCAGCGGCGATCCCGCTTCACCGCACTTTGTCGACCAGGCACAGATGTTCAGCGAGGGTCGGTTCCGCGACGTGCTGTTCTATCCGGACGACGTCCAGGCGCACATGGAGCGCAGCTATCGGCCGTGACCCGCTTATCGCGGCCGGTGCGCAGGCCCTCCCATCGGGCGCTGCTGCGAAAAGCCGCGACGCTGCTCCGGGGTCATCTGCCGCCATTGCTGGCGCAACTGTGAACGGCGCTCTGGCGGCATCTGCCGGAAGCGGCTGAACGATTGACGCAGCCGTTCCTGCCGCTCTGCCGGCAGATTGTTGAATTGCTGCCAGCGCTCCCGGAGCACCTGCCGTTGTTCCGGTGGCAACGTGCGCCACTGCTGAAAGCGTTGCTGCGCGCCGTTGCGCTGCTCCGGCGTCATGCCGATCCAGCGATCACTGCCACGGGACAAGGACTGCTGCCGCTCCGGCGGCAGCGTATCCCAACGGTCCTGATAGCCATGTAGCACCTGCTGCTGCTGCGGCGACAGTGAGTTCCACGGTCGGGGCGCCGCCGGTGCCACAGTGGCGGGCGCAGGCGGAGCATTCTGCGCAAAACTGGCCGCAGCACTCGCAAGACCCACGCACAAAATCAGCGCCCTCATCATGGCTTCGCATCCTGCGGCGGCGGCACAACCGGTTTGACCCGCTGCGGCGCCCGCTTCAAAAACTCCCACCAGGCGACATCGCCGGTATCGTCCGATCCCAGGAACTCGAGCAAATCTTCATCCGGCACGGGCGCATCGCGGGCCGGTGGCGCAACCGGCGCTCGGCCCGGCGGCAGCGCGGCGGGCGGCAACGGCGCGGCCGCCTGCTGAGCCGGCAGCGCCGCGCTTGTCACCAGCAGCACTGCCGCAAGCAGCCACTTACACCGTCGGCCCGTTGCCGTCCGCCTTGTCCGCAAAATCATAGAATTCGATATCGTCCTGGAGCATGTCCATCGCATCACCCGCGCCCTCGGAAGATGCCACGAGATCGAGATCTTCAAAATTGGTTTGATTTTCTGCCGTGGAAGGTTGCAAGCCGGGGCCTCCCAGCCATAGGCCGACACCGAGCACCGCGGCGGCGGTCACGCCCACCGCAGGCGTCCACATTTTCCAACGCGACCCGGCACTGCGTCGCAGCGCTGCCGGACTGGCCTTCGCCAATGCCGCATGCCGGGCCTGCGTCAGGCGCGACAGCGTCGGCATATCCAGACCCTCCACACTGTCGTTGAACAGTGCGCGGCTGCGCTCCTCGAATGCCCGCTGCGACTCGCTCATCACCATGCCTCGCCGAGTTGCGCGCGCAATGCATGCACTGCGCGCGAATAGTGCGTCTTGACGCTGCCTTCCGAGCAGCCCATGGCGGCGGCCGTCTCCGCCACGTCCATGCCCTCGAAGTTGCGCAGCATGAAAGCCTCGCGCTGCCGCGTCGGCAGTTCACGCAGCGAAGTCTCCAATCTATCCAGCGCCTGCGCCTGCATCAACTTTTCAGGAATGGGCGTGGCATGGTCCGGAACGTTGTCGAGCGGGTCGGCCGCCTCATTATCCGGATCTTCTTTGGGTCCCGGCAACCAGGTCATGATCCGCTTGCGAACGCTGCGCCGGCGCTGCACATCACGTATGCCGTTCTCGAGAATACGATAAAACAAAGGTCGCCATTCCGCGCTGGGACGCGCCGCGTAACTACGCGTCAGCTTCAGCATTGCGTCCTGCACGACGTCTAACGCATCGTCCGGGTCGCGCAGCGCAACCTGCGCCATACGGAACGCGCGACGCTCGATGTCGGCCAGAAACTTTTCCAGTTCGCGCGTGTACTCCAGAACCGCTCCCCTACGTTCTGGAGCAGCAGTATCCCAGATCGTTGCCGCTGCAATGCGCGTGTTCTCCATTCCGGGTATAACGCCTAGCGGTCCGGGCGGTTGACCTACAACGGGGTGCGCTGACGCCCAGTTACACACATGAGATGTGACGGTAGCTGCAACATTTACCGTCGAGAGTTCGAGACCTTATTGAGAGCCGTACGCAAGCAACTGAAATCACTGATGTCTTTTGCATTTCGTGCATTTTTCCATCAATTTGAACGTGTGTTGAAAATAAACGGGCACTTACGTCACATGAGACAGGGTTACCAACAGAGTTATCCACAGATTTTGTGGATTCCGTCAAAACGGTGATCCTGCATGTCGCGCTAGACACCCCGCTGCGCCAAACCTTTGATTACCTCCCGCCGGCTCATGATGCCGCACATGGGGACGGCTCGCCGGAAGGCTCGCCGCTGCCGGGGACGCGCGTGCGGGTGCCCTTCGGCCGCCGGAGTTTGATCGGCATCCTGGTGGCAGTCGGCGAGGCGTCGACGTTGCCCGTGGCCAAGTTGAAACCTGCGGTCGCGTATCTCGATGTTGCGCCGCTCTTTGATCCCGCCACGCTCGCGCTCTTGACCTGGGCTGCCGACTATTACCATCACCCCATCGGCGAGGTTTTCGCCGCGGCGCTGCCGGCCGGCCTGCGCACCGGCCAAGCCGCGCTCGACACCGCCGAGTTTTGGCACATCACGCCGGCCGGACGGGCTGAGCTCGCAGCGCCCGGCATGAAGCGCGCGCCACAGCAGCATAAGTTGCTCAGTCGTCTGGCGGAGTTCGGCGACGCGGGCACCGACGCACTGCAAACCTCGTTCAAGCCCGCGATCCTGCGAACCTTGGCGCAGCGCCAGTGGGTGGCAGTCGAGCGGCGCCGCGTTGCACCGGGTGGCGCCGCACCGGG
>CAZZZU010000148.1:0-8434 GCA_964658805.1 uncultured Steroidobacteraceae bacterium
TCTCGGCGGCGCGCAGGCCCCCCGCTGCCTCGGCGGCCAAGGCTGGGCTGTACGCGCTTACCGTGAAGCGATGAACCAGCCGCTCCGGGCCGGCACCCGCCGACACCACATGGTCCTCGGTGATCATAGAGGCCCCACACGCATCTAATTGTGACAGCAACTCAGGCTTAGGCGTTTTAAGGACGATGTTATCGCGCGGCGGGTAGGCCACGCTCAACCCGCCCATACCCCCAAATAGGCCGCGCCGGTTGCATTCATCCCCTACCTGTACGCTGCCGTCGTGTCGGTAGCGCCAGGTGGCGGCACCCGGCACCTCTTTGGCGGCGGTGTAGCCTTTGTATTTGTTGATGAGCGCTTCCTGCAGGGCCGTCTCGGGCACGGCACGCGCTGCGGAATACCCGACGGTATGCACGATGGCAACGACACGCTCATGCCCGGGCAGCGGCGTGAACATGATTTCATAGGCTTCGCCATCTTCCGCTTCCTGGGTTCCTTTGGCGGCATTCCAGGCGGCAATGGTGTTCATGGATCGGGCGCTGCCGACAGGATTGGCAGATTCGAAATAATTGCTGAACTTGCGCCCGCGCAGCACTGCCCGAACTTCATCCGGCGACATGCCGAGACGGATTCCAGCGACGTCGACGCGTTCGGACTTGGGCAGCGGCGTGCTCGCCATCGGCGGCGGCGGCGTCTTTTCTGCGGGGAGTGCCGCGGGCGCGCCAGACGGCGCATCAGCCACCGGTGGGGCCAGCGCCGATTTCGCAGCCTTGTAAGGTTTGTCGGGAATACCGGTGAGTACGTATCCACTCGTGACCAGCACACCGGTGGATGCGGCGCTTTCGCAGCTGTTGCTGGACACCGCAGCGCCGGCCTTGAGCCGGGTCTTGCCATCCTTGCGCAGCTGCGTTTCGCCGCTGACCGCATTCGGACGGCGCTCGCCGCTCTTCTCGTTGACCACGCAATAGAAGCGATGCATCTCAGGCGCCGTGCCGACGTCGAAGTGGCCCAACACCACGTCGTGCTCGGGATCGAACTTGAATGCCTGGGTGAGCGACGAAAAGAAACCGCCTTTAGCCGGCGCCACCTCGGTGTCGTCGGCGCGGGCGACGAGCGTCAGGCAGGCAAGCCAAACGCCCAAGCCAAGGCCGAGATTGCGCGCATCATTAGACTTGTTCACCAGCGACTCCCCCGATAAAGTTCGTTTGCAGCGCGCATCTTAAGTCCAAACCATGCTTACGTACGTTTACTTCGGCACCAACGACCTGGCCCGTGCGACCGCATTCTATGACGCAGTCCTCGCGCCCTTGGGGATGGCGCGTTGTGTAACGAACGACCCGGAATGGGACGCGACTTCGGCCGGCTGGGGACTGTATGAAGACGGCGGCGCACGTGAGCTCGCATTCTGGATCGGCGAGCCCTTCGATGGGAGCGCGGCGAGCGTGGGAAACGGCTGCATGATCGCGTTCCGCGCGCCGTCTTGGCAGGCCGTGCAGTCGTTCCATGCCGCGGGACTGGCGGCGGGTGGCCGGTCTGAAGGCGAGCCGGGGCTGCGTCTGCATTACGGCGCCGATTTTTACGCGGCGTATCTGCGCGATACGGACGGCAATAAAATCGCGGCGGTGTGCCGCGGCTTCACCGCCTAGGCGGGCCCCGCCTAGGCGGGGGTCAGGCCGGGTACCACGCCGGGCGCGGCTTCGACTACGACGGCCTCGCTCTGCGGTACTGCTGCGAGACTCGGCGGTTTGACGCGCTCGGTGCGCTCGTAAGTACCGATGAGGACGCCGCCGGCGTAGGCATGGCTCGCAATGGCGTCGAATACTTCCTGGCGGCCAGGCGCGCTGGAAAACTCCGGTCCGGCAGAGAGCGCGAATAACTGAAACACGTAGCGATGCAGGCCGTGGCCATGCGGCGGGTCGGGCGGCAGCCACGCCTGTTGCAGAAAAGAGTTCTTGCCCGCATGCAGGCCAATACCTTGATGGTCGGGGCTGTCGAGCGCGCCTTCCGGCAGACTGACGTCGCGCCCATCGAGATCGACGACGATCGCATGGACCAGCGGATGCGGGGTTGGCGAGTCCGCGTCCTCGACGATGAGCACCAACGACGCGGCAGCGGCATCCACGCCGGACCAGCTGAGCGGCGGGGACACACCCCCACCATCAGCGGTGTACTTCAACGGAATGGGACCGCCTGACGGGAAGGCCAGACTATGCAGGTCGAGCGATTTGAGTGCCTGCGCGTTCGGCAGGCGCTGCGCCACGGTTTTTTCCAGTCCGGCACGTTGACCTTGCAGCGCTTCGCCGATTGCATCGGGTAATTTTTCAAGCATCATGCACCATGCCTACTGTTGCGGACGTTCTCACCCTAACCCTCGCTAACGCGGGCGTGCAACGTATTTATGGACTGGTGGGCGATTCGCTCAACGGCATCACCGACTCGCTGCTCAAACATGAGGAGATCCGCTGGGTCCCGGTCCGCCACGAGGAGACCGCCGCCTTCGCTGCAGGGGCCGATGCGACGCTCACCGGCACACTCGCGGTATGCGCGGGGAGCTGTGGTCCCGGCAACCTGCACCTCATCAACGGTCTTTTCGACTGCCATCGCAGCCGCGTCCCGGTTGTGGCGATCGCCGCGCACATCCCGAGTACCGAGATCGGGTCCGGCTATTTCCAGGAAACGCATCCTGAAGCGCTCTTCAAAGAGTGCAGTCACTATGTTGAGCTCATCTCGCAGCCTGACCACGTCCCGCGCATCGTCGAGACGGCGATCCGCACGGCGGTGAGCCAGCGCGGCGTCGCGGTTATCGTCATCCCGGGCGACGTTTCCCTCGACGATGCCGGTCCGCAGCGACCTTCGAAAAATCCGGTTCCGAGGCTTCCGGTGGTGACGCCTTGCGACGCGGATCTGGAAGCGCTCGCCGGGTTGCTGAACGCCGGTGAGCGCATCACGCTGCTCTGCGGCGCCGGCTGTGCGGGCGCGCACGATGCCGTGGTCGCGCTCGCCGCAAGCTTGAATGCGCCCATCGTGCATGCACTGCGCGGCAAGGAATTTCTCGAATGGGATAATCCGTACGATGTCGGCATGACCGGCCTGATCGGTTTTTCATCCGGCTATCACGCGATGATGGCGTGCGACACACTGCTGATGCTCGGGACGGATTTTCCGTATCGGCAGTTTTACCCGGACGCGGCGCGCGTGGCGCAGGTCGATATCCGCGGCGAGAATCTGGGCAGACGTTGCCGGCTCGACCTCGGCGTGATCGGCGACGTGCAGGCAACATTGGCGGCCCTGCAGCCGCGGCTCATGCCTAAAAAAGACGCTGCGCACTTGCGCGCGGCCCTGAAGCATTACAAGAAGGCGCGCGCTGAGCTCGACGAACTGGCAACGATCACGCCGGGCCAGAAACCCTTGCACCCACAGTCCGTGGCACGCCTGGTGAGCGAACTCGCGACCGAGGACGCCATTTTCACGTGTGACGTCGGCGAGCCGACAGTGTGGGCGGCCCGGTATCTGCGCATGAACGGCAAGCGGCGCCTGATCGGCTCATTCCTGCACGGTTCGATGGCGGGGGCGATGCCGCAGGCCATCGGGGCGCAGCTGACCTGTCCCCTGCGGCAGGTCGTGTCGCTATCAGGTGATGGCGGATTCGGCATGTTGATGGGTGACCTGCTCACCGTTCGGCAGCTCAAGCTCCCGATCAAGATCGTCATTTTCAACAATGGCTTGCTCGGCTTCGTCGACATCGAGATGAAAGCGTCGGGCTTTCTGCCGACCGGCACCGAACTGGACAATCCGAACTTTGCCGCGATGGCGACTGCAATGGGCATTCACGGCGTGCGGGTCGAAGATGCCGGGGAACTCGGAAACGCGCTGCGTATCGCCTTCTCGCACGACGGGCCAGCCGTGATCGACGTGGTCACTGACAGCAATGAACTGGTGCTGCCGCCGAAGATCAAGGCGGAGCAGGCCAAAGGGTTCAGCATCTGGATGGCCAAGACCGTTCTGAGCGGCAAGGGTAACGAACTCATTGCATTGGCACGATCCGCCTGGTCACGATAAAAGCCTTTGCACCCCTGGTTTGTCTATAGGCAAAGTCCTATTCGGTCGTTATCTGTTTACTGATAGACGCGATATGCCCCGTTAGGTAATTCTTACTGCAACATTCACCAACCCGGCACCCACGACCGCGGCCTGATGAGACACACCTTATGAATCACGCTGTAGCGAATGGTGCGCAGCGGGTAACCCTGCCCGGCGATCCTGCTGTCACGACTCTGATTGCACATATCCACGATCGCGAAGAGAAACATCTCGCGGCGATCGCGCGCGAGTTGCA
Organism: uncultured Steroidobacteraceae bacterium; assembly: GCA_964658805.1. Lineage (GTDB taxonomy): Bacteria > Pseudomonadota > Gammaproteobacteria > Steroidobacterales > Steroidobacteraceae > Bog-1198. Next base: position 4,334 of record CAZZZU010000148.1, read on the forward strand.
CGATGAGTTCGGCGGCTTGCTGGTGGGGGCATTGATGGACATCGCCTGGGTTGCGCAGCGCGCCGAGGCACTGCCGCCCGACGCACGCGCCAAATTGGCGCGTGCGCAGCAATCCCTCGGCCAGGCGGTCGACCGCAAGCGCAAACTGGTCGAGGACCTGCACCCGTCATTACTCGACAACGTGGGTCTGTTCGCAACCTTGCAGTGGCGGGTGGACGATCTTTCGACCCGCGCCGGCGTCCCCTGTGAGCTCGAGCTGCCACGCGAGGAACCGGCGCTGTCCAAGAAAGCAGGCATTGCGGTATACCGCATCGCCGATGCGTTATTGGAGCTGGTAACGGCGGGGCAGCCGAGTCTGACGGTCTTAAAGGTCAGCGTCGAAGGCGGCGAGATCGTGATGACTGTTTCGACACCGGATCGGCTCGAGCCACCCGGCGGGGAAATGCAACCGCCGGATGCCGCCGGTGAGTGTGCATTGGCATCAGTTTTGTACCGGGTGCGGGCTTACGGTGGGCAATTCTCCTCTCACGCGAATGCGATTGGTCTCGGCGTTGCCGAGGCGCGCTTTCCACTCCATTTACTTCAACAGGAAAAGCAGGCATAAAAATGGCTAAGATTCTCATTGCGGACGACCATGCGGTTGCTCGTGCGGGCTATCGACAGTTCTTGGAAGGCGACGTACACGTCGAGAAAGTCGGCGAAGCTGCGAGCGGCAACGAAGTTTTGACCCGGCTGCGCCAGGAGCAGTGGGATCTCGTGTTGCTGGACATCCATATGCCGGAACGTAACGGCCTGGATATCCTGCATCACATCACCGCCAGCCACCCTAATGTGCGCATCCTGGTGCTGAGCGGCTTGCCGGAAGAGCAGTACGCGCGCAACGTTTTGCGGGCCGGCGCCAGTGGCTATTTATCCAAGGGCAGTCCGCCGGAGGAACTCTTCAAAGCGATTCGTACCGTGCTGTCAGGACGCAAGTACGTCAGCGCGGCGCTCGCCGAAGACATGGCTATGAAGCTCGAAACGGGTCACGCGGGCGAAGAACCGCTGCACTCGACGCTGTCTGCACGCGAGTTTCAGATCTTTTGCAAGGTCGCCGCGGGTGCCGCCGTATCGGCCATTGCCAATGAACTGGCGCTGAGCGTGAAAACGGTGAGTACTTACCGTTCACGTATTCTGGAAAAGATGGGCTTCAAAAACAATGCTGACATTACTTCGTATGCCCTGCGAAGCGGCATCATTCAGTAATGTCGGTACTGTCTTACTTAATGCAGTTGCCGTATGCTCATTAAACGATCAGCAGGTTTGCGTTAGCGTTGTCGCCAACTTGGTGCAGGGGCAGCGCCACGGCGAGTTAGGGAAGGAATTCGATGAAAATCCGTTTTGGCTACGAGTTGGTTTACTCCAGCTGGCAAAACATGCCGATGGTATTGGTATTGCATGCCCAACCGCAGGGCCAGCAGCGTCTGCTCAAGCCTGACTACATGACGACCGAGCCGGCGGTTCCGCTGCTGCTCTATCAGGATCTATACGGCAATACGTGTACGCGCCTCGACGCGCCGGCGGGAACGTTGCGTCTGGTGGCCGATGGGCTGCTGGAAGATCCGGGCGTGCCTGAGTCTGAGTTTCCCGATGCCTGCGAACATCCGGTTGGTGATCTGCCCTCCGATGTGCTGTGCTACCTGCTGCCGAGCCGTTATTGCGAGGTCGATCTCCTGTTGGCGGATGCGCGCAACCTCTTCGGCCACCTGAAGCCGGGCTGGTCGCGCGTGCAGGCGATCTGTGATTTCGTGAACGGGCACATTCGATTTGGCTATGAACATGCACGCTCGACCAAAACCGCGCTTGAGACCCTGCGCGACGGCCTCGGCGTATGCCGCGACTTCGCGCATCTGGGTATTGCACTGTGCCGGGCGTTGAGTATTCCGGCGCGCTATTGCACCAGTTATCTGGGCGACATCGGTGTGCCGGCAGTGGATGCTCCCATGGATTTCGCGGGTTCGATGGAGGTGTATCTGGGCGGCGCATGGCATGCCTTTGACCCGCGCAACAACAAACGCCGCATCGGCCGGCTGGTCATTGCGCGGGGTCGCGATGCTGCGGACGTTGCCATCAGTACGTCATTTGGACCTGCCAATCTGCAGCTGTTCCGCGTGTGGACGGACGAGATCGACGAGCAACAAGCGACGGCACTGCTGGCAGGTCAACTGCCCTGCCCCACCTCGCCTGCCCAGGCTGCTTGAGGATAAATGAGCGACGATGCACAGCGGGCGGCACGGCCGACCCTGAAGTTAAAAAGCGGCGTGGCGCGTAGCGCGGCCGTCGAAGTCCCTGCACCTGCGGCGCAAAAAGTACTGCCACGGAGCGGCGCGGCGTTGCGCGGCAAAGGCGCGCATGGCTCGCATGGGCCGTTTGGACCGCACGCCGCGCATGGCGCCGATGAGTACATGCAACGCATGCAGGCGGATATGGATGCCTTGAGTAGTAATACGAAACTGAGCGAGCCCACACGATGAAAGATTTCAAAGCAATGAGTGACCTGGTAGCTGACGCAGAGGACCTGCTCGGCAAGCTGTCCGATAACGCCAGTCCGCAAATCCGTGAATTGCGCGGCAAGGTTCAGGAGTCTGTTGCCGAAATGAAGACGCATCTGCGCACCAAATTGAAAGCGGGCTCCGACGAACTCGAAGCGATGACCGATAAGGCGGTCGAGCTGGTCAAGGCTTATCCGTGGGTGGCTGCGGCGATCGCCACCGCCGTCGTTGCCGCGCTTGCCGTCGGCGTGTTTGCGGCAGCGTCGAAAGATAGCGAGGACTAGCAATTTCGCGGCTCTGCGCGGCAGCGGCGAAGCGGACCACGCGCCGTCGCGCGCCGGCGCGGTGTTCGCCGCAAAATCCGCCCGCTTCCGGACTGAATGCGCACTCCGGAAAAGATCTCGAAAAACTCTTCAAGCTGTCGGCTGCCTTTGTCCGGTCTTTGATCCGTGGCGGCTACGTAAATCCGGTGATTGCCGGCGGTGTTTCGCACTATTCATTTAGCGATCTGTTGATACTGCGAACGGCGGGCGCGCTGCGCCAAGCCGATGTTCCGCAGGCCAAGATCAAGGCGGCGCTGCGGTCGTTGAGCGCTATGATGCCGGGCATCAGTGCCAGCGCACTCGCTGCCGCGCCGACCGGCCGGCAGGTTGCCGTCCGGGAAGGCAATAATCTGTTCGAGTACGAATCGGGCCAGTACGCGCTGCCATTATTCGCGCCGACATCGACGCTGGAGAACCGGAGCACCGTGCCGACACCTCTGCGCGACCGACCGGCCGCCGTGAAAGCGGCCGCCGGTGAAGTAGCCGCCGTGGACCAGATCGACGGGGTCGCGGCCAATGCGCACTTCGACGCGGGCTTGCTGCTCGAGGATGTCGATGCACCGGCGGCCCGGCGTGCCTACGAGGATTGCTTGCGCACCGACGCGGAGCATCTCGATGCCCGCATCAACCTGGGCCGTATGCTGCACTTAAGCGGAAACCTGGAAGAGGCGGAACGGGTCTATCGTGCAGCCAGATACCCGAGCGCCACGTTGCTGTTCAATTTTGCGGTGTTACTCGAGGACTTGCAGCGCGTGACGGAGTCGATCGAACAGTACCGGCACGCGTTGTCCATGGATCCGCGCTGCGCGGACGCGCACTTCAATCTCGCCCGTTTGCACGAGTTGCAAAGCCGCCCACAAGAGGCGCTACGTCACTTGCTCGCGTACAAGCGGCTGCTTGCCGCAACGAGCCATTCGACAAGCCTTTCGTCCGGGAGCGCTTGAGCGCTAGACGAGCGGTGCGGCCGCGACGCGCTGTGGACGAAATGTGGTCCAGGCGGCGGCGCTGAAAACCAGCACATTGGCGACCACCACAGGGGACGCGCCGATCAGCACGCCATAGAGGATCCACAACAGCGCACCCAGCATTTGGACGGCGCGCAGCCACGCTGGCCTCCCAAAAAAGTAGGAACCGACGAACACGGCGGTGGCGGTCCATCCCAGCAACTCTACGCAAGTCTGATTCATAGTGCGGCGCTCGCCAGCGCGGCGCTCGAAGCCACGAAGACCGGCGCCACCGCCGAGCGG
>CAZZZU010000149.1:0-8425 GCA_964658805.1 uncultured Steroidobacteraceae bacterium
TGCCGACAATGCCATCAGTCCCAACAATGCCGCGACTCGTGGCCTTATCCGTGCCTACGATGCCGCGTGCTTTTACTTTGCTGTCCGTGCCGACGATGCCGTCGGTTCCGACAATGCCACGGGCCGCGGCTTTATCAGTACCCACAATTCCACGCGCTCCGATGACTCCGTCTGATGCATACAGTTTGCTGGACTGGGAGTAACTAACGCCACCAAACGACACTTCCGCACCCACCACCAAATCATCCGCAATAAGAGTATGCAAAGCGCCGGTATAATCGACCTCTACGCCACCAACGACAGCAACGCCTAGAGATTTGTCTACCGACTGAACGATGCCTCGCAAAAACACGTCACTTGAACCAGCAACATAATTTTCTTGACCTCGCAAAGTAATGGTCTCGACAATGTAATCCCCGCTCGGGCTAATTGAGCCATTAACCGAAACCACGTGGCCTTCAAGCGCGTTCGACGCGCTGCCGTTTGCTTGCACCCATCGGCCAAGCACGCTTATCCGGTCTTTGTTTGTATCAACCGCATCAACTGGGCCACGAATCAAAACGCGTTCCTGAGCTTCAGCGTAAGCATTGCTACAGAAAATCACGCCGATAGATAAACCGAGTAAGGACGCAGTAGTGATGCCAACTGCTTTCCTAGGTAACTTAAAATCCATTTTTTGTCCCTTCGCCCTTAAGTGTATTTAGGTAGTCGTCGCGGTCTTCAGTGTTTTCGACGTAGTGATAAAGTCCGATTCCCGTTTTAATCGGCCCTTGTCGGTCTCGGTTGGAGTGCTTCGATAGCCAGGTATCGACTTCCTCGGTAAAGCTCTGACCAGTCTTGCGAATGAACACCTTGAATTTTTCGAGGTCTTCTTCGCTCAGCCCGTAGTCTGCGAAAACGGTTCGCTGCATAAGCCCTGTGCCGCGCACGGTGCGTTTGAGATTCACGGCCATGGTGCTGGCTACGTTATGAACGGCTTCAGCAAAAGCTTGAATATTCTCAGGACTCAGGCGCTCAGCTATGTATGTACGAGCAACACATCTGACGATTCCATTGCCAAGATTCTCGACTGCCTCTGCCTTTATTAAAGCGTCGAGAACAATCTGGACAGAAACATTGGGGCCCGCATACTTCTGGACTAGCGAAGCAAAACTACGTGTCTCGTACGAGGTGTTGGCAACTTCTGGATAGGTTGGGATATCCAAAACCAGGCCATATGGACCCAGATACAGGACATCTGAGTGCCAGCCCGAGAGAACCTCAGAAGCTGCCCACGAATAATTTGGAACTGACGCGAAGTGCTGTTCGGCACTGCGCACACCGCGCACCTGTTGCGCAGTCATCCCTGTCATCAATCCCACTTCTTCCTCCGTGACTTCCTTAGTCTCGTCTGCGGTCAACTCGGCCTGTGCGCCGCTGACGAGAGCACTTTGTAATGCACTCGCCAACTCCGAGAATCCAATCCCATTTCTTATTGCGATGCGACATAACGGACGCAGCACGTGCCGTATGGCTGCCAGCAGGTTGCCTTTAACAGATTGCTCCACTGCACTACATAATACAATCAATTTTGTGTCGGAATTCACGCTATTGTTGCTAATCCGAAGCCTGACACGGTGCAGCACAACACCATTACACGGTAGCGCGCGGCCGAGTTACTGGCACGATGCCTGGCTGACGGAAGCAATAGAGAAGAGAACTAGTGAAGACGCTTCTTTTGTTTCTTGCTGCTACTGCACTAACCGGTTGCGGTGGCACGGGCCAGGAGGACGGTACAAGGCTGGCGCCGGCCGAACTCCGACGTGCGCTCGGAGCAGAGCCTGCGACCCTTGATCCCCCAAGCGCGATTGACAACTTTTCGGCGCAGGTTATTTACGATCTGTATGAGGGACTAACGGCAATTTCGCCGGAAGGACAGGTTGTTCCTGGAGTCGCCGCCGAATGGGCTATCGACGCTACGGCAACTGAATACAAGTTCACGCTTCGAAGCGATGCCAAGTGGAGCAACGGCAATGCTGTTCGCGCACAAGATTTTGTTTCATCTTGGCACCGAGCAATTGATCGACGGTTTTCCCTTCCCATTTCAAACGATATAAAAACGCTCGCCGGCGCAAATGAAATAGTCGCGGGCAGAGAACCAGTCGAGTCGTTAGGCGTAGTCGCCGAATCGGATACAGTTTTACGAGTAAAACTTGATAAACCGGTTGCGTACTTTTTAGAGCTCTTGGCGCACAACACAATGTTGCCAGTCTTCTCTGACGAGAGCGCCAGATCTCATCAGGGAGGACAACTTATCTCAAATGGTCCTTACAAGCTTGCAGCATGGCAACCGGGCGGGTCCGTGAAACTCGACGCTAATACACATTACTGGAACCGTGCAAACGTAAAAGTTGATCACGTAACTTACCTGATAATTACTAATCAGGATGCTCAGTACGCAGCTTACCGATCAGGTCAAGTTGACATCACCGACACAGCCCCCCCCGCCGCGCTAAAAGAATACGGCGCTGACAAGTCGCGTGAACTCTTCGTAAGCCCCTACCTGGCAACTGCATATTATGGGCTTAATTTCTTGTCGGAAAAATTAGCTAAAAACTTGTCTCTCAGAACTGCCCTTGTGATGGCCGTAGATAGAAATAGGTTGGTCGCATCGCTAGGGCTGGGGCAAGTTGCTGCTTATGGATTGATTCCTCCCGGGACTTGGAATTACGCAACACAAAACTATAAATGGTCTTCGCTAAACAACAACGAGCGAGAAAAGAACGCCAGGGACTTTTATGAGAAAGCTGGTTATTCAAGACAAAACCCCTTGAAATTGCGTTTGCTTGTTAATTCCAGTCAGTCGATAAAACAAACTGCATTAGTGGTTGCTGCAATGTGGAAAGAGACTCTTGGAGTTGAAACTTTAATAACCGACGAGGAGTTTCGTGTGTTTTTGCAATCAAGAAAAAATCCTAAGAGCTGGGATGTTCTGAGGCTTGCATGGAATGCCGATTTTAACGACGCAAGCAGCTTTCTAGAGGTTTTTACCACTAATGCTCAAAATAACGACATCTCTTACAGAAGCCAGCTCTTCAATGCATCAGTACAACGTGCCGCTCTCAGCACTGATCTAAGCGAGCGAAGAATTCTCCTTGAAAATTCCGAGAAAATCCTACTAGCAGACTATCCAATTGTTCCCCTCTATCACTTCGTTTCGAAACATTTGGTCAAACCATACGTGCTAGGTTTCCGCTCGAATCCATACGATAGGATTGCCTCCAAATCGCTGACTGTTCAATCAACGGCAAAATAGTTTTGCGCGCTCATCTTGACCTGCTCAGATTTTTTCGCTTCTGTCGCTCACAGCCTTCTTGCCGAGCAAAAGTTGAAGTGTGAATTGGATCATTCAATTTATTTGGAATGCTTTCCTTCGGCAACAAGATCCCGTTCTTACCTACGGCCAACACCGTTACAGGGGAACTACTTTTTTTAAGAAAATTATCCGTATGGACAGACAATTGACCGGCGGGTTTGAAAAGTGCACAGATCCAAGTTGAATTAGCTTTTATTCCCAATTCAAAGTGCACACTTTCCATATCTGCAAACGCAACATTGCGCTCACGAGAAAGCTCATCTAGCACAGCCCGCACAGGCAACCCCCGCCCGAACTCCTTGACCAGCGTTTCGAACGTCGCACCCTCGCCATAGATCTTGAGATTCGCTGGTTGACCATTCGGTGTGGTGAAGCGCGGATCCCCACGCCACGCGGCGAGTATCCGATGCGTCGACTGCACCCGCGGCTTGGAATCGGCAGCCTTCGGACCCTTCAGGATTCGCGATACTTCGGCACGTGGAATGCCGGTGCTGGCGGCGATGCCGGAGATGTTGATGCGCTTCCCCGCCTCACGCTGCTGTGCGGCGACGCTTTGGACCGCGGCGACGCGAAACAGTGCACACACGTCCTGAATGCTCAGGCCCGCGTCGAACGCGAAGCCGGCCAACGGCTCGAGCACCTTTAACAGCGCCTCGCGCGACGCCGCGCGCGCATCGACTTCACGTTTCCGACGGCGCTCTCTTTTTGGCGGCACGGCTTGCCTTAAGCTCTCGTCCGGTGAGGCTTTCATGGGTTCATTCCGTTTAATGCGTCATGTGAACATACCTGCGGGCTCTTTCGCAACGCACCCGACGATGCGCAACCTGTTGCGGCATGCGGCGCGGCCGGCACGCGGCGGTGCGCTCGGCGTGGTGCTCGTGCTCAGCGCGCTGCTCACCCTGGCGAGCCACGCCGGTTTCTTCGGCCTGCCGTTGGCGCTGATCCTGTTCTCTTGGTTCTTCAAATACTGTTTTCTGTTGTTCGACAGCGTCGTCCAAGGTAGCGATGACCCGCCGGTGCTCGATGTCGCCCGCCTGAACCCCCTGGATGAGCAGCGCCCTCTGAGCCTGCTGGTCCTGGTGAGCGTGGCCGGGGCCGCCACGATGGGTGTCTCGCATTATCTTGGGCCCGGCGCAGGCACGCTGCTCGCGGCCGTATTTTTCCTGCTGTTGCCCGCTTGGATCGCGGCGCTCGGCGTTGAAGGTCACCTCATCAAGGCCGCCAACCCGGCGGCGTGGTTGCACATCGCCTGGCAGCTGCGCGCCCTGTATGTCGTGTTCTGGGGTGTCGCGGCCACCTACGCCCTGCTCTTGGCCGCCCTCAACGCGGCCGGCGTCTGGCTCATCCTGCAAACGTTGCTGAATCAGTTCGCGGTGTTGTCCCTGTTCAGCGTCCTGGCGGGCGCCTTGTACGAACGCCGCCACGAACTCGGCCTCGACGTCTGGCACGCACCGGAGCTCGACGCTGAGCGCGCCAACCGCGAGATCCTCAAAGCAGACGAACAGACCGTCATGGACGCCTATGGTCTGGCCCGCGCCAAGCGCCATACCGAAAGCTGGGCGGCGCTGCAGGCCCTCCTGACGGCACGCGAACACCAGCCGGCGACCTATGAATGGCTTAGCGAGCGCGTCGCAAGCTGGCACGAACCGCGTTACCTCACGCGCCTGACCGAAGAGCGCATCGAGCACTTGCTGGCCGGCAAAAAAGCCGGTGCCGCACTCGACGTCACGGCCGCGCGCTTGCAGCAAGACCCATCGTTTCGGCCACGCACTGCGGCCGCGACCCTCGAGATTGCGCGCCTCGCGGCGCAAGGCGGCGGCCGCCGCGCGCTGGCCCGCGCACTCCTCGCCGACTTCGCAACCCGTTTCCCGGGTGATGAGCGCACCGCAACAGCGCAGGCGCTCGCCGCTCAGCTCACTTCTTAGCGCACCATCCGCGCCGCCAGGCCCGCGCCGTTGCAGCCCCGGCATCCGCAGTACATGATGCAGTGACATATTCACGGGCGAGGATGGATTGGCGAGCAAACCCTACAATGAAATGTTCCTGGGGGAAGGCGCAGGGCGTACGCACTACGAACGCTACGCGGAGTGGCTCGAGGCACAGCCGGCCGAGCGCCTCTCGCAAAAACGCGCCGAGGCCGATGCGCTGTTTCACCGCGTCGGCATCACCTTCGCGGTTTACGGCCAGGAAGAAGGCGCCGAACGGCTGATCCCGTTCGACATCGTCCCGCGCGTGCTGCCGCATGATGAGTGGACGCGCCTCGAGAGCGGTTTGACGCAGCGCGTGCGGGCCTTGAACGCCTTCATCCACGACATCTATCACGACCAGGAAATCCTCAAGGCGGGCATCATTCCCGCCGAGCAGGTCCTCTGTAATTCGCAATACCGTCCCGAGATGCAGGGCGTCGACGTCCCCAGCGGGATCTATGCGCACATCGCCGGCATCGACATCGTGCGCGACGAGGCCGGCGAGTTCCGGGTGCTGGAAGACAACCTTCGGGTGCCTTCCGGGGTCTCTTATATGCTCGAGAACCGCAAGATGATGATGCGGCTGTTCCCGGAGCTCTTCTCCGCCTACCGCATCGAACCGGTCGATCACTATCCGGACGTGCTAATCGACAACCTGCGCAGCGTCGCCCCCACCGGCGTCGCCGACCCCACCGTGGTGGTGCTGACCGCGGGTGCGCACAACAGCGCCTACTTCGAGCACGCCTTCCTGGCGCAGCAGATGGGCGTCGAACTGGTCGAGGGCCAGGATCTGTTCGTGCGTGACGAAGCCGTGTTCATGCGCACCACCCAGGGCGCGCAGCGGGTCGACGTGATCTACCGTCGCATCGACGACGATTTTTTGGATCCGCTGGTGTTCCGGCCGGACTCGCTGCTCGGCGTACCCGGCCTGCTCACCGCCTACCGTGGCGGCCGCGTCACCATCGCCAACGCCATCGGCACCGGCGTGGCGGACGACAAGTCCATCTATCCGTACGTGCCGGAGATGATCCAGTTCTACTTAGGGCAAACGCCCGTGATCGGCAACGTCCACACCTGGATGTTGCGCAAGCCCGAGGATCGCGACTACGTGCTCGCGCACCTGCCCGAACTCGTCGTCAAGGAAGTCCACGGCGCCGGCGGCTACGGGATGCTGATCGGCCCCGCCTCGAGCCGCACCGAGATCGAACAGTTCCGGCAACTCATCATCGCGAACCCGGAGCGCTACATCGCCCAACCGACGCTCGCCCTCTCCACCTGCCCGACCTTCGCCGACCAAGGCCTCGCGCCGCGGCACATCGACCTGCGACCCTTCGTGCTGTCCTCGCAGCGCGGCGTCACCATCGTTCCCGGCGGTCTCACGCGTGTGGCCTTGCGCGAAGGCTCGCTGGTGGTGAACTCCTCGCAGGGCGGCGGCACCAAAGACACCTGGGTACTGGAAAACTGATGCTGAGCCGCACCGCCGATCACCTCTATTGGATGTCACGCTACATCGAGCGCGCCGAAGCGCTGGCCCGCATGGTGGACGCGCACTACCGCATGTCGCTGCTGCCGCATGCCGCCGTCACCCTGCAGGAATCACTCAGCGCCACGATGCTCGCCCTGCACATGGATACCGCTTACAAGGAGCACCACGAGGAAGTCGAACCGCACGCGGTGTTCCAGTTCATGTGCCTCGACCGCGAGTTCCCCGGCAGCATCTTCAGCTGCCTGCGCGCGGCGCGCGAGAACGCCCGGGCGGTGCGTGGCTCGCTCACCTCCGAACTGTGGGAGACCCTCAACTCCACCTGGCTCGACGCCCGCGCCATGCTCGCGCGCAACGGCTCGCAGGCCGACATCGGTCAGTTCATCGAGTGGGTCAAGGAACGCTCCAACCTCACGCGCGGCGTCACCATCGGCACCATGATGCGCGACGAGGCGTTCTTCTTCTCCCGGATCGGCACCTTCATCGAGCGCGCCGACTCCACCGCGCGCGTGCTCACCTCCCACCAGCACGATTTCCAGCCTGGCGCCGATGCCGGCGTCGTGCCCGACCCGTATGAATGGAGCGTTCTCTTGAGATCGCTGTCCGCCTTCGAGGTCTACAGGCGAGCCTACCGGGATGTCATAACCCCTTTTAAAGTCGCCCAACTCCTGATCCTTCGCGACGACATGCCACGTTCGCTGCTGCGCTGCTGTAAAGAGGTGTATTCGAACCTGCGCTACGTCGCCAACGAGACCTCCAAGGAGACCGAGCGCCGCGCCGGCGAGATGCATGCCGAACTGCATTTCACCCGCATGCAGGACATCATCGAGCGCGGCCTGCCGTTGTTCCTGGAAGACTTCCTGAGCCGTCTGCGCGATCTCGGCGATCGGATTGCATCGGACTTCCTGATGGCGCCGGCAGAAGCATAGAGAGAACACCCATGCAGATGCACATTCGACACGTCACCCACTATGTCTACGAGAAGCCGGTCAAGTACAGCGTCCAGAGCCTGCATCTGACGCCGCGCCACGAAGCCAGCCAGCGCGCGCTGACCTGGAACATCGCCTCGCCCGGCCGGCGCCTCGAACAGATCGACGCCTATGGCAACATTGCGCATCTGCTCACCATCGACGAGCCGCATCGCGAGATCCAGATCGTGGTGCACGGCGTGGTCGAAACCGCCGACCTCGAGGTTCGCCAGGACGACGGGCCGCTGTCCCACTTCGCGTATCTCGCTCCCACCAAGCTCACTGCCTGGAGCGTCGAGCTGCGTGACTTCGCGCACGCCGCCCTGGCCAAGGCCAACACGCCGCAAGACCGCGCCCACGCCCTGGCCGAAGCCGTCGTCGGCGCCGTGCGCTACAAATCCGGCACCAGCGATGTTCAAGACAGCGCCGCCGCCGTCTTCGGCAACCGCGAAGGCGTCTGCCAGGACCACGCGCACGTCTACATTGCCGCGGCACGCTCCGCCGGCATCCCGGCCCGCTACGTCAGCGGCTATCTCTATACCGGCGACTTCAGCGATGCCGCCAGTCACGCCTGGGTCGACGTCTGGCTCGGCCCCGAGATCGGCTGGCAGAGCATCGACGTCACCCATACCCGCCCCGCCGTCGGCGCCTA
>CAZZZU010000150.1:0-8388 GCA_964658805.1 uncultured Steroidobacteraceae bacterium
CTTTCTGTCGGGCTTCACGCCGCGCCTCGTCGCTTTCCGGAGGTGTAACGGCTGCAATCATCTTGTCGAGCATGGACATGAAAGATCTCCCTGTGGGTTGGCTGACGCTTCTTGCCAGTGCGTTCGATTCTGCAGGCAACGTTCACGAGCCGCGTTAGGCCGCGGGCCGAATGCAATGCGGGATTGACCGCACGCTCGTCGCGTTTGCGATCTTGTAGGCGTTTGCGAGCCGCCCGTTGCATGATGCGGTCATGGCGTCATCTCGCAAGTCCGCTGCCTTCATCGAATCCATGGAGTGCCTGGCGGTGCCGCAGCTGCCCGAAGGTCCCGAGTGGACCTACGAGATCAAGCTCGACGGCTTCCGGCTCGAGGCCGTCAAGAGCGGCGGCGAGACGACGCTGTACTCGCGGCGTGGCAACGTCCTCAACAAGAAATTCCAATACGTCGCGGATGCCTTGAAGAAGCTGCCGGACGAGACCGTCATCGATGGCGAGGTGGTGGCGCTCGACGCCGCGGGCCGCTCGGACTTTGCGCTGTTGCAGAACTTTCGCTCCGCGGAAGCCCGGATCCACTTCTATGCGTTCGATGTGCTGATGTTGAAGGGCAAGCTGCTGACCCAGCTGCCGCTGCGCGAACGCCGCTTACTGCTCGAGAAGGTGCTGCCCATCAATGATCATGTGCGGCTGTCCGTCGTCGACCACCGGGCGCTGGCGAACATTCTGAAGGTGGTGCATCAGCACGGTTTCGAGGGCGTCGTCGCCAAAGACGCCGACAGCCTGTACGAACCCGGCAAGCGCTCCGGGCTCTGGCGCAAGCACCGCATCACCCAGGGGCAGGAGTTCGTGGTCGGCGGTTACACGCCCGGTACCCATGGCTTCGACGCCCTGATCGTCGGCTTCTACATCGGCAAGGAATTGCAGTTCGCGGCTCGCGTGCGCGCCGGCTTCGTGCCCGCCACGCGCAAGACGGTGTTTGCCCAGCTCGAATCCCTGCGCACGCAGACCTGCCCGTTCGTGAACCTGCCGGAAGCCGGCGCCGGACGCTGGGGTCAGGGCCTCACCGCCGAGAAGATGAAAACCTGCGTCTGGCTCGAGCCCCAGGCGGTGGTGCGCCTCGATTTTCTCGAATTCACCAGTGCCGGCCGGCTGCGCCATCCCAGGTACGTCGGAATGCGCGACGACAAGGATCCGCGCAAGGTCGTGCGCGAGTTGCCTTGACGAACGCAGCAGCCCCCGCCCGCAATCGCTTCGACCGGATGGAATGGGCCGGCGCCTTCGGCGATCTCGGCACCCTCATTCCCTTCGTGGTGGCGTACATCGCCGTGCTGCATATGCCGCCGTTCGGCATTCTGTTTTCATTCGGCAGCGCACTCGTGGTGTGCGGCCTCTACTACCGCACGCCGTTCCCGGTGCAGCCGATGAAGGCCATCGGTGCGGTCGCCGCAACGCAGGCTGCGCAAACGGCACTGGTGACGCCCGCGGTGGTGGTCTGCGCGAGCGCAGCGACCGGCATTCTGTGGCTCTTCCTCGGGTCCACCGGTCTCGCGCAGCGGATCGCGCACTGGGTGCCGCGCTGTGTGGTGATCGGCATCGTGCTCGGTCTCGGTCTCGGCTTCATGCTCGAGGGCATCAAGTTGATGAATGGCCAGTGGCTCATTGCCGCGATCGGCCTCATCGGCACGCTCCTGCTGTTCACCAATCGCGTGCTGCCGGCCATGTTCGTGCTGCTGCTGTTCGGCGCGGCCTGCGCGGCCTGGCTCCATCCCGAGGCCTGGTCCGCGCTGCGCCTGATCCGTGTGAGCTGGCACCTGCCGTCGTTCGCACTGGCGCACGTGTCCTTCTCCGACGTCGCCGTCGGCACCGTGCTGCTGGCCTTGCCCCAGATGCCGCTCACCCTGGGCAACGCCATCATTGCGATCCACGAGGAAAACAACCGGTTGTTCGCGGATCGGCCGGTCACGGAGAACAAGGTCGCCATCTCCACCGGGGTGATGAACCTCGCCACCGCGCTGTTCGGCGGCGTGCCCATGTGCCACGGGGCCGGCGGCATGGCCGGGCACGTCGCCTTCGGTGCCCGCACCGGCGGTGCCCCCATCATCTTGGGTACGTTGCTGCTGCTGCTCGCGTTCACCGCCAGCGGCTCGATCGAGATCATCTTTCAGCTGCTGCCGCCGGCCATCCTTGGCGTCATCCTGTTCCTGACCGGCGCACAGCTGGCGCTCGGCTCGTGTGACTTCAGCAAGGACAAGGGTCAACGGTTTATCACCCTTGCCACGGCGGCCTTCGCGCTCTGGAACGCGGGCCTGGCTTTTGTCGTCGGCCTGCTGCTCTGGAAGATGGCGCAGCGCGGCCTGCTGCGCCTGTGAGCTACCAGTTCGGGTTCGGCAGCTCGGCGAACACTTCCTGCAGCGCGAAACCCCAGCGGGTGCGGATCATCCGGAAATAGTCGTTTTCCAGATCGATGCTCATATGCGTTGCCAGCCGGAACTCGTCGCGACGGATGATGGCGAGGTCGAGCGGCGGACCCACCGACAGGTTCGAGCGGATGGTCGAGTCCATCGACACCAGCGCGCACTTGGCCGCCTGCGCGAGGCTCGAGCTGCGCGAGATGACGCGGTCGATGATGGGCTTGCCGTATTTCGACTCGCCGATCTGAAAGTAGGGCGTGTCGACCGACGACTCGATGAAATTGCCGGCCGAGTAAACATGAAAGAGGCGCGGATCCTCGCCCTTGATCTGGCCGCCTAAAATGAAGGTGCCGTTGAAATCATGACCGTGATCCTCGAGCGCCTTGCCGTCACGCTCATGGATCTCCCGCAGCGCATCGCCCACGACACGGGCGACCGCGAACATATCCTTGGCGGCATAGATCTTGGCGGGCTGGGCCGGGTCGGCAGGCTGTTCGTGCAGCAGGTTGATCACCGCCTGCGTGACACCCAGGTTGCCCGCGGACATCAGCACCAGCACGCGGTCGTCGGTGCGCTGGAACGTCGCCATCTTTCGAAAGGTATTGATTTGATCGACGCCGGCGTTGGTGCGCGAATCCGACAGCAGCACCAAGCCGGTGTCGACCAACAGGCCAACACAATAAGTCATGGCTAAAGTCTAACAACCGCCTCCCTGCGGCGATACCACTCTGCCAGGAACTGCTTCACGCCCCGTTACATAATGAAGAATGAACAGACCGCATCGGCTTTTTTTTGGGCTCCTGGCGCTGGGGGCGGTGGGCTGGCAATTGGTCGTCCACCTCAGGTTGGGCTTCCCGGTGTTGAACTTCTTCAGCTATTTCACGAATCTGGGCAACCTGTTCGCGGCCGGCGTGCTGCTCGCCGCAGCGGGACAATCAACGGCGACGGCTGAGTCCAAAAGCCTGCCGGTATGGCGCCTGATGGCGGTGATCTACATGACGATCGTCGGGGTGGTGTTCGCCATCCTGCTGCGCAATGAGGACCTCGGCGCGCTGCGGCCGTGGGTGAACTTCGTCGTGCACACCTTGATGCCGTGCGTCGTGCTCGTCGATTGGCTCGTCTGGCCGCCGCGCGGCCGGCTCGGTTGGCCTCAATTGGGCGTTTGCCTGGTGCCGCCGCTCCTGTATCTGGCGTATACCGTCGCACGCGGCGCTGCGATCGGTTGGTATCCCTATCCGTTTTTGAATCCCGCCCAAGCCGGCGGATACGGCGGCGTTGCCCTCTATGCCGCCGGGATCACGGCGGTGTTCTTCGGCACCGGACTCGCGTTGATCTGGGCGTCCAATCGGCGCTGGCGCGCCAACAGCACGCCGGTGGCTTGAAGGGGTTTGTCTAAAGCTGCTCGAACAGCGAGCGTTCGCGCTCGCTGCGCAGATGATCTTCGGCGGCACGCTGGAAAGCGATCATCTGGTCGAGCAGCTGCCGCCCCTGGTAAATCAGCCGGTCGTCACCGCGGATGGCCAGCTCCTCGAGCATCTGCCGCTGCCGGGCGATCCGCGCGCGGCCTTCGAGGGCGTGGCGCTTGGCGATGCTGAAGGACGAGGCCGCGTCGGCGGCGGTGTAAGGAATGCAGTCAGGAATCGGTGAAAACACGCTATTGGACAACATTCGCAGACTCTCCGGCAGTGGACTGATCTTTGAAAATTATCACGCTCCGAAGCAGGCGGCATGCACCATGCATCGTAGGAAAATGCCGACTCAATCAGATTTCGAGCGATGCCATGTCGATGACGTAGCGAAACCGCACGTCGCCTTTCTCGACCCGGTCATAGGCGTCGTTCACGTCCTCGATCTTAATCAGCTCGATGTCCGGGCCGATCCCATGCTGCGCGCAGAAATCCAGCACTTCCTGCGTGTCGGCAAGGTTGCCGATGAGGGAGCCGGCCACCTGCTTGCGGTGGAAGGCGAGCTGCATGTTGTTGATGGGCTCGAGCGGCTCCAGCGCACCCACGACGCACACGGTGCAGTCGCGCTTCAGCAGCAGGACGAACGGGTTGAGGTCATGCTTTTCGGGCACGGTCGAGAGGATGAAATCGAAGCTTGAAGTGAGCTTTTCCATTGCGGCCTGATCCTTCTCAAGGACCGCCGTAATTCCGAACTTCGCTGCTTCCTGCAGCTTCTCTTCGGTGCGCGTGAAGACCGTGACCTCGGCGCCGAGCGCCTTTGCCAGTTTGCAGGCCAGATGGCCCAGTCCGCCAAAACCGACGATGCCGACTTTCTGGCCGGCCTTGACGCCCCATCTCTTCATGGGTGAGTAGGTGGTGACGCCGGCGCACAGGATGGGCGCGGCGACTTCCGGGCGGATGCTCGCGGGAATCTTGATCAGGAACTTGGCCCTGACCACCAGGTTGTTCGAATAGCCGCCGAAGGTATTGTCGCGTCCGTAGATGTTGACCTCGCCCGGCGCTTTGGCGGCAGGGACCATCGGCCCGTTATAGGTGGCGAGCCAGCTGTTCGGGCCTTCGCAATAGTTCTGGTCACCGGACTGACAGGGGGCGCAGGTGCCGCAGCTGTCGATCATGCAGCCGACGCCGACGAGGTCGCCGACGGCGTGCTGGGTCACGCCCGCGCCGGCGCGCGTGATGCGGCCCACCACTTCATGCCCCGGCAGGCAGGGATACACCGTATTCGACCACTCGTTCTTGACCTGGTGGATGTCGGAATGACAGACGCCGCAGAAGAGCACCTCGAGTTCCACTTCATCGGCCTTGGCGGGCGCGCGCTCGAACTCGAAACGCTTGAGGTTGTTGAAGGAATGCTTGGCGGCATAGCCGACCGACTTAAGCATCGGACCATTATTGGAAGTTGAATTCGTCATGAGGCGCAGTATCGGGATTTCCTACCGCTCCGCCAGACGTGGAACCTACTCTTCTATTGTCCTCCCGCGCTGACTCATGCGGCATGCACCACTCCCGGGAACAATGCTGACAGTCCAAGGAGCAGCAAGACCCTAGCGCCGCGACTGCATGGGTCCGTACCGTGGCGTCCTTTTGAACGACGCAAGGTGGATTCTATGGCTTCGAATGATCTTGATCTGGCGCGACGCGGGTTTGTGGGCGCAATGGGCTTGAGCGTGGCCGGGGCGGCCCTCGGCACGGCGCAGGCTGCAACGGCGACTGGCGATACGTCACCGGCGATGCCGCTGGTGGACCCCACCTCCAAATACCCCACGCCGCCGTTTCCGGAACAGCATCAGCCGTGGCCGGGGCTGGCGTCGAAGATGCAGCCGCGACCGGATCACGGCGAGACGAGCTACAAGGGCAGCGGCCGCTTGAAAGGGCGCAAGGCGCTCATCACCGGCGGCGATTCCGGAATGGGTCGCGCGGCGGCGATCGCTTTTGCCCGCGAAGGCGCGGATGTCGTCATCAACTATCTGGCTGACGAGCAGCCGGATGCCGACGAGGTGCTCGCCCTCATCAAGGCGGCGGGGCGCAAGGGCCTCGGGATTCCCGGCGATCTGCGCCAGGAGTCTTTTTGTGTCGACCTGATCGCGCAGACCATCAAGGGGCTGGGCGGGATCGACATTCTGGTGAGCAATGCGGGACGGCAGCAGTCGCATCTGTCGATTTTGGATATATCGACCGAGCAGTTCGACTGGACTATGAAAACCAATATTTATGCGCCGTTCTGGCTGATCAAGGCGGCACTACCGAGCATGCGGGCGGGCTCTTGCATCATTGCGACGACGTCGGAGCAGGCGTATGACCCGTCGGCGGATCTTTACGATTATGCGCAGACCAAGGCGGCCACGATGAATTTCGTGAAGTCGTTGGCGAAGCAGCTGGGGCCAAAAGGTATTCGCGTCAACGGTGTCGCGCCGGGTCCGATCTGGACGCCGTTGCAGGTGAGCGGCGGCGCCCCGGTGGAGCGGCAGAAGGCGTTTGGCGGCATGACGCCGATGGGGCGTGCCGGCCAGCCGGCAGAGCTGGGCGGGATCTACGTGCAGCTTGCCGATAACCAGGGCAGCTATGCGACGGGACAAGTGTACGGATCGTCGGGCGGTGCCGGTCAGCCGTAGAGGCACGTTTAGCGACAGAGGAGCGAAACGCTCGCGCAGGGTGCCGCCGCCGAAAGTGGGCGGCGGCACTTAGGCCAAGCGCACCAGTACGAGTGAGCGGCGCAATGTACTCATAGAAAATAACAAATAGACCTTTTTTGTAATATTCTATAGGGATGCCGAAGACCGCCAAGGCTCTGCTTCAATTGCCTCCCAGCACGGCCGCCGTGTTGGAGCGCCTGGGTGCTGACCTTGCTGTAGCCCGTCTGAGGCGCAAGGAATCGCTGCGGTCCTGGGCCGCGCGATTGGGTGTCTCCGTGGCCACGCTGCAGAGACTGGAGGCTGGCGACCCATCCGTCGGCATCGGTATTGTGGCGACCGCTTTATGGCTGATCCAGCGCGATGCTGCGCTACAGAGTCTCGCGGCACCGGAACATGATCGAGGCGCCATCGAGATGGATGTCCGCGCGGCTACTGAACTGGGCCGTAAACGTGCCAGGGCTTCTGCGGAAACGCGTAGCCAGCGGGGAGCAAAAAATGCGCCTCGATGATTTGCATCTCTGGTATCTCGGCGCTCCTCATGCACCGCGCTATGTGGGCGCATTGCGGCTGATCTCCGCGGGCAAAGGCGTCTCGTTGCGCTATCACGAAGCGTGGCTGCGCGCCGGATTTGCGCTCAGTGAGGATTTGCCGCTCGTCGATATGGAGCATCTGCCCCCGTCGCGCCTGGCAGCCGACAGCGAGCGCGCGGTCGGCGCGGTTGACGATGCGCGCCCGGATCGTTGGGGTGAGAAGGTGATCCGTTTGCTGGATAAACCGAAGCGTGCGTCGCTGATGGAATATCTCTTCTATGCCGGCGATGATCGTTTCGGCGCGCTCGGCGTTTCAACCTCGGCACAGGCTTACAGTCCGCGCAGCGGCGGCCCATTACCTCGATTCGGGCAGGTGCAGCACCTGAGTGAGGTGATCGCAAAAATCGAGGCAGCCGAACCCATCAGCGAAGTCGACGCGAGGCTCGTACGCGCCGGTGGCAGCCTCGGGGGCGCCAAGCCGAAAGCACTGATTGAAGTGAACGGCGAACAATGGGTCGTGAAGTTCTTCAATGGCGAACCCGTCGATACGCCTCTCGTCGAACACGCAACGATGACGCTTGCTGGCCAGGCGGGCATCACCGTTGCACAGACGCAGGTCATTCGTCTCAACTCCGCCAATGCGATTGCGATAAGGCGATTCGATCGCGCAGGCGAGCTGCGGATTCACGCGATCTGCGCGGGCACTGCCATCCGCGCCGCCACCGCGTCGGGCAGCGAGCCGGATATGGGCTATCCCGAACTGGCGCGGATCATTCGCCGCATTGGCGTGAGCAAGGACAGCATCAACCAGCGGGATGCGCGCGAACTCTTCCGTCGCATGACTTTCAATATCTTGATCGACAACACTGACGACCACGAGAAGAATCACTCCCTGTTGATCGTGGACCCCTATGAGAATGGCCGCCTGCGGCTGGCGCCCGCGTACGATGTGGTACCGACGAACTCAGGACAGGGCCATCAGGAGTTTGCTTGCGGCAATGATGGCCGCGACTCGACACTCGCCAACGCGATCTCCCAATGCGAAGCCTTCGGCTTGACCCCGACGCAGGGTGTTGCCGAGGTGGCCGCAGTCATCGCGGTTGTGAATGGCTGGAAAGTGCACTTTCAGCGCGCCGGTGTACGGCCCAGAGATGTCGAGAGTCTCGCAGAGCGCATCGATGGCGATAGTCTTTTGCGGCAGCGTATTGAATTCGATTCGCACCGACTCAAGCAGACACCGGCCAGGCCTCGTAGACGAAGCCCGTTTCAGCCCCGCTGAGGCGGGGGGCGTGCGGGCCAGTTGGCGGATTTCGGCGGGTGGGTCGGGTCAGCCGCAGTGCCGGGCACCGATG
>CAZZZU010000151.1:0-8042 GCA_964658805.1 uncultured Steroidobacteraceae bacterium
TAGCTTTACCCTGTCCGGGGTGCCACCGGGCCGTAAGCCCGCCGATGCGGCCCTGCTGTCACCACCGCCATCCATGTTGAGCGGCCTGCGCGCCGAAGACGTGGCAGCGGCTTCCGCCGTTGACTTCGGCAAGGCATCGACCGCCACCATCACCCTGACCGATGGCACCACTTTGAATATCACGGGAACGGTCGTTGCCGACAAACACTGGATTCAGATCTCCTCCAACAAGGACGCAACCACTCCCGCGAAAACGGCCGGTCGCGCTTTCGAAATCGCCGGCTATCGCTACGAAGGTATCTTTCGCCCTATCGAGCAACTGTTAGTGCCCAAGGACGTGCCGGTAAAGAAGCCGTCGAGCAAGGCAAAAGCGCCCGCGCCGTCGTGACCGCGGGAGGTCCCGCTGGGTTCTGGCGGCGTTTCGCGGCACTGCTATACGACGCATTGCTGGTCGTGGCGCTGCTTCTGCTGTTTACGGGCGCCGTCATGGTGTTCACACACGTTGGGCTCACCGCGGAAACAGTCGGGGCATGGGTGTACCTGTACCGGGCCGCATTGCTCGGCATCATCGCGGGGTACGCCATTCTAAACTGGATGCGCAGTGGTCAGACATTGGGCATGCGCGCCTGGCGACTGCGTGCCGTCGATACCGACGGCAAGCCATTGCGCTTCGTTCGAAGCGCTGCCCGCTTCGCGTTCGGTGTGCTGGCCTGGCTACCCGCCGCACTCGGCGTCCTATGGATGTACGTCGATCCGCAACGCCTGGCCTTGCACGACCGCCTGAGCGGCTCACGCGTGGTGCGTTGCTAGCTAGCGGGTGCGTGCGATGGCAATCAGGGTGCAAAGGCCCACCACCGCCGTAGGCGTCCATCCAACCACGGCAGGATTGACGTCAAAGAGTTGTCCGCCATTTTCGATGGTACGGGTGACCAGAAAGAATACGATGCCGAGCATCGCACCAATCACGGTTCGGGTGCCCGCGCCGGTGGTGCGCAACGGACCGAATACGAATGGCAATGCCAGCAGCGTGACGATGACTACCGCGAACAGTCGCGCGATGCGCGACCAGTAGCCGATTTCATAAGACGCCGTGCCGAGTTTGTTACGGCGCAGGTGCTCGATATAGGACTTGAGCCCGCTCAAGGTGAGCAGCTGCGGATCGGTGGCAGCCAGGCTCAAAAAATCCCGGTTCACGGTCGAGTGCATGGTGGTCTCCGCTTCGCGGCTGCTGTCGATGTGATCTTGCGTGAACTTCGTGGTCGCAACATTGTGCAGCTCCCAGAAACGCGGATCCGCGACGGAAATGCGCTCGGCGCGCTGGATCGAATGCAGACGCGTCGGGCTGTCGAGCTGGAACACGGCGACACCGCCGAAAGCGCGATCAACTTCGCCGGTCTGTACCCGCAGGATCAGATTGCCTTCCTTCACCCAGGCGCTGCTCGAACCGGCGAAACTGACATCGGACAGCTTGTCACTGGTCTTTTCGCGTATTGCGAATTGCGCCATCGGTGGCGCCGCATATTCGCCGAGGCCAAACATGAGGAGACTCATGGTAAGTCCCGCCAGACTCACGGGCCAGGCAATTCGCCAGACCGACACGCCCGAGGCGCGGGTGACGACCAGCTCACTTCCTGCCGCAAGATGCCCCAGGCCCATCAGCGCGCCGATCATGGCACCGATTGGCATCAGGTCGAAGGCTTCCTGCGGCACGTTCAGCAACGTGTAGATAAAAGCACTGCCGGCGTTGTAACTGCCTACGCCGATGTCGCGTTGCTGACTGATGAACACAAACAGGCCGGCCAGCGTCAGGAGCACCGCCATCGTCATCGCGGCATACACCAACACGGTGCGGAACAGATACCGGTCGAGCGTATTCAATTGCGCTGCGCCGCGCGCCAGACCAGATAAAGACCCAAGGCCAACGCCAGGCCATGCACCCACCAAACACCGACCAGCGGCGATATCTGGCCTTTCTCCAACCACACTTTGCAGGCCGACAGCAGGTTGATGTAGACGAAGTATACGACGATCGCGAATCCCACCCGCGCGTAGCGACCCTGTCGCGGTCGCAGACGGCTCAAGGGTACCGCGACCAGCGTCAGCACCAACGCCATGATGGGCGTCGAGGCACGAAATTGCAGTTGCGCAATATCTGACGGTGCATCCGAACCGAGCAACGCGCGGGTCGGCTTGGTGTCCGGGTCGAGCGGGCCTTTGATATCTGCAGGCGTCGCGATCGGAATGCCGTGTTCCTTGAACTCGATGACACGAAAATCGTTTTGTCCCGGCACGCCTTCATAACGCCGACCGTTGTACAGCGTCACGAGGTGCACCTCATCCGAAGCGGTTTTGGAATAGGTTGCCGTGTCCGCAAGCGCCACTTCCACGCGCTCACCGGATTCACGTTGCACGAAAACGTTGTGCAGCACGCCGTCGGCGTCGACCCGCTCAGCGTAGAACACGGCCTCACCGCCCGCGAAGGCGCGGAACCGACCTGCGTCCAGCTGCCCAAACTGCGCTTCCTTGATGGCAGATTGGCGTAAGCGCTGCACCTGTGCATCGGCACGCGGCACCTGGACGAACACCAGCCACGCAAGTCCCACCGCGATGACACCCGCAAAGCAGAATAGCGGCGCCAGCAGCCGTGCTGGGGCAAAGCCGGTGGCCTGCAAAGCTGCCATTTCGCTGTCGTGGTACATGCGGCCTAGCGTCAGAACCACCGCCAACAACAACCCCACGGGTACGATCACCGATAGATTCATGATGGCGCCGAGTGCGATCAGGTCGAAGACCACGCCGCGTCCATACTGATTGGCAGCGGCCTGCCCGAGTACACGCGAAAGCTGATTCGAGACCAGGATCGCGACCAATACACCGGTGACCGCAAGCCAGGTCTGTATCACCTCGCGCAAGACGTATCTTTGCATCGTCCACTTCATAGCCGGAAAGCTTACGCCAGCTGAGAGCTGGCGCGATAATCTAGTAGACTAGACGCTTGTTTCCCCGGAGTTCGGTCGACTATGGATTTCTCCGCAATTGTTGATGGAAAAGTGCGCAATGCCGGCGGCTGCGCCGTGGTCGGTGTTTACGAAAGCGGTGACTTGGGCCACGTCGCACGGCAAATGGACAAGCAGTTGAATGGCCTCATCAGCGCGCTGCGCGAGGATGGAGACTTTGCGGCCAAGACCGGCGATACGCTGTTCCTGGCGCACGCGCCCGGTGCGGCGACGCCACGTGTATTGCTGGTGGGCCTGGGCGCACGCGACAGCTTCGCCCGTAAACAATTTCGCCGGGCGGTGCTCGCGAGTGCCCAGGCGCTCGCCAAGACCGGTGCGAAAGATGCGGTGGTCTACCTGGCTCAGGAAACAGTGACGGATGTCGATACCCACTATCGCGCACGGATCGTTGCCGAAGTGTTTTGCGGCCACGCCTATAAAATTCCCGACCTCAAGACCGTGGGCAAACCGAAGCCGCGGCCGCTGGGAAAGATCCTGCTGGCGGTGGCGGATGCGCGCGCGCTCAAGGCGGCCGCTGAAGGTTTGCGCGTCGGCAAAGCCGTCGGCAACGGCATGGCGTTGGCGCGCGATCTCGGCAACCTGCCGCCGAACATCTGCACGCCCACCTACCTCGGCGAACAGGCGCTCGAGCTCGGCAAGGAATTTCCCAGCATCAAAGTCAGCGTGCTGGATGAAGCGGAAATCAAGTCGCTCAAGATGGGCGCTTTGCTTGCCGTTGCGCAAGGCTCGTCCCAGCCGCCGCGCGTGATCGTTTGCGAATACCGCGGCGCGAAAAAATCCGAAGGGCCCGTGTGTCTGGTCGGCAAGGGCATCACATTCGATTCGGGCGGCATCTCGCTGAAAGACCCACCGGCCATGGATGAGATGAAATTCGATATGTGCGGCGCTGCGTCCGTGCTCGGCACCCTGCGCGCCGTCGTCGAGATGAAATTGAAGATCAATGTGGTCGTCATCATTGCGGCCAGCGAAAACATGCCGAGCGGCACCGCGGTCAAACCGGCCGATATCGTCACGTCGATGTCGGGGCAGACCGTCGAAATCCTGAACACGGACGCGGAGGGACGGTTGGTTTTGTGTGACGCCCTGACGTACAGCCGTCGTTTCAAGCCAGCTGCAGTCGTCGATGTAGCGACCCTGACCGGCGCCTGCATTATTGCACTCGGCAATCATTTCAGCGGCCTGATGAGCAACGATGAAAACCTGGCAGGGGAACTCGAATCGGCCGGCGTGCGTACCGACGATCGGGCCTGGCGCCTGCCCATCGGTGAAGAGTACGTGGATCAGCTCAAGAGTAACTTCGCCGACATCGCCAACGTGGGTGGCCGTGAGGGGGGCGCCTGTACTGCCGCATCGTTTCTCTGGAAGTTCGCCAAGGATCTGAACTGGGCGCATCTTGACGTCGCCGGTACCGCATGGCTGTCAGGATCGCAAAAGGGCAGCACCGGTCGCCCGGTGCCCCTCCTGGTGGACTTCCTGTACGGGCGTGCATCGACGACATGACGGAACGCGCTGATCCGCGCGACATTCCCGTGCTGCACGACGTCGTCGAGGACGGCACGCTGCCGCCGGCGAGCTACGATGTCAGGTCGCTGCACGCCGCGCTTCTCGCCGAAATACTCGAGCTGTCCGATTCGTTGCTACATCAGGCGGTGAAGGATATCGAAGCCACGTTGCTCGAGCGGGTGCGCGACCAACTCAAGACCGAGCTTCCCGAATTGGTTGATCGCATCCTGCGTGAACAGGTGCTGGTGATCCAGACCGCAGGCGAAGATGGATAAGGCGTTTTCGCCGGCAGACATCGAGGCGCGTATCTATGCGCACTGGGAAGCAGCAGGCTACTTTGTCCCGAGCGGCCAGGGGCCCGCGTATTCCATCGTCATTCCGCCGCCCAACGTAACGGGCACATTGCACATGGGTCATGCGTTCCAGGACACCATCATGGACGCGCTCACCCGCTATCACCGCATGCGCGGTTTCGACACGCTGTGGCAGCCCGGCACTGACCACGCGGGTATCGCCACGCAGATGGTGGTCGAGCGCCAGCTCAACACCGCGGGCCAGAGTCGTCTCGACCTCGGCCGTGACGCCTTCGTCGAGCGCGTCTGGGAATGGAAGGAAAAGTCTGGCGGCATCATCGCCCGCCAGATGCGCAGGCTCGGCGCCTCGGTCGATTGGCAGCGCGATCGCTTCACTATGGAGCCGGCGCTGTCGCGGGCGGTGACCGAAGTGTTCGTGCGTCTGTTCCGCGAGGGGCTGATCTACCGCGGCAAACGTCTGGTCAATTGGGACCCGGTGCTCAAGACCGCTCTCTCGGACCTCGAAGTGGTGGCCGAGGAGGAGCTGGGCACGCTGTGGCATCTGCGCTATCCATTGGTGGACAGCGAAGAATTCCTCACCGTGGCCACCACGCGTCCCGAAACCTTGTTCGGCGACGCGGCAGTGGCCGTGCATCCGGACGACGAACGTTATCGTGCGCTGCTCGGGCGCAAGCTTAAGTTGCCGCTGACGACGCGCGAGATTCCGATCATCGCCGACAGCTACGTCGACCCCGCGTTCGGCAGCGGTTGCGTCAAGATCACGCCGGCTCACGACTTCAATGACTATGACGTGGGCCAACGGCACGGTCTCGCGCTGCTGAACATCATGACGCTCGAAGCCACCCTGAACGATGAGGTCCCGGCGCCCTATCGCGGTCTCGATCGTTACGTCGCGCGTCGGCAGGTGCTGGAAGATCTGGAGCGCCTGGCACTCATCGACCGTCTCGAACCGCACAAGCTCACCGTACCGCGCGGCGACCGCAGCAACGCAGTGCTCGAGCCATTACTCACAGACCAGTGGTTCGTCGACATCAAACCGTTGGCGGAACCCGCATTGCGTGCAGTCGAGGCGGGCCGCATCCGCTTCATCCCTGAGCAATGGAATGCCGTTTACTACGAGTGGATGCGCAAGATCAAAGATTGGTGCATCAGCCGGCAGCTATGGTGGGGGCACCGGATACCCGCCTGGTACGATCCGGCAGGAAAATGGTATGTGGCGCACAGTGAGGCAGAGGTGCGCGCCGCCCATGGCATCGATGCAGCGGTGCCCTTGCGCCAGGATGACGACGTGCTCGACACGTGGTTCTCGTCGGCTCTGTGGCCCTTCTCCACGCAAGGGTGGCCGGTCATGACGCCGTCCTTGCAAGCGTACTACCCGACCGCGGTGCTGGTGACCGGCTTCGACATCATTTTCTTTTGGGTGGCCCGCATGATCATGATGGGTCTCAAATTCACGGACGACGTGCCCTTTCGTGACGTCTACATACACGGCTTGATTCGCGACCAAGACGGTCAAAAGATGTCCAAGTCGAAGGGCAATGTCATCGACCCGCTCGACATCGTTGACGGCATCACGCTCGACGCGCTGCTCGAGAAGCGCACCACGGGCTTGATGCAACCGCAGATGAAGGCCGCCATCGAGAAGGCGACGCGCCGGCAGTTCCCGCAAGGCATCGCTGCGTTTGGCACCGACGCACTGCGACTGTCGTTCGCGCGCCTCGCCACGCAAAGTCGCGACCTCAAATTCGACATGGTCCGCGTCGAGGAATATCGCAACTTTTGCAACAAGCTGTGGAATGCGGCGCGTTACGTGCTGATGAATGTCGAGGGGCAGCCCGCTACCCACGAAGGCGCCGAATTCAGTCTTGCGGACCGCTGGATTACCGCGCGGCTCGCAGCCATGTTGACCCGTATCGAAACCGGATTCACCGAATACCGCCTCGATGTCGTGGCGAACGCGCTCTACGAGTTCACCTGGCATGAGTTCTGCGATTGGTACCTCGAGCTCTCCAAGGCCGTTCTGCAGCACGATGGCGCGTCGGCAGCGGCCCAGCGCGGCACACGTCTTACGTTGATCACGACACTCGAGGCGCTGCTGCGCGCCTTGCATCCCATCGCACCCTATATTAGCGAGGAGATCTGGCAACGGGTGCATGGGCCGGCCGGCGTCACAGGCGATACGATCATGCGCGCGCCCTACCCGACAGCCGCCGGGTACTCGGTGGACGCACGCGCCGAGCCCGAAATGCGCTGGGTCATGGCATTCATCGAAGGCATCCGCCAGATTCGCGGCGAGATGGATATTGCGCCGAGCCGCAAGCTCGATGTGTTGCTGCAGCATGCCTCGCCGCAGGACCTCGAATATCTGGAGCGAAGTCTGCCGTATCTCGTGCGCCTGGCGGGCATCGTCACGCCGAAAGTGTTAAAGGCAGACCAGGCCGCCCCTATCTCGGCGGTCGCATTGATCGCGACACTGGAGATTCTGGTGCCCATGGCCGGCGTCATTGATCCTGCCGCGGAACTCGAGCGCCTCACCAAACGGCAGCGCAAGACCGAAACCGATCTGGGCAAGATGGAAGCCAAGCTGCGGAATGGTGATTTTGCCAAAAATGCGCCGCCTGACATCGTGGCGAAGGATCAGTCCCGTCTCGCCGAGCTGCGCACGGAAATGAGCCAGTTGACGGCACAGCTTGCCAGGGTGCGCCAGCTCGCGGACCCATGAGCGGGATCGCAGTGCACCTCGAGGCGATTCTTGCGCAATTGAATCGCGTGATTCTCGGCAAGGACGGGCAGATCCGGTTATGCCTCGCGTGCCTCCTGGCGCGCGGCCACCTCTTGATCGAAGACATCCCGGGCGTCGGTAAGACCACGCTCGCGCACGCCATCGCCAAATCGCTCGGTCTGTCTTTTCAACGTATTCAATTCACCAGCGACCTCCTGCCGGCCGATGTCCTCGGCGTCTCGATCTTCGATCGCGAAAGCGGTGAGTTTCGCTTCCAGCACGGGCCCATTTTTTCGCAATTGATCCTGGCGGACGAGATCAATCGTGCTTCGCCGAAAGCGCAAAGCGCGCTGCTCGAAGCGATGGAGGAGCATCAGGTCACCCTCGACGGCAAGTCGATGGCCCTGCCGGAGCCGTTCTTCGTGCTCGCCACACAAAATCCTCAGGAACAGATCGGTACCTTTCCCCGGCCCGAATCACAGCTCG